>CBFICN010000315.1:0-3717 GCA_965661045.1 uncultured Myxococcota bacterium
AAAAATTCATGGTATGCAGGATAGGAGGAAGGAAAGAGTTGATCGCCAATTTCTTCAGGGGGTTGGCCCATCGAACCGAACAAAATGTCGATGACCGGCAACAAATCCTTTGGTAGGTTGCTTTCCAAGAACGGTTTGGGTTCTTGTGATTCCAATTGCGCTTGTAAAATGGACTCTTCGCGCATCCGATTGGTAAAGTCTGCCAGATCGGGGTGCTTTTGGATCGAGTAGGTCATCAAAATTCGAAGTCGATCGCAGAATCCTTGAGAGAACCGGTTGACTTCAGTGCCTGGCTTGTCCGAGGAGTCGTCTTTGCTGTTCGGCGTGTAGGTGTTGGGAAACATCAATGTCATTGGCAATGACTTCATGATTCGCTTGTCGGCAACATTGGGGTTCCAATCACGGAAATTGTTGTCACACAACCATTTGTACACTTCTTTGATGCTGTAGCCATTGTCGATGGCTTGGTCTAGGTCCTTTTTGTCAAACAGGTGTGGGTCATCACCGGCAGTACAGGTGATGGGTGGCCGATCGCCTCCAGTGGGTTTTTTGTCACTTGTCGCGAGTTCGATTTCTTTGTCGGCTTCCACATCGGGACTGATCTTGGGTGTCTTTTTGGTTGGGTCTCCCCCTGTGGTCGAACCGCCAGTCCCACCTGTGTCGGAACCGGTTGAATCTCCGCTTCCTCCTGTGTCTCCAGTGCCTCCGGACCCCCCACTTCCTCCAGAACCACTGTCCTCTGTATCTTCGGAAGACACTTGAACGGCTATATCTGGGATTTTCGGTTCAGAATCACCACTGGAACCAGTTGAGTCTCCGCTTCCTCCAGCGCCTCCGGAACCACTCGCGCTAATGCCACCACCTCCGCCTCCACGAACAAAGACGCCAATGCGTTTGGTGGGTACTCGACCGGTTGTGGTTGAAGAAGAGGAGCGCACACGGACTCTATAAGACGTCGTGCTTGGAACGATCGGTTCTTGGCCTGAACCAGGCATTTTGGCGCGAATGTCCCGAGCATCTTCTTCGGTGGCATTGTTGGCTAGGTTACCACGCTCTGTCATCCAACTTCGAGAAGCGTCATTTGGGTGGTACCCAGCTTCCATTTTGTCCAACCACTCTTTGAATGTTGAACTGGCTCTCCACGTGTGAACGTCGACCCGCGTTCTGAGTTTGCGTTCCCACACTCTTTTGGCGGCTTTTTCTTCTTTGCTGATAACGACGCGCGCCATTGGGTCGGCAGTGCGTTGGACTTGTCTTCTTATTCGGTGTGAGGCTCGAAGGGCTTCTCGCAGTTCGCGCATTCTGATGAGTATTCGGCGGCGAATTCTGGGCGGCTTTCTTCTCAGTCTTCGTCGGAGTCTGCGCAATAAGCGCGAGAGTTTGCGACCAGACCTTCTCATTCTGCGCAGGGCAATGCGACGTCTCCGTCTGCCTTTGCGTCTGGCACGCGCACCGGTCACTTTCTTTCGAAGTTTGGTTTGCAACCACTGTTTGGCAACCGTTTTGTCAATCTGACCCATCATCACCAGTTTTTTGAGGCGTTCCTCAATCACTGGCCCTTCCCGCATCATTTCGGGGTCCATTGGGTCGGCATCTTCTCTGTTTCTTGGGTCGCTTCCAGCCACAATTGACCCCAAACTCTCACGCAGAGGATCCCGCATGAGGGCGTCAATGGTGGCAAGAGAGTCCGCGGCGAGCTCGTCTGATGTCGTTTCCATCCCAATTACATGGGACAATGGATCCGTGACGTTCGTCGTAAACCCTGCTTTTGCCTGTACGTCACCACCCGGAGAGGACGGTGAAGACGGAGAAGAAGGTGAAGCCATAAATTAGTGTTGTTGAAGTTGAATAAAGTCCATACCTAGTATAGCCAACCCCAACCCCTTTTGCACAAGTCGGTGGACAAAAAATGATCTCTGGGTTTGAGATCAGCCCAAGTGGATGGCGACCGACCCTGCCAGTTCCCACCGCAACAGGAACTCAGGGAGATCCAATCGGAATTCCTCATCGACCTCATCCCAAGGATAAGGATCCATACACAACACAGAATCTGTCACTTTTTCAATCATGACCCACTGTTCTTCGATGCCGTTGTCTGTGCGTTCGGCGATGCGTCCAATCCACGGCAGGTTTCTTTTGAACTCATATTGGCGAATGCTTTGCAACACGTTGTGTTCTTCATCGGTGGACCAGCCGTTGGCAATGGCCGGTACGCGCTCGCTGAACCAAGCCATGACGTCTTCCACGCTGGCATCTGCGGCGATGGACTCTTGAACAGTCTCGACCAATTTTTTGCCCAGTTCAAACGGATCTTGGCTTTGAAAGTCATTGCTGTCACTTTGTGCCTCGACGAAAGATATCAGGGTGCCTTTGTCTATTTCTACATCTGCAGGTAAAGCTTGGTGCAGTGCCTCTACAACTTGTTCCACAGTAGACTTTTGCGCTTCTGCTTCAATTTCTTGGCAAATGCGAATGATGGCTTCATCGTGAATCTCGATGTCGCGATCGAATAGAATGTATAGAAACGTAGAAAGGGTGATGGCTAGATTGCCTTTTTTGGCTGTAGATTTGTCCATGGTGACTCCAAAACAAGGGTTCTATCTTATTAACGTTCAATGCTGACAACAAGGTATCATGTTATGTGCACAGACGATAATGTTTGAGTTCAGTGTATTCTTAACGAATATCATTGGGGAGTGTCATGATTTTTTGGTTGGCTGCAGGATTGTTGTTGGGGTGTCAAACCGCTGGGACTCAAGTTGGACGGGCCGTGATGCTCGAACAGCAGGGAGATTCAGTTGCGGCGTTTGATATATACGCAGACGTGTTGAAAACCCATCCAAATACGCCTGAAGCCAAAACTGCTCTGAGAAGGATTCAGCGCATGCAGTTGAAAACCGCCAAGAAACTTGAATCCATTGATGTCGCACGTGCCAATGCTATGTATCGGTCTATAGAAACTCGTTGGCCCAATACTGAATACGCGCAACTGGCAACTCAAAAGCGGGCAACGTTGCCAGTGAATGACGGTTCTGAGATTGACAATGCAGCGAAGACAAAGGAAGATCAGGCCATCGTTCAAGCCATCGAAAACGTCCAACAGCCTTCCACCATCGTCCCATCTCAAGGTAGCCCCATTGTAGACGAGGCAGAATTGGCGGCTTGTGACACCGCTCGTGACAGCAACTCAAGGGTGGTGTGGCAACAATACAAGCAGACTTTCCCTACAGGTGCCTGCATAGAAGAGGCGGAATCTTTTCTCAAGGTGGTCGCTCCCCGCCAAATGGAACTTGACCAAGCCAAAGTCAAAGCTGGTGAAGCCCATAAGGCTTTGATCGCATTGTGTAAAGAGTACCGATTGGTACAGACCACTTCCAATGAACGCGCGTGTGACAACCCCAGTCAAGCGTTGATGCGCGAGTTTGCCCGTTTACAAAAACGCAAAGTCGATTTGCTGTCCTCTGGAGACGTCGAGAAAATTGAGTACTATGAGAAATTTGTCCCACCACGTTGGAACACCTTGTCAAACGCAGAAACCAAAGCCTGTCAAGATCTACGTGACTTCGTTGATGAATTGGCCAGTCAGGGCATCGATCGAGAGGCTATAGAGTCTGATTTGACGATGGTTGGGACATGTTTTGCGGGGCAGGGGGAACTCTAAAAGTTACTAAAAGTTGATGTGCGGTCTGTAGTGACAAGACTTTCCTTGTTTATCAA
>CBFICN010000316.1:0-3707 GCA_965661045.1 uncultured Myxococcota bacterium
CGTGACTGCCTTTGCCAAAGAAGGCTGGAAATGGGGCGGGTACTGGAGCAAGACCAAGGACTATCAGCACTTCTCGGCGAATGGACGGTAGAGCATCCAAATCGTTCTAAGACATAAACCGAATTCGATTGCATTCAATCTGTGACTCGATGCGCTTGAGTGTGTTCGATGACATGTTGAGATCGGTCGCCACATTTTTCCACTGCAAAGATGCCTCCAAGACCTGTTCGAGCATCTTCACCATAGCGGTGCGATCCACACCGTGCTTCAGAGCCAATTGTTCGACATGTTCTAGGCTTGGTGTGCGACCTTCACCAGCGACCGTCATCGAATGTTCACCACGAGGACCGGCATTGAAGGTCAAATCATAGCTGGGTGCATAGGACCACTCGGTTCCGTTGTACAAAAAAGAAAAGTTTTTGACGTGATCATCACGGTTGTTCAAAACAATGTTGAACAACATCTGACGGAATGCTTTCTCCACACAATTCTGGCTTTTGGTCAACACACGAGTGACTTGAAGAAGATTGTTGTAATCACAGTCGAAGTGTCGATGGCTAGAATGAATCAATCCACCCAGTGTGTGGACGTGGATGCGGTGATTGTTGTGGCGATCAAATCGACGAATGGCAAAATAATGACGATTGGACCGAGACTCCAAAAGCAAGCGCGTCTGTGGCACTTCAAGTCCAGCAGAACAAGCGATCTGTGCGTAAGACTCTTCGAGTAAACCTTCTTCTCTTTCATCGACTCTCGCATGGAATTTGAGCAAGTACGGTGCATACCCTTCTGGTAAGTCGCTCACTCCAGAAACTATCTGCTCGCCATGCAACCCCACCAACACTTTTGGTCTTGCGCCACCGGGACTACCACCGAGCCACAATAGCTGCTCGAGTACTTCTGTCGTTTCCCCTGAGAGTACTTGCTGAGACTCCTGCGCCAATTGATACAAATCGATTGCGTCTTGCTGCCTGTCAATCTCGGTTGCAGGATGGTAGGTCAACGCACCCATCGTGTTTGAACCCAAGTAGGCCAATCGCTCCAAAATGGAAATCGACTCTCGAAATCGACCGTGGGACTGAAAGAATCGATCCATCAACAAGAGACCCCAGCCATCTGGAAGAGAGTCCGCAAACAAACCCCATACATCACCATACCGCCAATCCTGAAATGGTTGAAGACCTGACGTTAATGGCAACTTGAAGGGGGAAAGCCAATGCCCCTGTTGAAGGAATACCGAATCATACTCAAAAAATAGCGTCCCACTTTGTTGAACCAACAGGCCAACTCGAATGGGTTCGATCCCGTTGTGATATCGAACCTCCAACCGTTCCAAACTCACTTGCTCCCTCTTTTCCGCTTCGGTTGCACTTGCTTTTCCAATTCCGCCAATGTCTGCGCAGGTGGTGGCTGAAACAGTGCATGAAAGTCGCTGTGTCGACCGAGTGCTGTGGCGACAAGCAACAACGACGAAAAAGCAATCTCCCCCGTTTGCTCAAAACGTCGATAGGAGCCCAGCGATACCCCTGCTCGTTTCGCTAGTGTCGCTTGGGTCCAGTTCTGAGCGAGTCGAAGTGTCTGAACGCGTTTGGCAACTTGCAAGCCCATTTCGTATGGCGTAATTAGTTCATAAGGATTCATATATGCATAGTTTAGCACATTTTTAGCCTTATGAACTCATATTTGAGTAGTTGTGCTTGAATAAGATGATGGATGCAATCTCCTAAACCATCAGATTCAAAGCATTAGACGACCATTTTGTCTACGAGTTGTGAAAAATACTGGGTCGACCAGATATCCAAACACCCCGTGTCTTTCAAAAATGGTTCAACATCTCGACGCGCACTTGCAAAATCGACAACCTGCATTTTTTGGTGCAAAAGTCCTTTCAAATCATCCAACAACAGTGTCTTTCTGTCCAACAAATCACCCGACTGATGTGCGCGCATTAAAAAATGAGCAAGGTTGATACGCGTTCCCCGACGAACATACCATTCAAAATCATAGAAATCTCGTCCCTTGACACGGTTTCGCCATTTCCGAAACAGCAAAGCATGCATTTTGCCAGCAAACAAATCGGGTTCTGCGTAGGTCTTTACATAAAACGAGAATGGTTGAAGCAGCAATTTTTCTTCCGTTTGAAACCCCATTGGTGGAGTGATATCCACTTCGATTTTGATTTTAATGGTTCGCCGTGAAGGCAAGTGAATTTCTAATGCATGGATGTGTGAGTCGGTCTTCAAAAAGGCTGACTGGATGCTGGACTGCCGGCGTTTCTTCTTCTGAGTCAGTTCAATTGGAATCGACAGTGCATCAAACTCTCGTTGAACGGCTGGAAAAAAGTCTTGAATGACAAAACTGGGGTTGGGTTTCAACAATGAGAAGTCAAGATCCTCCGAGAATCGGTCCAAACCATACAGTATCCGTAAGGCTGTGCCACCATAGAACGCAGCCTGATCAAAAAAGTTCCCCTTCCACAATCCAGCCAAGACGATTTCCTGTAAGATCTCTCGATAGGCCTGATGGGTTTCCTCTGGGGTCTTGAGAGCATATCTCTGGAGCATCGACTCTAACATTGTATTTCCTGAATCATCGCGTGCAAAGTGTGCAACAAACGGCTTTTGTAGCCCTTGGAGGCAATTTGCTCGAGCAAGTCCAAATCCAGAGGGGGCAAGTCATCCAAGTCCAACCGCAAAAATTCTTCACAATAAGACATCAAATTCTCAACCGACTGAATGCGAAGATTTCGTGTACTCACCAACATGTCCGCAAGAGTTTTCTCGGGACTGGCAATCAAGAAAGCATGGGTGTCGACCACCACACTGTGTATCCCCACCCCATAATATCGTTGTGGCACAGGATGATACATGAAACTGCCCACATCGGTTTCTACACTTTTGCGACGTCCAGTTGTGATCGACGTGACCTGATGAACCCGCTCAGTCATCCACCCATAGTATTGAGCCGTCCACTGCAATGACACGTAGGATGGTCGCACCAGCTGATTGGCTATTAGACTCAATGGTGGAGGATGACCGTTGCTCACCAAGTACATCTCTCGTTGTAATCGAGTCAGTCTTCCCATTTGAATCAGATGGTTGATCTTGTCATTGGGTCTGGCATAGCCTTGAAGATGCAACAGAATCGTTGAATGTGTCAACAATGGAATGGGTAGAGATTCGAACATGATCACATTGTAGCAGAAATTGTATGGTTAATCGGATATTTTCCGTTTATCCCAACATTTTTTGCAACCCAACCAGCCCCAAAGCCCAAGCGACCCAACATCACGTTGCTGGGCTCTTGGACAGTGGATTTGAGAGCCACAAAGGACGAAATCCGATACTCATCGAAATCACCAACACCTTTCATCCGACACATTAGGATCCAGAACCGCATCCTGTAAATCCATCATCAAAAAGAAAAGCCCGAATAAAGCCCATCCAAACTTTTCACAAAAAGAGCAACCATCATTTGATAAGTTTGAACACCCCTCGTATTTTCAAGGATGTGAATGTCGATAGATTCAAAGGAGAATGAAGGATAGGAACGTGAAATGTACTCGTGTATCCTTTGGCAATCGTCGCCCTTACGGGCGAAATGGATTTTGTTTGTTCGTCACTCGAGCCTTTTTCGACTCATCTCCGCCATTGTCTGTGCTTTGGTTTGGAGTGGGGCTTCAGGCTCTCGCTCTGGCCCTCTCCCAC
>CBFICN010000317.1:0-3673 GCA_965661045.1 uncultured Myxococcota bacterium
CAATCAAATAGAAAAAGACAAGAAAGAATACTATCGACAGCTTGAAATGGCCCAGCGGGGTACCTTGGAGGTTACAGAATGGATTTGTTGGTTTCTCAGATGTGTACACAAGTCTCTTACGGAAAGTACGTCGGTGCTCGATACCATCCTTCAACGCTCAAATTTTTGGCAACACCATACAATGACGGTATTCAATGAACGCCAGCAGAGGATGCTGAGGTTGTTGTTGGGCGATTTCTTTGGAAAACTGAAAACAGCGAAATGGGCGAAACTCATGAAGTGCTCTCATGATACAGCAAATCGAGATATTCAAGACTTGATTGCAAAGGGGGTATTGAAAAGAGATAAAAAAGGCGGTCGAAGCACAAGTTATACTTTGATTCCCCCCAATTAACGGATACTTCATGGGAACCAATCTGGAAGAAGACCTTTTCCCACTTTCTAAAATTCGACCCTTATTTCAGACAACCAAGTTCATTCATAGCATTCGGTCTCTAATTGGTACTTGATAAATAGGAACAAATTCATCAAACGCGAGCGAGTCGCAACCACACTTGTCCTTGATAACGTTCGTCGTCCAATTCCACTACAGTCAACCCACGGATGGTGGCTTGTTCTTGAATCCAAGACAGGGAATGACGGGCATACCCACCTTGCTCGGATACGTCACTGCGTCCCAGCCATTCATCGTCCATATAAGCGGAGTCTTCGTCGGGTGCGGGTACATAAGACGTCAAAAATTGGGCATCCGGTCCTGTCTTGGCCAAAAACTCATCGAGCATGGTGGCGATTTGCTGACGAGACGTATGGGTCCAAACAGACCTTGCCAAGACAAAATCAAATTGTGTATTGAACACCGAAAAGGAGAAGTCTGTGTGAAAGGCAATTTGGGGGTTTCGAGCCCGACTTTCGTCTGTCAGCACGTGGTCCAACCCAAACTGAACCCGCAATTTATAGGGCTCAATGCCACAATAGTTCCCCGGGTTCAAATAGGGAATGAGCAAGTGACCGGCCCGCAGACACCCACAGCCAACGTCCAACACCTTATGGTGAGGTTGGAGTCCGTGATTGACCAGGGTTTGAAATTGGTTTTGACCGACGGTTTCAAACACGTTGGGTTGACCGCCCAGAAACACCACTGTCGAGAACAGCTGCATGCGAATGAGCAGAGATTCTGCTGGATACCACTGAGCGATCTCTTCGGCTCGTTGATCCACAGCCTGTTGAATCAGCGCATCCCCTTCCTCAATTCGTCCCAGTGTTCTCAACAATCTACCGCGAAGCGACGCCACCTCTGCAGACTTTGGGTGTTTACGCAATACCATACGCAACACTTTCTTGGCTGACACCAAGTCATTTTGCATCAAGTGATAGGTGAAATAACTATTTTGCTCACGCAAAAATGAAAATGCTTCAAACGGATTCATACGCCCCCACTGCGGTACAGAGTTACAAGGCTCTAACACACTGTGCAAACCCCGTCAGTGTACCAAAGATTGAATGTGAGCAACTTGAGTCTTGTTGAAACACAAATCATACGGCCAATTTAGTTCTGCAATCGATTGCCAATTCCCCACCCGAGCACGAGCACGATTGGCACTTCCATCCAAAACCAAGTCGGATGGGGCACCACCATCAAGTTGAGCATGCAGAACAAGGCAGTTATGCCACCCACCAGTGTTCCCGTTCTCAATGCAGTATCTCGATTGGCGTAGCAACCCGCCAGCGAACCCACCAGCCCCTGTGCAATGTGGGCTACAAAAGGAAACAACAGTTGAGACGTGGACATCGTAGAAACCCAAGCGGACATTGCGGATGCGTCATTGGGGTCAAAACCTTGAGGCGGTGGATGGATGGACATCCCCAACTGTGCGATGGCCATGTTTGCCACCATACCCACAACAATGCCAATCGTAACGGCAAAAGCACGACGAGATATCGGTTGCATGTGATCTCCGA
Source organism: uncultured Myxococcota bacterium (assembly GCA_965661045.1). Classification (GTDB taxonomy): domain Bacteria; phylum Myxococcota_A; class UBA796; order UBA796; family UBA796; genus CAJWHX01. The sequence goes on from CBFICN010000317.1 coordinate 1,960, forward strand.
GAACAATGGTGGATTGAACAGTGGAAATGGGACACCTACGCGCGGTCAGATTCATCTTGGATGTAGGTTTCTTCTTTGTAGCGCATCGCATAGGGAATGAAGCCAAGTGCGGTTAGGAACATACAGCCCGCAAAGAACAGATAGTAATTGGCTCCCTCAACCTTACTTGTGGAGAAAGCATACTGACGCCCTTGGATGTCCTCGTTGCTCAGCGTTGCCCCTTCTGGCTGAGAAATCAAATTCCATTGGTGGGTCAGTTCATCCCCATTTGGGTCATAGGTTCCAGCAGCGTTCAAAGACAACACCTGCTTTTCCTTACAGTCGGAATCAAAGATTCCACCGAGTCCCTGACAGCGGGTATACAGTACAAAGTCCTTATTTTCAGGTAGATTGACCATCGGTGCGACGTTCTCCGTTGTCACCAAGACTGTAATCGACTCAGTCCCTTCCAACGTCCCCACGCTCAAGGAAAGAGAGATATTGTACTCACCCTCTTGAGCGGCAGAGAACGTGGTAAAGCGCTTGTTGCTGGCGGCGATGGTGGCAGCTCCGGGACCTTCCACCGTCCAAGTGTACGCGATATCGCCTTCTCCCGTGCCAAAGTCGGTAGAAGCAAAGATGTTCAAAGAGGCGTTGGGGGCAACCAACAACAAGGGTTCAGCAAAGGATACCGATGGAGGCGTTACTTTGTCTTCTGCCTCTGGGGCTTCCGTTAGGCGTTTACCTTGGGGTTTACTATTGACAACGGAGACCATCATTTCTTTGACAACGGTTTCCGTTCCGTCGCTGGTGGTCAACGAAAAGACATAGTCTCCCTCTTGCATCAACTCAATCTGCGGCTTGGGGTTTTGAATGAAGTGGTTGAAAATGCTGACAAACTGGTTTCCAAGAGACACCGAAAACAGATAAATCGCCATGATGAAAGATTTCATTTTTTTGGGAGACTGGGTATAGGAAAACTCCAAGCAGGTGATCGACACAAAGATTTCAGCGGCGGTGATCAGGGCATAGGCAAACAGTTGCCAGCCAATGTTGACAGCCTCTCCAGCGGCAATCTGACTTTCAATCCAGGCGGGCAACAAAAATGCAGGTACGGTCACAAAGAACCCAATGCCGATCTTGCGCAACGGGGTGAGTGGAAAGACTTTGTTGATCGCTGGATAGACCACGCTGTTGAACAAAGGCACCAGCAAAATGATCATAATCGGATTGATGGCTTGAATTTGAGACGAGAGCCATTCGAAACCCAAAAAGTTTCGGTTCATTTTCTCTGCTTGCAACACCCACGCCGAACCGGTCTGGTCAAAGAGTGCCCAAAACATGGCGACAAAGAGGTAAATACCGAACAGTTTTCCCATCGAACCCAACCCTTTGGGGCTGAAGGTCTCTTTGATAAACTCTGATCCACCGGCTGGAATGTGGATGAACACCTTGCGCCCCATCCAAAAGAACACGGTCGCGGCCGCCATCAACACACCGGGAATCCCAAAAGCCCACGCGGGACCATATTTTGGATTGCTCAACAACCAAGGCGTCAACAATGTAGAGATGAAAGCACCCAAGTTGATCGACAAATAGAACCACCCAAAGATGCGCTCCATCAAGTGGGCATTGCTCTTGCCAAACTGATCACCGACGTGGGCGGACACACAGGGTTTGATTCCCCCTGAACCCACAGCGATCAGCGCCAACCCAATCATCAAGTAATTGCGCG
>CBFICN010000318.1:0-3663 GCA_965661045.1 uncultured Myxococcota bacterium
AGTACACCAACTGTTTCCAATCATATCCGTCTTTTTCCAAATACACTTTGGTCAACGCGTGGGTTTTGTTTCTTGGATGAGACTCCTCATGCCCAGTCAAGACAACACCATCATTTGACGGTGTAAAATCCCAACCGTGATCAAAAGACGCATACGGAATGCTGAAAGATTGTAGCGAACGCTCCGTTGCAGCCAACCCTGGACCAGAGCCTTTTGCACCGGTCAACGTACGATTTTGCTGACGGTTCATCTTCTTGACTTGAATCGAACCACGATTCACCACACCAATCCAATTTCCATCGTCCGACGTTCGTGGATCGTACTGGTAAAGCCCCGTACGTTCTTTGGCTTGCTCTCTTTCACGGGCAGATTTCCGACCAAACCAGTGACGAGCGTTCTCTCCAAAGAGCCCTTCTTTGTCACCCAACCAAGCATCTCGTTCGGATGGTGTTTTGTGTTCCCATTGTGGAGCTGAAGACAACAGTTCCAGACCAGCCACTTCACCTTGGGCTTGAACGTCTGCATACTGGTCATCATAGCGCTCTGTAATGTACGCCAACCAATCGTTGTAGAGTGTGCGACAGTCAACACCGGTCACATCCTCTACGACGGTCTCAAACATTGGACGCCAACCTTTGGCATATTCCAACGCGAAGCGAGCCATGACATCGGCACCAAATCGCTCACGCAAGTACAAAGCGAACGAGTGTCCACCCTGATACCAACGCTCACCGTCATTCCAACCAGCTGTCACTTTGTGATGCCACTCTTCGTAGGTCAACAATCGGTCTTCCATCAAAGATACTCGAATGGTTCTGTCACGAGCGGTTGTCCACCAGTTGACGTTTGTAGAGGCGGACCAAAACTCGGCGCCACCCTCAACCCACCAAACAGAATCTGAATCGGCAAATGGAAGTTCAAATCCAATCCCAACATTGTTGAATGCGGAAGTGGTGTTGCCGTCGCTGTCTTTTGTAATGGGACGGTTGATACCGTTTTGGTACAAACCACCAACCGCTGTAGTAAAAGTGGGCTCCGCGGTTGAACGATAGGCCTTCAACGATACAACGTGTGCAAACTCGTGTGCAAATACAGTAGAGAACCACTCCATGCGACCACGAGAGTAAGAGAACATTCCACCACCGGGGTTCGCACTCATTACGATCCAATCCCAAGAAGGAATCGTAAAGCCTTCGAGTTCATCGCCATGGTTCAAAACCAAGACGTGGATTCGCTCTTTGAGAAAGTAGTTAAACTCGGCACACATGTCGTACCAATTTTCTTCAGCAAACTCAGCAAACCGCTTTGCAGAGTATTCGGCAGTCAAAGCATGTGGGTTGTTTTCCATTTCCTTCGACTTTGGATAGTGAAACGCAAAGTGTTCAGTTTCAATGGTCTGCCATTCTAGATCGGTAAAATTGTATGGGGTGACCCATTTTGCAGCTTCAACCTCTGGGCTTGTAAGCGCCAACCATCCGAGTCCCAAGAGGGGTAAAATCTTTTTCATCAGTATCCTCACAAGCAATTAGAAACGATAGACCATTTCGCCAGTGTAGACGAGGCCGTAAGTTGGATGAACATCTTCAAGCGGGAAGAACATTAGATCTTCACCACGCAACGGAATTTGCGCACCCGCATTGATGTCCATCTCTTGCATCACATTCAATGTTGCACCGAGGCGAGCGTCTAAAGCCCAACCATTCGATTGTTCAATATTTTGCAAATTTTTGTTTGGCAACCACCCAGGAGAAGTTGACCCAATTTTGAAGTACCCACGTTGAGTATAGGTTCCACCGGCTTGCACGTTCAATGGTCCAAGTTGCATTTCCCCTTGAACATCCAACACATTTAAATCTCCGGGCTTCACACGCGTTGAAAACTGATTCATGTCAGTTTCAATGGCGTAGTTTGCCAGTGCTGAAAATCGTTTGACGTGGTGCATATCAATGGTCACAGCCGCAGGACCAAATTGTTTCTTGGCTGCCAAACCAACATTCAAGTCGGGTGTTCCCGTGGTCAACACAAAATTTGAGAAAGAGTTTGGACCGCCAACGTAGTTTCCTGGCATTTCATTTGCGAAGGGTGCTTTGTATTTCGCATACGTAACGATAGAGGTCATCGGAGTTGAACTTCGGTACAACTGATATGTCGCGCCAAGTTCTGGGTCCCCCAACCCCCACATGGCAGTATCAGTTCCCAACTCTGGATTCGTCAGTGCTACGTAGTGAGAACGCATTTTCCAAGAGAATTCAAAATTGCGGGTCAAACCATACCGAATACCCAAATGCTGAGTGGTATATAGCCAGTTCGCACTGTCAAAATCTTGTTGAGCGCCTTGAGCATCCCAATAGCCGGTGGCATTTTTGTAAGAGCTTCCTGCGTTGATTTGGAACCAACCCTTACCAAGCACCAATCCCCTTTCCACAGATCGATTGGAGAAAGGGTCTCTCATTGTTTTGCCTTCGAAACCGCCTGCGTCAACATCAGCAGCAAACAAAGCCCCGACCATTACAGTCAATATACTTTGCTTGGATAGGAGGATACGCTTCATATTTCATCCCATAGGTTGTGCAACCATGATGGTGTCTGGTTTTTAAAACCGACAGACCCAAGTTGCGTCAAAAAAATTCAATTTGTACTGTTGTATTCAATTTCCGACCCATGTGCAACAAAACGGATGGATATGAAAGGATTGAATCTGGATGTCTATACAAAAGACACATCAAAAGTTTCCTTTCTCAATCTTGGACAGTGTAGAGTTTGTGAAACTTTCGTCGCAGAATCGACATGTCCATCAAAATGGATTAGGGGTTGGCGACAAATCTGTAGTCTACATTGCGAACAGAATTCACTCCACCACTGATCAGGAGAACGCATGCTCCACTTACGAAACTGGTTCACTGGCTCCACAAGTTCTTGCACACTTGCACTCGCATTGGGTGGCTGTATTGGAACCACAAGCGTCGAACCTCCTGCCATTGCAGGACAAGACGTTCGTTTCACCATCTTGCACACATCGGATTTGCACTCTCGCTTGATGCCCTACCAGTTCGAACCGTCTTTTACCGATCGTTCACTGGGACTCGGTGTTGGAGACCAAGACGATGATGGTTTGGACGATGCAGGGCCTTTTGGTGGGATTGCCAAGATTGCGGCGATTCTAGAAAGAGAACGCGCCTCTGCTGGTCGAGTCATCCACTTAGACTCTGGAGACTCTTTTCAAGGCGCCATCGTTTTCAATGAATACGGTGGGAAAGCTGAAGTGGAGTTGATGAGTGAGATTGGATTGGATGCTGCTGTGGTCGCCAACCACGAATTTGACAACGGCGCCCGAAACCTCGCTGTCCAGTATGGTGGATATGGAGGGTACCGACTGTTAGCAGCCAATTACGACTTTGAAAATTGGGATCTGCCTTGGGCAACTGAGTTGGAGAAAATGGTTGAACCCAGTAGCATGTTCGAGTTGGATGGTCTTCGAGTGGGTGTCATCGGACTTGGAAATGTATCCTCTTTGAACTCTATATATGACGAGTCGAACTCACTGGGTGTACTGGTCAATGAACCGGGAGAAGTCATTCCCAGAGAAGCCGAGAAACTACGGGCTCAAGGTGCAGACGTGGTTGTAGTTGTTTCACATATGGGGTTAGATGACGATCAAGAGCA
>CBFICN010000319.1:0-3630 GCA_965661045.1 uncultured Myxococcota bacterium
GTTGCCCCATAGCGTCTCCACGTGTGCCACATGATGTTTCCTTCGTCATCTGTCGGACAGGGATTTCCTTGATTGGATTTGCATGAGCATCTTCGATCAAGAAAAGTACTCACGAAGGTTTGCATGTACTCAAAGGTCATTGGGATGGTGTTTGACATATTGACTCCGATGTTGTGTGGGAGTCATACAGACGATTGTCATATTGGATTTCGGACTAAAATTCAGCATCGGTTGTGTCTACTCAATCCCCAATTGAGATATCACATCGACTAAATGATTGTGTCCAATCCTAGAATACAAGTATCGATTGTTCGTATAGAAATAGGGACTCGTATCTCGGCATTGTATTTCCCAGTGTTCCGTTAAATCAATTCTCCGTTCATTCAAGAGTTTTGAACACATTTCTTGAAGGGCACTGGAAACAATGCGTGCACTGTCGGTGACTTGAATACCTCGATGCTGAGCGTAGTACCACATCAGCCTTCTTTGCTGTGAAACTTTCTTGAGAGACTGATTTTTTGCGACAATTGGCCCCCATATAAGTGCATTCTGAACCGCAAACTCCTCTCCGAAAATGCGATTTTTGATTTCTCGCTGATTCATTTTGTTCAAATAGGCTTCAATGTGAAGCTGTTGGGCGAGACTGAAACGAAGAATCTACTCCTTCAAATCCCACACTAGAAGCCAACGTCGCGTCTTCGAAAGAGAAGGGGCTGAGTGTATCCTACCCACCCAAACCAGTATCGGTTCCCGTATCGCTTTCATCCGAGTCCTGTAGCATCGGCAAGAAGTGGCTCGGGAAAGTTTCACCCACCTCCATAGACCCGTCTTCGTGGATCCAAACTTGCTGATTGGCATCGACATCTTCGATGGTCACGCTGGTACCACCTTGGAAAAGGACTTCAATTGATTGAATGGTGTCGGCTTCACCCAATCCGAAGTGGAGGTTCATCGAATCTTGGACGCCAGTGCCAGAACCACCAGAGACGTGACGCATTTGCTCACCTCGGGTTGTCTTTACTGTAACTGTTGCACCGATTGCCGAGATGTTCGATGAACCAGTCCACGTTTGCCAGTCGTCTGCCGGTCCACCTTGAAGCCCGCCAAAGAGGCGAATGGTAACCCAGTGTCCGAGTTCCGTTGCGGTGTTTTCGTAGAGATCGTAGGCAATCAGGTCTACGTCACCATCTCTGTCAAAGTCGGATACCGATGACCCCCAGCCATTGCGCTTAACCAAACCGCTCTCGTAATTGGCAAGGGTAAAGTGTCCAGTTCCGTCATTGAGATAAAAGTCCGAGTCTCTAGACGAATAGACTGCGGTGATAAAGAGATCCAAGTCGCCGTCGTTGTCGGCATCAAAGAGCGTTGGGTTGGAATGTGTTTCTCGGTAATAGAGTCCGCGTTCGGCCCCTTCATTGGTGAATTTGCCATTCCCATCATTGATCAGCACCATGCTGGTATCTGAGAACCAGTAAAAGAATGGGTGTGCAAGGTTCGCGTGCACCATGTCCAAGTCGCCGTCGTTGTCGACGTCTCCAAACACTGCTCCAATCGTGTGTCCGAAGGCACCAGCTGCAGCAACGCCTTTGGTGCCGTTGATCAATGCGATGTCTTTGAGCTCTCCGTTTCCTTCGTTTCTGTAAAAGAAGTTCGGGTCTAGTCGGTAATTGCTGACAAAAACGTCGATGTCCCCATCCTGATCGTAGTCTCCGGTGGTGACACCTCGACCAGCATGGTTGATTTGCGAGATTTTGGAATCGGCGGTCCAATCTGTAAAGGTTCCATCGCCATTGTTGCGCCATACTTTGTCATCGTAATTCATGAAGTAATCGTATTCACTAGAACACTCGTAGTTGGCCATGTACAAGTCCAGCCAGCCGTCGTTGTCGACGTCAAACCATGCAGATCCTTCAGTGGGGGAAACTTCTGCTTCCTCGTTTCCATCACAGTCTCGCTCAGTTTGAATGTCGTTGATGCCACTGATGGAGGTCACATCGGTAAAGCTGTAGCCTTCACCACTTGCATTGCAGGAGTTGAGTAGCAAACTGTCGGCATACCCTTGCGCAAAATAGTCTAGGCAACCGTCGTTGTTGAAGTCTCCCCAGATGCCACCGTTCGATGAGGCCGTTGTAAATACCAGTGCATCGGTGAGGTCTTCGAATGTACCATCGCCATTGTTGGCGTACAGTGTTGGACCGTTGGTCATGATGTCGTCATCGCCATCGTTGTCATAGTCACCCCAGGCAACGCGACTGCTGGCAGAGACGATATCACTGAGTTGGAAGGGTTTACTTTCAGCGGGAATTTCTGCGTCGTATTCAACAGCCAATTCGATCTGGTAGGTGTACCATGGACTGCTCATACCGCGGTGGTACAGTTCGTCGTCCACGCCCAAAAACCATGCACCAGCCATGTAGGGTTCACCATCGGTTTGGTAATTCTCCATCATGATTTCAGGTGTCGTAGAGGGGGTTCCAGTTTCGCGTTCTGGACGGGTGTATCCAGCAAAAACGTGCAAGGGTTGAGACACAACAATCGGTTCTGCCAACACGTAGTCTACCCATTGACCGTTGCTGTTGCTGTCCAAACAACGAGATTCAATGGAGTACGGATTGTCGGCATCCCACATATAGCCATTGCTTCCAAAATCTGGCCAAAAGTACAACTCTGCGGCCGTTTCTAGTTCAGATAGGTTGTCCCACATGACCCGTGCACCCAGTACTCGCCCCGGGCGCTCCAAGTAAAACCCGTTGCCCCCTTCAAACCCCACGGTGTTCAAGTCGTAGGTGCCATATTGACCAGCATATTCAGCGGTTAAAGCGTTCTCTCCGGCCAGAGAAAACAAGGTTGCCGAGTTTCCATGTAGGGTAATCCACTCTACATCGCTGGAAAATGCCCCCAAGGCAGATTCTGTACAGACATCGACGACGGCCGTATCTTCCGTTGTGACACTGCCAGTATCGTCTCCACCATTTTCATCTTTGTCACCACAAGCCATCAATAAGGTCAGTAAACTCAACATCTGCACTCCCATCTTTGTCAGTTTCATAAGATAGTCCTTTTTGCACATTTGTGCATAGTGAACATTGTAGGTTTCTTATGGTGTTGGTGGTGTTTGTAATTGTCCATGCATAGAGATACAATGCTTTGGTGTATACCAGAGTATAATTGTGTATAAGGGGGTTGCCATGCGATTTGGTTTGACTGTTTTGATGTTGACCGTTGGGTGTACAGGGGATGACAATACCTTTAAGGTATCAAGCAATGCACCAAATCTCAGCATCGTTACACCAGCGGATGAGTCCGTTGTCAACGAGTATGATTTGGTTGAATTCCGTGGAAAAGCAACGGACTTGGAAGATGCGGAAGAGAATCTAGAAGTGACGTGGCAGAGCAGTCTGGATGACGTACTGAATAACTCTGTTCCAGATGCGTCTGGAGATGTATACTTCGCGACCGATGCCTTATCCCCAGGTGATCACGTCATCACATTTACAGCAACCGACACCGAAGGGCTGAGCAGCAGCGTGTCGATGCGGTTGGAAGTGGTCGATGAATTGGATGAGCCAACCATTGAAGTGCGCAACCCTTCTGAAGGAGAGGTGGGAGAAGAGGGTGTGTCGACCAATT
>CBFICN010000320.1:0-3627 GCA_965661045.1 uncultured Myxococcota bacterium
AGTGAATCATCAGAGGGTTCACTGCTCGGCTCCCACGAAGGTTCGCTACTGGGCTCCGCTGAAGGTTCGGTACTGGGCTCGCCTGAGGGTTCTCCGTCTGCACTTGGTTCAGTCGACGCCTCTGCACTGGGCTCGCTTGAGGGTTCTCCATCTGCACTTGGTTCAGACACTGGAGTTGCTGTGTCTTCATCCGATTTTTCTCGGACCGAAAAGAATCGATTTTCCGAACACCCAACCGACAGTCCGACAATACAGGTCAAAAAAATAGGAACAGACACGCGTTGCATTGAACCTCCTATACGGATTGTACAACTATAGCATGTCTGCTCACAAAGAGACAGGGCTCGCTTGTTCAACCTTGGTCGTCGTAGGCTAAATCACAGTTGAGCCCTCTGTTTGAGCGTGGCAAATGTTACTTGCCAAACTGAAGATTTGCAAGAATTGCCACGTCGTCTTTGATGAGGTCGTCGGCTTTTCCTGCGTATTCGATGCCCCACAATTTTCTATTGATTTTGAATTCGGCTTTCAAAGTGTATGGGGCTTTGTCTGAGATTTCAGCATCGAAAGACACTTCTTTTTGTACACCGCGCATGTCGAAAATGCCTGTAACCTTTGTACCTTCAATCGATGTACTCTTGAATGTGGCCGTTGGATACTTCTCCACGTGGAAAAAGTCTTCATCTTTCAAGTGAGACACAAACTTTTCTGCATAGGGAAATGGGTCGGCATAGACGGAAGTCATATCGATTTCTAGATTCACACCTTCTACTCCACCGGACTCACCAAGTGACAGAGACCCTTTCACTTTTTCAAAGCCACCTTTGTGGTCGCCGGTGACCTTCGCGCCAATGAACTCAACCTTAGAACCTTCTGCCAACGGCAATCCATTGCTGACTGCGGGCGCCACTTTTGCTCCAGGTGCTGGCGTCTTCACCAATTTTTTGTTGGCCAACGGGGAGGGTTTCTTCGCCTTGTCCGTCGCAGCAGGTACATCTTTTACATCAGCGGCTTGTTTGGTGTCAATTTCGCTTTGGCAAGCAAAGAAAAGACTGAAGGTTAACATTGATAGCATTCTGTTCTCCATAGGGTTAGAAATCACCATGTCAGATATCTCCGACATCCGACACAGTGTCGTACGACTTATCTACTGAGCGTACTAATTTATAAAACAATCCTTCATATTTAACGGTAAAATTACACTATGCAACCCTCCCCTCCACCGAGGTCCACAATTCTGTTGTGTACCTTGAATGCCAAGTACATTCATGCATCCTTTGGCTTGCGCTACCTCAAGGCGAATATGGGAGACTTAGAACCCATCACCAATATTCACGAGTTCACAATCCACGACGATCCCATTCAAATGCTGGAGTGGATTTTACAAGCCCAACCCAGCATTGTGGGGTTTGGGGTCTACATTTGGAACGTGCAACAAACCGAAGCATTGATTGCCCTCATCAAACAAGTACGTCCCAACATTCAGATTGTCATTGGTGGACCAGAAGTCAGCCATGAGTGGCAAGGACAGTCGATTGTGGAACGGGCCGACTTTCTCGTCACTGGAGAAGCAGAAGTCACCCTGCCCAAACTGTGTACACAAATACTGGACGGTACGACACCTGAGAAAAAGGTGTGGCTTGGAGAATTGCCGACGGTGAGTGAACTCGTTTTGCCGTACCACCTCTATACAGATCACGATGTGCAAAGCCGTATTATGTATGTCGAGGCCTCCAGAGGCTGCCCTTTTAAATGTCAGTTCTGCTTGAGTTCACTGGATAAGAAAGTTCGAAATTTTGATTTGGACGCCTTGTTTGCCGCCTTTGATGACCTCATTGAACGCGGAGCCAAACAATTCAAATTTGTCGACAGAACCTTCAATCTCAAAGTCAAGACCAGCATAGCAATCTTAGAATACTTTCTCGATAAGTTGAAACATATACCCGACTTGTTTTTGCATTTTGAAATGGTCCCAGATCGCTTTCCGATAGAACTAAGAGACTATGTTGCCCGCTTTCCCGCGGGACAAATTCAATTTGAGATTGGCATCCAAACCTTCAACCCCGACGTTGCGACGCGAATACAACGTCGACAAAACTATACAGCTCTCGAAGACAACCTTCAATTTTTACACGGAACGGGTGTCCACCTACACACCGATTTGATTATTGGCTTGCCCGGGGAAGACATGGAGTCCTTTGCCCGAGGGTTCGATTACCTACTGGGACTGGGTGCCCAAGAGATTCAAGTGGGGATACTCAAACGGCTAAATGGGGCCCCCATTGCGATGCATTCAGAAGAATGGAAACACGTATATTCCCCTCACCCCCCGTATGAATTTTTGCAAACATCTGTCCTGTCTTTTGAAGATCTTGCTCGGTTGAGACGCTTTGCGCGCTACTGGAACTTCATGGGGAACAGTGGACGATTCTCTCATACCCTTGAACTATTCAAAGCGGAACCCTCCCCTTTCTATGCTTTTCTTGAACTCTCAGACTGGTTGTTCAGCACCACTGGTAGAACCCATAAAATATCCTACAACAACATGCTAAAAAATTTACATCAATTTTGGAAAACTCAAAAATCAAGGGACATCATGGATACAGTTTTACAAGATTATCAACGAACAACAGGTAAACAACATAGGCCACACTTTCTAGAAGGGCAGGCAACAGCAAAGCCAAAGATCGTCTCTCACGCAACAAGACAAAGCCGACACCAACGTTAAAATAGAGCCCTAAGCCCACAGAGACCTATGTCCATTTTATTCAACCAAAGTATTTACTCAACTTTTCCACCCATTTTAGCCGATCACATTCAAGAATTATCCGATGAATTGGAGGAATATGGGATTGAAAGCACACCCGACGAAACCTCTGTTGTTATCGACTCTTTATTTGAGCATTTGGGGCGAATCTGGATGGCAGAACTTTGGGCTGCGATCGAAGTAGACACCGAACTTTTTCAAAGCGCCATACCCATATTCATCAATATTATTGAGAGTTTACAGAGAAATTCTCTCACAACCGGTCGATGGGTGGCATTTTCTAGGTCTATCTCCAATTTGTTCCAAACTCACCAACGGCCAACCCGTTTTATTGGATTGGACAAAATAAACTGGGGCACTCCCCAAGACAATGGCTTGGTATCCAAGTTGATTGCGTTTCGAAATCGGTTTGCACACGGCAGTTTTCAAGCCCCTGCATCTATCATTCAACAAGGACACACTGACCTAGATGACTTTTTGACACCACTGAAAGGATTGTGGCAACAACGATGGTTTGTTCGAACCGTTACGGGATGGCAAGACGGCTATTCAACAGAGCAAGCGCCCATCGTTCCAAACAATATTTCTGTAAACACAACGGTCATTGTAGAAACTGCACCATCAGAATTTATGAAACTCAGTCCATTTTTTATGGTGGATGCAACATCTGAGTCTCCTACGAAAATTCAATTGCCAATGTGGAAGTCAGTATCGGTAACGGAAGCCATGCAGCAAGAACAAGTTGAGCATTGGTACAAAACCTACGAACAAGAGTACAATGGCACCATTGATCGCCTACCAATAATTGCTCAACGCAAACAAACCGCGCTCACCGACGCTGAGTGGGAACCCATTCAAGTAGC
>CBFICN010000321.1:0-3618 GCA_965661045.1 uncultured Myxococcota bacterium
GCTGTAGACGACATTGACAACGATGGGGATAAGGACATCGTATTCTTGCGGTTCGTAGAACAAGGACAAGATCAACTTGGTGATTTTGTTGCATATGAAAATATTGGAAGTGAAGGAAAAGCAACCTTCAAGCGTCATTTGAATCTACTGCCAAGAACGCGTAAGTACGACCGCGCAATGCCATTGACACTGTCTGATTTCAATGGCGATGGCCACACCGACATTTACATTGGCTTCCCTGGATTGCGTGACTTCACCAGTGGCATTTACAACCGTGAACGCCCAGAAGATTTGCATTCACAAGGCATTTGGTACAACAAAGGAGATTGGACATTCGAAGAACTGGACGTTTCTTTCGGCTTGGTCAATGACAACGGTGTTTACGCCCACGCTTCTCTTGCGTCAGACTTGAATGGCGATGGAAAACCAGAAATCATCATTGTAGACGACTCTGGGCGCATCAACCCAATTTACCAGCGAGACAACTCAGGCCGTTTCAAAGAGACGTCTGAGTCAATGGGGCTGAAAATGTCTGGTATGAGTATGGGAATGACCACCGGTGACTTCAACAACGATGGTCACTTGGACATCATTGCCAGCAACGTGACGTTGACAGCAGGAGAGCGCTTGTTCAACATGGCTGAGAATGTCAAGTTCCATGACGATCGCTACAGTGCAAACTTCTCTGAGCTCCAGCAAAATTACACTGGCATCCTTCTTTATGAAAACCAAGGCGATGGTACCTTTGTAGACGTGACTGAAAAGTCTGAACTCTCTTGGACTGGAGAAGCGGCTTCAGCAGGTGAATGGGTAGACTTCAACCACGATGGGTTGTTGGATTACTACTTGCCAAACGGATTGTGGACCAATGGGGACGAACAACTGGACAGTTTGTTCTTCCGTTCTGAGTTGGCAGCCCACGCTGATCCTTTGCACACTGGCATCCGTGATCGCGGTGAGTTCCGTTCCAACGAGCCACAAGGGTTGGAAGATTTGGAAACTTTGAAACTGGACTTCGAAAACGACGTGCACGGTGGTAGCAACTTTGCCCCAGCCGTTCGTGAAGAAGAGCAAGCCAACCCAATTTTGCGAATGTTGCGACGACACAAGGATGCGGGCGATGCTTATTCATTCTCGTTGGGTGGCGATCAACGCAACCGTTTGTACCGCAACAACGGGGATGGCACATTTACCGAAGTGGGCTACTTAGAAGGTGCTGACTGTGCGGAAGATGGCTACATCGTTGCACCAATGGACATCGACAACAATGGGACGCAAGATTTGGTGTTGCGCAATACAGATCCGGCAATTGGAAACACGTATGATCCAGTGATCTTGTTGGAAAACACCTCACAAAGAGACTCTTTGGAAGTGCTGTTCTCAGGAACCCGTTCTCCGTTGGGTGCCAAAGTGGTGGCCAAGTTCTCTGGTGAGGACGGTGACTACACTGTGACCCGTGAAGTACGCTCGGTCAACGGTGCCGTACAAGCCGAGCCAAATGCGTTCTTCGGTATTCCTGAAGGCGCGACATTGAACAATGTAACAGTACATTGGGCAGATGGTTCTGTGAAGGATCTGGGTCAACCACAAGACAACAAAATTGTTGTGGAAATCAATCGGTAACCCAAGACTGAATCAACGTTGACCCCACAGCCGTTGTAGGGTTTTCAAAAGGGCTGAGTTCTCGCGGGGATTCAGTCCTTGGTTGTTTTTTGTGTTGCGTATGAAGACTCGGTCTGTACTTACTTGCCCAGCAGAAAAGAGTGGTGGGGTTCAAGTGCGCGCGCAGCGGCACGGTGTCCATCGCCAGAGGACCATTCCAAACGCTCAAACCACTGTTCACGCACCTGACAGAAGGGCAGTGGATCCGCCAATGGGATGCGTTGTTCCTTGGCAAATTGTTCAATGCGTGATCGATATCGATCCATCTCTGCCAAGGACCACAGTCCTTCAATGTCGGGGTGAATGACAACCTGTTGCAACAGCATGACCTCGATGTGCTTTTCGCGAAGGGTGTACACAATGCGTTCATAGGAGGCAATCATTTCATCGGGTGTGACGCGGTTGACTTTGGTGGGTTCAGCAAACAGCCACAAGTGAATGCGTCGCGCAAGGGCACTGCTCATGGCCATATTGTAGATTGTGTTGTGGGGGAAGAGAACGTCTCTTTCAGGCAGAAAAGAGTATAGAGCCTCATTGAATCCAGTGTAGGTTAGGATGACCACATCGGGTTTCACGGAAAGCACTTCATCCAACAACGCCCGTTCAAAAAATAAGATGGTGGATCCTTGAACAGACAAGTTGTACACTTCCACAGAATTGTTCTTTCGTTTTAGAGAGCGCTCTAATAGATGGGCATAAATGAATCCATCACCAATGTTTTCGCCAAATCCGTGTCCTGCACCGCCGAGTACAATGCGTTTTTTGTTGTCCCCAGAACTGGGTGGCCACGGTTTGGAATCTCGGAACCCTCGACTGTTCAGTCTGACTTGTCGACCGTGTTCAAAGATGCCACCTTGTTCAATCATGTCTTTGCGCAGCAGTTGCTCGTCGTAAAAGAAGTAATTGAACAGCGCATCGTTGGCGTCTCCACGTTCCATTTGTCGTGCGATCACCTCTGCCCCAACCAATAGGCACGCACCAAGGAACACATATTTCAGTTTCGATATCATCGGGTACCGTTGAGGATTTTGAGCACCGCACTGGCGATCCGTCGATGGCCTTGAGCCGATAAGTGAATTTTGTGTTCCCCAACGTACGCTTGTTCCGCAGAAAGCCCCTGTAACGCATCAGTGAATTCGATGATTGGGATATTCCGTTTGCGAGCAACTTCTCGAGACTTCTCACGGTATAGGTTGTAGGTTTCTTGTGTGTACAAGTCTGGATAATCTTTCAGCGGTGTATACCCAACCAACAGCACGTGCTGTGTCACACCCGCTTGACTGAGTCGTTCGAAAACTTGATCCAGTTGCTGGCCATAGTCTTCCACGGGTATAATTTGTACACGTTCTGAAAAGATAGAGTGATACGCACTTTCCATCACCATCCAGGTGTTGAACGACCGAATGAGGTTGCTGACGATATCGTTGCGGCGAGTGGCATTGGATCGTGGAATGTAGCCAATTAAACTGCTGTTGATGTCTAGACAAACCACCGAAGCAGAGGGGTTGTAGGCAATGGCGTCTGGAACCATGCTGTCCAATGCTTCAAATGTTGTGGCACCCGGAATCCCCAAATTGAGACTCTGCCAATCACTCATGTACTCAACTTGCTCGGCATAGGTCTGCTCACGGGGAACAAAGAGTCCAAACGTTCTAGAGTCACCAAGAAAGGCAACGCTTTTGGCATTTGGAGTCCATTCGGTGTCACGATAGCCCAGAGAGTTGTATTCAGCGGAGTGAAAGCGTTTCTCGAGCCGAGAAGAATAGAGATAATCTGTGAAGATGGCGGTTTCCCACCAGTCGGGAACCGGGACAAAGGACAGGCCCACCTCTAAGAGCACCAAAGACAGCAACGGTCGAAGTACCCAGCGGATCCAAATGGAATGCGATTTCGTCATCTCATCAGTCCTATTGATACTGTGAACAGAACAAGCGAACCGCTGTGGGAGCATTGTCA
>CBFICN010000322.1:0-3604 GCA_965661045.1 uncultured Myxococcota bacterium
AAAATGGAAATATCAAAGGTACCCCCACCCAAATCAAAGACCACGACCTTGGATTGCTGACTGACACGCATCCCATATGCAATTGCGGCGGCGGTGGGTTCGTTGATGATTCTTTGGCAGGGCAGTCCACCCTGCTCGGCCGCTCGTTTTGTGGCTTTTCGTTGAGCGTGGTTAAAATAGGCAGGAACCGTAATGACCACCTCTTCGGGGTCTGCACCAAACTGCTCTTTGACCAAGTCAAAGGAAAATTTCAGGATTTGTGCGGCAATGTCACTGGGGGTGAATACCTCATCTCCAAGTTGTACACCACAGGAGCCGTCTGACTGTTCTACAATCGTCAACCCCAAAGCCTCTTCAAGCCTTGGACGTTCCTCTGAGTCATATCTCAACCCCATCAAACGCTTGACCGCATACGCTCCCAAATGAGGCTCTTTCAGTCGGGAAGTTTTGGCCCTATGGCCAACTTGCCATTGCCCGTTCTTTCGAAACACTGCACTTGGAAACGTACGATTCTGCTGAGAATCTTCGATCATATGCGGACGACCATTCTTAATGACAGATATCGCGAAGTTCGTTGTACCCAGATCAATTCCCACCACAAACGATGCTGTTTTTGCCATTCTCATCACCTTATCTTCAAAGACACTCAGCGAGTAACTTCAATCCCCTAGGAAAAGACACCTACTCAACACAAACAATGCCCCACACACTAATCAATGCTGCAACTTTATCGCAGTATATCAAAGTTGTATGAGGCATTCACGGGCATTTTTTCGTTGTTTCAATAAAAACGCAATTCCGAAATGCAAGTGTCTTGTACAGTCTTCCCTTCTTTGACATCTACCAACTCTACCGTGATGGATTTTGTTGTTACAGGCTCTACATTTTGGGTTTGTGGCATCAAACTGGGCTTGACCACAATGTTTTGAGATTTCCCATTGTCAAAGGTCAGTTTGAGTGTTTTCACCGACCCATAGGCCATGAACAATTTGAAATCGGTTCCATTGCCGTTGATCATATCAAACTTGCTGATTTCTTTGGCAGCGTCAAACGTATAGGTCAACTTCTCTCCAGAACCAGTCCCTTTGGCACCTTCACACCATGGGGTATCCTTTAAGTTGTCTTGCAAATTGCTCGTACTGTATGAACCATCATTGTCTTCTGGCAATGTGGAACTGGCTTTGATGTTGGCAACGTGAAACGTGTCGGGAGTGTCGTCATATACTTTAATTTCTGAGACTGCAGTGCGCTCTGCATAGGCGGATCCTGAGTGTACTTTGGCGACTCGAATCTTAAAACTCTTTCCCGTATGGGGTTTGGCAAACCGTATGTCTTCCACTTTTTTCTTATCGTCCAACTCAAAGACTTCTTTGCTGCCGTCTTCAAAACTAATCTCAACTTTGGCCATCCGATTGTTGTAATCCCATTCGTTGAATGAATACCAATAGCCATTCCAGAGCTTGAGCGACGTGATACTGGCCGATTCTTTGAGTTGAACCTCAAACCAAGACCCAAGTCCTGAACCTTCGTCATTTTCAACCCAAGCGGTGACCGCTTTGCCATCCATCAACTGGCTCGGATCATATTTACTCGAAGAGTCGGGCGCTCGATATGACGATGCATCGATTGAGTCAATGGGGATTTCTTTTGCAAAAGCGAGGGATAACAAACTCATGAGTGCGAACATGCAGGCTCCTTGGGTGTGGTGAGTGATGGTGTAAGAAAATAAAAGAAATAGAAAAAAGAATGTAGTCGATACTGGATTGTTCAAAACATCGTAATTCAAGGAATCATGGTAAAAAATTCTAGATCAAAATGTTGAACTGTAGGCAACCTCCACACCATTGAATCCAGGCAACGTTCGACACTGCCCTCCAGAGCATCGGATTCCGGCTTTGTAAGCACCGGCAAGTATCCGCAGTGAGGTTTCTGGCGTGGGACGATACTTCACCTCTCCAGACAAATATATTTCATCGGTAATATTGCCAACAGATTGGAGTTGGGTGTTCGTTGTGTAGTCTTGATAGACAATAAAATCGAGGTCTTCCCCGTGACGCCACACAACAGCGTTTTGAACAGTCACAAAATCATTGTGTGGAATGGGGTTGTCTCCCCACATAAACTTCCACATCGACGTGTTGAGTTCAAGTGCTTCATGGTTGAACAACGGAAAACTCACCTCACCATCAAAATGGATGAGATTGTCCTGCCCCTGATCAATACCGGCGTCAAGTTCCGGAACACTGTCCCGATCGTCGGTGCGGTACCCCATATTCATCAATACCACCACATCATTTTCGGTATACTGGACACCGACAACCGGATGGACAATTGTCTCAGGCACAATGTTGAAGTGCAACCCCTCCAAATCTTTGTCATGAAATGCAGAGACCGCCATATAAGGGGTGAACACAGCAGGTTTAATGGGGACATCCACACGAATTCGACCGCCAATCACATCATTGGAGTTGACTGTAGCCGATGAATCCTCGGTGATCATTCTTTCGTACTCTAGGGAAGGTGGTGTCGCAACCTCCCAATTGTCAATTGAAGTATACAAATTGATGCGCTCAGAATCTTTGGAGATTTTTCCTTCCAACAAGACGACCAATATCCCAGGGTAAGCACTGGCCGAGACATACCCAGTGTATCCAGTTTCGTGCTCCCCACCTTCACTGAGGGCGTCATCGTAATATTGAAAGACGTTGCCTTCAACATACCAATCAATACCCGCCACTCCATAAAGTTCAGCATCGGCACCGAATATCGTAGCATCAACAGCCTCTTCATATCGACGGATTCCACCCTCGTTGCGCAAAGACACATCGCCAAAGGTTGCAGTGACACCGTGGACACCCAACGTTGCGTTCCCCACACCATAGAGCATCAATTCCATTCCGTTTATCAAGTGCGGTACATCTTGGTACAAACCAATGTTTGGGTTGTCTCTGGAAACTTGTTGACGATTGCTCAATCCACTCAACATCGTCACATCCGCACGACCAAAGCTACCGGTGTATTTCACCCCTCTCAAGGACGTGTCAATGTCAACAATTTTGTTGGACCGAATATTGAGGGCTATCCCTCTTCCAAAAGCCCCACCCATATCTCCAAGTTCAATTTTGGAATTGGCAAAATTCTTGGTAAGATTGGCCTTCTCCAGCCGAATTAGATGATTGGGCACCGGAGAAAACAACGATGGTTCCAACAGGTCTATCGAGTTGTACATTCGGTCATCTAGAATGTAGCGGTTGAGCCCGAGGCTCACCTGATCAACCTGCACCGAAGAATTCCACCCTTGCTCTGCGTGGTTTAGTTTGTAATAAAATCGATTTACAAACTCGGTATAATCATGCAGTCGTGGATGTGTTGTTTCAAAACCTGGCTCTACTCGGTCGGAAATCCGATAGCGAGAACGAGATTCCCACCGCTTGGTTTCTGTAGCCCCTGAAACAATGCCCATCCCATACAGTAAGTTTGGTGGGGGCTCAGACTCTTCAAGACTGGCCAGCAAAAAATCCAGTTCGTCATCTTGGGCATGACTTTCCTGTATCACACCCAACAACAGCAATAGACTCGTACTCAACATAAACTGTTCCACAAC
>CBFICN010000323.1:0-3581 GCA_965661045.1 uncultured Myxococcota bacterium
TGGAAATCCAAATTGGTTCTTTGCTCAATAATTTTATACGCTGAGTTTTGCATAAATTTAGGGATTTTCATCGCATTCACAAAACAAGAGTAGTTCAACGGCTGCACAGAAATCATCGCCTTGATATTGGTATAGTCTCCCAGTTTCTCTTTTCCAAAAGCATAGGTTGACGAACCAGACCCCATGCAAATGCTGAGCAACCCAATATCAGCATCCTTATACGTCGGATGATTGGAAACATACTCCACTGCTGCGACGACATCCTTTGCCTCTTCAACACCCCAGGTGATATACTCGCAATTTCCCGTCCCAGACTCTCCATGATTGCGAAAATCATACATCAACACGGAATATCCTGCCTCTACAAGATATTTGGCCTGCCGAAGAAATGAAACATCCTTGTCCCACATCTTGATAAGCTTCCCTTTCGGAGTGTAACCAGCGCGAGAACACTGAATACCAAAATGAGATTGAACAATAATCTTATCCGAACCTCCTTTAATCAACCAACCAGACCGTTCCACACCATCTTTGGCTGTAAATTGGACATTCTCATAGACCAATCCAAACTCTGATGGGTTGTTAAATACCGGTGAATCTGCACGGTTAATCATCATATCTGCGACCATTTTTCCAAACATTACAAACTCCTATTGTTTGAGTACATGTTCAGTATACTCTTGATTTCTCTCAAGAAAATGGCGCTGACTAAACTCAATTGCAGATAAACTTAACCATTTTACAGATTGGTCTATTGGGGCTTTGTTGTGTACATAGTTGTTGTAATCAAACTTGCTGTTTTCACCAATGACCGCTCTCGAAAACACTTTGAAGGCTTGACCAAGCAATGTCACCCAGAATGCATGACATAGGGCATATATCTACTTCTCTTACCCTGATGGATGGTGTGGATGTGCCAACCGTACAAAAATGGCTGGGACACAAGGATATTCAAACCACGATGCGGTACATCAAACTGCTACCAAAGCACCTACAAGAGCAGAGCAAAAAACTCAATCCCAATGCTGAATTAAATCGCATTTGTAAAGGTAGTTCTGAGAGAGAAAGTCACCCAAAAAGTTACACTCTGAACCAAAACCCCACCACCAATGATCATTGAAATGGCTACATAGCCCTATATGTGGTGGATTTGGACAATAAAAATGGCGGCAGACGATGGGAGTCGAACCCACCAAGCGAATCTCTCAACACGCTTCATCGGTTTTGAAAACCGAGACCGGCACCAGCCATGCAACGCCTGCCATACCCTCTCTTGTAATCTGGTTTTGTACCCTTTCCCAATTCCATACGGAGATTTCTACCAAGCCCACATACGCAACAAAGTAGCCACGTCGGGTTGAGACCCAATCGCAGTGGTCCTATCCTCAGCGGGTTGAGAACGACCCGTTTGGCGCAACAGTGCACGGATTTGATTGGGCGCCCAAGGGGTATTGCCCTGTTCAAGTATGGCTGAATTGAACTGCGCCACCACCCCAACAATTTGCGGGGATGCGCCTGACGTGCCCCCAAAGTATTGCGTGTAAGCCTGTCTGGTGTCTTGCTCGGGATAATACAAGTCCGCCATTTCCCAAGTGGAAGTGGTCGCGATGCCTTCAAACCACCCTTGCACATCGATGCGACTGCCATAGGAGGAACCACCAGACCAACGCAACGGCTCTCGGACACCTCCAGAACCGCCTACCATGACCGCACCGGAATCTTGCACGAAACTGTCAAACCACCCTTCCCATTGCTCATTGTCCAAATCGGCAGCCCCATTGCCACTGGGCTCAACCACTACGATGCCTTCAGCTGTCAACCATTGGATCGCATCAAAGACTGCAGGAATATACTCAATGGGACAATAATTCTCCCAGCCATAGGCTTGCTGTTCGATGAGGACAACATCGCCGGTCACCAACCAATCTAGCGTAGCCACCAATGACGCTGCCACATTGTACTCGTTGGCCTCTGGATAGGGTGAAACCATCAACACCTCTGCGTCGGGCACAATCCCCGTGACCCCATAGGCATTGTCGGTGGCAATCAACTGCCCCAAGACGGCATTCCCGTGGTATGCCCACTGCTCTACGTTCCACCCAAAGACATGTGTGACCGGCGCAGACTGCAAGTCTTCATGCAACGGATCATAGGAATACTCTATGTTGGCGATGCGAATCTCTGAACCACTGGACCACTGTCGACCAGCGGCAAAACCGAAACCCAATGGTGCCTCCACATGGTCCAACTGATCTGACGCGAAGGAAGGTGTTGTCGGTGGAATGTCCATGGGGGGAGTCTGAGGCAAGAAGTCTCTATACAGGTGCTCGAGCCGTTCATCCCTCATCAAGTCAGCGGCCACCCCATCCAACCACTCCGAATTCCCTTGCACAACAACGTAGGTACGAAGATCTTCAACCGATCTCAAACGACGGTGGCGTTTCTCCAACATTTCTGGCAACTGTGGAAACAGCGGACGGGCATGTCCCACCAAAAACGGGAAGACCCTGTCCAGATCATCGGCTGTCAGACCACTTTCTTCGTGAAACTTGAACACCAGTCGATTTGGATCTCGTCCGTCGATCACTTCCCAATCGAATCTGGATATCTCTGCCCCTTCGGCCGTTGCCAGACTGAATCCGTATGCGAACGACCAAAGAGACATTACTGACGCACCCAGTGTAGTCCATCCAGCGTCACCGATTGACAGCCCAGATCCGGTCTTTGCTTAGAATGTTTGGGATGTGTGGGGAAACAGATTTGCATCGGCTTCACGGTTTTGTCGTGGATGGGTTGAATGGCTTCCACAGTCCGTGACGATGTGGCTTGCCAAATGGCGTCGACCGTAGAAAAACCTATGAGGTCCAACAGCGTCAAGTACGTTGGAGGGGCCATAAACAGTTGATCGGACTCGTGCAAAGAAACGGCCTCCTTGGGGGTCAGCCAACGGGCTTCGACCGTTTCAGATGCATCAGGGACGACCTCGGCGTCCGGCTCGTAGGGAACCAAACACAGAAAGAAACGCGTGTCATATCGCTTGGGTTCGGTATCTGGGGTAATCCACCACGACCACTGCCGAATTTGTCGAAGATCTGCTTTCAAAGAACCATCCAACGGCAGTTTGCCGCTGCGACTGTTCAAGGCATCCCTCAACGCCTGACTTGGGGTACCCTCGCCCAACCACAGACCAGCTTCTTCAAAGGCCTCTCTTACGGCAGCAACACCAAATGCATTGTCTACACCGTCAACCGAACCAATTACTGGAAAGTCTGCGTCGGTCTCATCCACACGACCTCCGGGAAAGACCCACGCCGAAGGAAAGAAGCCCACTTGCCGAGAACGTTGCAAAAGCAACACCTCGGGACCGTTTAGAGACTGTCGAAAGATCATAATGGTGGCAGCTGGACGCAGGGACATGTTGGCCTCAAGGTGAAGGAGCACCATCTATCGATGGTGCAGAGCGTTTGTATACAGAAATTATACTATCCTCGGCGGCGTGCCACTCGCCAACTTGAACAAAGTCTGTTTCGAGAGCGGCAACTGTGTCAGAGACATCGGGCAACTCAGATAGCGTATAGTGG
>CBFICN010000324.1:0-3567 GCA_965661045.1 uncultured Myxococcota bacterium
GTTTGGGCAACGGACCTATTCTTCCATGCTCATGCCTGTATCTTCTGCGTCTTGTGAATCATCATCT
The DNA here is from genome assembly GCA_965661045.1 of uncultured Myxococcota bacterium. Classification (GTDB taxonomy): domain Bacteria; phylum Myxococcota_A; class UBA796; order UBA796; family UBA796; genus CAJWHX01. Next base: position 68 of record CBFICN010000324.1, read on the forward strand.
TCCATTGCCATACAGTGTCCCATTTCAGCGTGACACATAAGTCCATCGGCAGCACAATCTTCAAAGTCCACACAGTTTTCACCGTTGGCGTCGCACTCTTGGAGTACTTCAGCATCGGTACAGGTATAGGTTGGTTCGTTGTTACAGGCGAAGAATACAGCAATGAGTAGTGTTGTCATAGATGCTCCAAATGGAATTGAGTGTACAAATTTTATTCGAAACTGCCACTTCATACAAGAAAAAGCAGTGGGTTCAGAAGGAAACCCACCACTTTTCTGTGAAAAGAACGCTGCCAAGACCATTTTCAATGTGGATCTAGGCCGTGATCTCACAATGATTGGTTAAATCAAAACTCAGCGTGCTTTGGCGTTCTTGGGAAAGAAATCACATCGCGGATATTGGACAGTCCGGTCACGTACATCACCAAACGTTCAAATCCGAGACCAAATCCAGCGTGTGGTACAGTTCCAAACTCACGCAGGTTCAAGTACCACCAATAGTCCTTTTCATCCAATTCGTGATGGGCAAGGCGTTCTTTGAGAACATCGAGTCGATCTTCACGTTGTGAACCACCGATGATCTCTCCAATGCGTGGCACCAAGACGTCCATTGCGCGAACGGTTTTCCCATCGTCATTCAAGTACATATAGAAGGATTTGAACTCGGCAGGGTAGTCGGTCACGATGGTGGGTGCTTTGAACAATTCTTCAGAGAGATATCGTTCGTGCTCAGTTTGAAGTGCGTCTCCCCAATTTGTCGGGTGGTCAAATTTCTTACCGGACTTGTTGAGTAGTTTGATGGCTTCGGTGTAGGTGATGCGCTGGAATGGGGTGTTGACCACTTGTTCTAATGTTTGAAGCAACGAGACCTTACTGCCGTCAAAGAATGGCGACGAGAACTTTTTGTTGGTGATGATCTGCTCGCAGAATTCGAGGTCTTCTTGACAAGTGTCCATGACATCTTTGATGACACCTTGTAAGAATGCTTCGGCCAAATCAGCATCGGCATTCAAGTCGGCAAATGCCATTTCCGGCTCGACCATCCAGAACTCAGATGCATGACGGCCGGTGTTGGAGTTCTCTGCACGGAAGGTTGGACCAAAGGTGTACACACGAGAGAGACCGCAGGCCAAATTTTCAGCAGCCAGCTGACCCGACACGGTCAGGAAGGTTTTCTTTCCGAAGAAGTCTTGGCTGAAGTCAATGGGGGCACCTTCTTTGTTGCCGAGTCGAGGTGGGTTTTCAAGGTCCAACGTGGTGACTTGAAACATCTCTCCAGCACCTTCGCAGTCACTGGCGGTGATGATTGGCGTGTGAACATAGTTGAAATTGTGATCACGGAAAAACTTGTGAATGGATTGTGCGCAGGCGGCTCGTACGCGGGTAGACATGCCCATGACCTTGGTGCGGGCGCGGATGTGGGCATTGGAACGCAAAAACTCTGGTCCCTGTCGTTTCTTTTGCAGGGGGTATGTTTCAGGTACGGTGCCGATAATCTCAAGTTCATCTGCATGGACTTCAATGCGTTGTTTGGCGCCTTGACTGGCAACAATGCGACCAACGATGCGAATGGAGGCTCCAGTTCCGGCCAATGCGATGTTTTCTTCATAGTTGGGAATTGTGTTGTCCACGATGACCTGTAGACCGTTCAATGCTGAACCATCGTTGAGTTCAATGAAAGAAAATGTTTTTTGGGTTCTTTTCGTGACGACCCACCCCATGATCTCAGTGGTGGTATCGATCTCGCCGTTGGCCAAAATGTCACGAACTTGTGGTCGGTTGAACATGGTGCACTCCTCTCAATGGGTGTTCAAAAGCACCTGTTCTTAACCTGTTTGGGCAATGGATTCCACTTGCAGACGAGACGCGGTCATTCATTGGGCATCATTTCTTCTTGTTCTTGGGGGTGGAAGACTGTGTGTCGCCCTTGTTCCTCTTGCTGACGTCAATGCTGCCACGCAACTGGACGCTGTCATTTGAGGCCGTCCAATCTTCCAGCAGCAATTTCCACTTCATTCCATCGATGTTTTTACTTTTGTTGGTGGGTAGACTTTCGGAAAGTTGATCGGAAATCCCATCCAGAATGAAACTCTCCGCAATCAACGCCAATGGATCGACCAGTCCTGCCCTTGGACTTTTGTCTCCTTCAACAACGGACTCTCCTTGGAGTGAAAGTTTGTGCTTTTTCTGTGTGATGATCCCAGTTGCAGTATACTCTCTCCACCACAAGCCTCGACCCTCAATCTTCCACAGTCTCAAGGCCAGTTCAAAGGCATCTTCGGAAACCTGCAGGTCGACGGGATCAACAGCGACACCATACCCGACAACGCCCATCGAGAACGCTTTCTGCTGTGTCCATCCCAACAGTGTGTCTTGGTGGACCCACAGTTCCCAATCATGTTCCAGAGCCAGTTTCGGTTGTTCAATGTTCTCACTGTGGACAATGTTGGATCGGATCTCGACGTTTTGGCTCAATGGGGTACTGTTCAATCGAAGCCCTCGTACGGGTAGAGTGATGTTTCCCATTCGAATGGGTGGCAGGTTGCTTAACTGACCATTGAGCCACTCTTCGATCCATGGACTGAAATCAACTGACTTCAACGGGTTTAACCCAACCTTGGAAAGTGTGGCCTTCAACTGGTCCAGCTGTTGGATCGACAGGGTGAGTTCTCCGTTGTCGTTGATGACTTTGGCAAGGGTTTTGATGCGGACTTTGGTTGGTTCGCTCCCTTTTTTATTGCCCAGTTTCCAGTTCACCTTTCCCTCTAACACTGCGAGAATGGATACCTCATCATCGCTGGATGCATCTGAAATGACCAATCTTTTGATTTTGAGGCTGGGTTTGAGTCTGGCCTTGAATCCAAGAAACTCTTTTTTGGTGGCTGGTAGTGTATCGAGTTTGTGTTCGAGTACAGAGGCTGCCAAGTCTGACATCCTTGTATAGTTGAGTCTCAAAACGATGTCAGGATTCCAGTTGGCTTTTAGCGCCGGTGCATTTTGCTCAATGAGGGCTTTTCGCTGGGCGTATTCTTCTGCAATGTGATTTTGACATCCGATGAACATCCAGATGGGATACGATAGGGTCATGAATCTGTTCTCCATACCATTGGTGCTGGGGCTTGTCTCCTTTAGTAATTCACTTGCCTGTGTAAAACCATCGTCGTCTCAGACAGCTGTGTCTCAACAGCAGCATCAACGATTGGGCTTTCGTTTCGAGCGGTTGTCCGATGCGTTGTTGGTAACCGAAGTATTAGAGGGGTTGGGCGCTGACCAAGCAGGAATCAAAATCGGCGATATCATTGTGTCTGTTGAGGGGCTGGTTGGAGAGCAAGCCGTTGTGGCCTTGCAAGATCTGAGTTTGACGATGGTTCGGCTCAAGGTGCAACGTCGTGGTACACAAGTCATCGAAGAGCAAACCATTCGTAGAGGTGTGGGCGTGATGCCACCTCCAGTGGTGTCAGAGTGGTTGGTCTCTACCGCGAAAGGTGATTTGCAGCAAGC
>CBFICN010000325.1:0-3565 GCA_965661045.1 uncultured Myxococcota bacterium
CTTTCAATCAAGCGTCCCAAGGGAGACGGGTCTAAGAAAGAAGCCCGTTTGGTTGCCGCCCGCAGGTCTGGTATCAGTTTGAGCCACCCTTCAAACGGCAGGTTGTAGACTTGTTCAACGGTGAAGTTGGTCCACAGTTGCGTACCGCGGTGTACTTCCATCAAGTCATGAGAGGCAGCGAAATATCCATTTAAGGCACCGACACTTGTACCCGAGACAACTTTGGGCCAGGGTTGAAAACCCAGTTTCTTTGGCAACTCGGTATACAAATAGCGCAACAGTCCAGCCGAGTATGCACCCCGTGCTCCACCACCCGCCAGTGCCATTCCAAACTCGACCATATACCCTCCACAGACCATCCGTCTCAATATCGTAATTGTACAATCGGCGGTTGCCCAACGTCAAATCGGTTATGCTGAGAAAAATGCACGTTGGAGTTGAACATGTTGTATTGGCTGGCCTGCACCGGAATGGACAACCAAACTGAGCAAGATGATACAGGTACCGCAATCGTGGAGACTGTTGAGGAGCCCACGTACGCATTTTCGATTGCGATTTTGGCAGACCCTCACATCTCTGGCAATGAAGAGCACACCGCACGTCTTGAACAAGCGATTGCGTGGATCAATGAGCATGCCGAAGAGCGAAACATAGAACTGGTTCCAGTTCTTGGAGATGTGGGTTGGGGTGCTGGGTTGGAGACAGCTAAAGCGGCCTTGGATGGTCTGGTGGTTCCATACTTGCCAATTATTGGGGACAATGAGATTCAGTACGGCGATGAAGAGAGTTTTGCGACGGTATTCTCTCCTCAAATGTCATGGTTGGCCGACAATACAGAAGCATTTAGTTATGGCGGACTCTCTGTTTGGAACCCTGAAGAAGCAAAAGAGTCGTACTTTACCAATTTTGCGTTCACCCATAAAGGGGTTCGAATGATTGCCTTAGACTGGTCCTCGAGACTGCCTTCTTCCGAAGGAATCTGGACCGAGTTTGGCTATTTGCATGATTTTGAAGGTGGCAGTTTTCCATTTTTGGAGTCTGAACTGCTGCAACTCAGTGGCGCACGAAGCAATTCTACTCTATTTTTGACCCACATTCCGATGTCGGTGGGGTCTTTCAATGCCGAACAAATGAGATCCTTTGAAGAGATATTGGCACCCTACACCGATGTGATTTATGCCAATTTTGCAGGTCACTTACACGTGAACGTCGAAGAAGAAAACTTGGACAGAGGGTATGATTTGTTTGTGTCGGATGCCGTGTGGGACGATGTCATTACCATTCGCGTGTTGGATGTCTATCAAAACAGTGAACGGACTGTGTTTGAACAGGAAGTCATTGAGTTTGATTGGAGTGGAGAGTAGATGAGACTTGGTTGGCTGTTGGTTGGACTGTTGGGGTGTAAGGGAACGATCATCGGCAACTGGAGTCCCTATTCATACAACAAATCAGAATTGCCCATCTCTTTGTGCGCCAGAGACTTGTGCAATGGTGTTCAAAACTTTTCGATGTTTGTCGACGAATCGCTCGAAGGAGACTTTCGCTTGGAGGTGATGGTGGACAGTGAATATTACATTTACACCTTTCCATTGACGGCTCAGCTCACCAAGCCCAACGAGCAACAGAACTTGTGGACGTTGCGTGTAGACAATGCTGAAAACACAGACTATCCAGAAGAGTGGACTTGTTTTGTGCGCGGTCGAATTACCGACTGTACGGTTGATGAAGACACCTATCAACTCAAACGCAATGACTGATGGACTGAGGCATGCGCAATTGAGACGAAAAGTGTAAATGGTTTATAGGGGGTACCGTTTTATCCTCTGGGAACGCTGTAAAGGGGGACCCAGTAGCGATCTCCCGCCACCAAAATGGGGTCTTCTTTGACTGGAACCCGCATATTTGCAAACAGAACGCAGGATACAGGGCTTTTGGCATTGTATCCGTTGTGCTTTTCAGGATAATCGATCCGCACATTGGTGCCATGTGGAATGACGGTCCACCCATTGTCAATTTCTGGTGGTTCAGCACCCGCATACCAATATCCAATCCGTTCTCCCGAACCCTCAATAGAGCATCGAGTCGGTGTTTGGATGACAGTAGGGTTGTGCTCTCGAATCGAGCGTGTCAATAGAGAAGAACTTTCTTCGAGTCGAGTGGCGGTTCTGGGACGCTTTTCTTCCTCACCAGCATCGGGTAGCAATATGGGCTCGTCCTTTTGTCGGTCTTCGACAATGGCACTGGTCACTTCTTGTGTGTAAGAAGCTTGTTCAAATCGTTCAAGAGCGGCCAAGTCAGCCTGTGTTTGTTCAACGTGGGCGAAGGCGTTGTGGGTCGATGGTTGGTCACTTGGTATGGCCAGTGAGGCTACGATGCCTATACACAAAACGGAAGCCACTGTCGCAAACAGTCCAACAGGAGCGGGGGGACAGAGGATTTGGACCATTTCTACCAGATTGCTGTCATCGGGGCGCATTTCTACGGCGGTGCGCAACAGTCGCTTGAAGTCTCTTGGGTGATCTTCTAATTGTGTAAAGATGTCTTTCCATGATGTTTCAAGTCGGACGCGTTTGGATAGACCCGTTTCGTTGAGAAGAAATTCTTTCGAGAGACCAAGGGGGAAGCGCTTATCAAAAGCCTGCCAGAGAGCCTCTTTATCTGTTGGGGAGAGTTCAGAATAGAGCATGGGAGATTCCAAAAGTGTTTACATGTCAATAGTATAACACAACACCACTTGAATTCATTCCTTCTTTACAAAATAGACACACACCAAACTGAACCACCCCTTCAATAAATTCTGTGGACAGTGGTCCCCACCATCTAGAATCTATACAATTGGCTCGGTTGTCACAAGACAGTACAACTTCTTCATCTTTGGGGTGAAGCAGAGGACTTTCCCAACCAGAAGTGGAATTGGGTTGAATTATTTCCCAAGAGATTTCTTGATTGTTGGCGTAGACAGTTTCTTTCCATACTCTTGACTCTTCATTCCATTCGCGCATGTCCAATACTCGAATCCGTTTGCCGTTGCGTTTGAATCCGTCATTTTGATACTGTATCTGTTCATTGGCTGTTCCAAGAACCCTCAACCAGTGGTGTTTGGTGGGGTTGTTTGGATCGGTGACTTGTACTACATCGCCCACTGTAATATTGTCCTTAGATTTGGATACCCACACCCAACTGTATTTTGGCAACGTGGGTGCCATTTCATTGTTTTTGACACAGTTGCCCAAACTCAACAGGATACATACGAAGGCGAGTCCGATTGTGAACCGGCGCATCGTTTTGTACCTTGACAAAGTCCTAAGGTGTGAACGGGATAAAAAAGACATATACACGGAAAAAATGGATGGAATGAGTATGAAACTGTCTGCAGTTCAATATAAACCCCCCAAAGGTCAAACCCAAACTGCCCGTAGAGAATTGCTCTCTTTGGTGGAGCAGTCCGCACAACAAGGGGCTGATATTATTGTTTGTCCGGAGATGGCAGTCAGTGGATACGTCTTTGATTCTAGAGACCACATTCGACCCCACTGCGAAAGGGCAGACGGTCCAACGGCGCAGG
>CBFICN010000326.1:0-3561 GCA_965661045.1 uncultured Myxococcota bacterium
GATACAAAATAGTTGGGACAGAAAATCATTCAACAGATTGCCTACCCGTTTGATTGAACTAGATAGAGGTATGAAGCCTGAAGACATCAGCGAAATCATTCACCTTGCATGGTGCGATAAAACCAGTTTTGACGAGATTGAACTTCAATACGGTCTCAAAGAGCCTGAGGTAAAAGCGTTGATGCGCTCCCAACTGAAGCGATCAAGCTTCAAAATGTGGAGACGACGTGTCTATGGTCGAAAAGCAAAGCACAGCAAACGACTTCGTCCTCGTCGGCAAAGTTCTGCAACTCATGACACATCGCCTACATTAACCGAAGATGTTAACCGGCAAAACCGACCATATCGAAAGAAATCTTGAGGGGTTCGGCGTTGCGTACAGCGCCCCAAAACGCTTCGTAGGGAGTAAGGTTAAAGTCTGCGTGGGTGAAATCAATGACACCTGTCATGTAGAACTTGTCCTCAGATGGTGTAATCGACAAGTCAATTACCATCTCTGTAGTTGTTCCAGCGATAAACATATCACCAGTGACTGAGAGCCCCGCATCGGTCAAGGCACAGTTGGTACTTTCAAACCAAATGGAATCATATTGATCGGCATTGAGTTGGTTGTCTTCTAGCATGTGTTCGCGTATTTGAGCACGATCATTTGCATTGATGGTGTCACCATACACAACAAGTTCACGCATCGCATCTTCATCCACGGCAAGATCCAATACAGGTAAGCTGAAAGACATGTCACAATCTTCAATGTAATCTACGTTGTAGGTGACTTCTCCACCCCAATTTGTTGCTCGCATTACGTGGTTGTGTGCAAAGTCTGAACCGAATGCAGTTGGGTCTTTATACACCTGTACATACAAAAGGCTTTGAGCATCATCAAAAAAGTACCGAATGGCTTTTGCGAACTCTTCTGCATCTTCTGTGTCTTCTGAATCTGTAGATTCAGTCGATCCAGTTGAGTTTGTGGAGTCTGAGTTGGTAGATTCATCCAAATCTTGACTTGGGGTTGGAATTCCAGAAGAAGCTTCACCTTCTGTGGCAGGATCACAATCTGGCATTTCATAGGTGTTTTGAATACAACCGACCGAGAGAAAAAGCGAAAGAGAAGAAAATATTGCTTTGTTCATAATGACTCCATGTTGATAGAACAATTGTTATATAAACTAAATGTTATATAAAAGTAGTAAAATTTACACATGTTGCGTATCTGTCACAAGAGATGGCTATTGTATGAACTTGCCTCAGATTGATCGTAGAAATTCGACAATCTGTTTCTTCTCCTCTGTTGTCCAATCACAACCATACTCATGCCCCATATTGCCAAAGATGGGTTGATCATCCAATCGAGGTCCACTCATACAAAATAAATCTTCCAATGAATCGACCGAACCATTGTGAAGCAATCGTTCTTTCGCCCACACTCCAGTCAATCTTGGTGCTTTGATTTGGTGTGTTGGACTGGCTTGTACTCCATCAATTGACACACCATCCAGGTCGGGATCCAAAATGTATTTCATCTCCGCATCTGTTCCAATCTCTTCAAAAGAAAACAACTCAATGCTGGATCCTTGATACCCCTGGTGACACTGCAAACAGTTCTCATTAAATAGCGCACGTCCGTTTTCGATATTGTTCTCATCCAAATAATCCAGATTTTCAGGTGCTTTCAAACTGTCTATGTATGCCACTAAAGGTTCTACATCTTCTATGGTCCATTCACTTGAGTCGCCAAGAGCCAAGAATCCATCAACAAAATGTTCCAAAGATGGACTGCCACCACTCCATGAGAGCAATGCATTCGGCATATCAAACTCTGCTTGTTCTGCTTGAGTTGGAATCCCCCAAAGTGTAGGGATTTTACTGACAATATGCTTGTTGTCATCCAAAGGCAATGGCGGGATAAAGACATCCATTGTACCCGACTTCCATGAAGCATAAGCCTGTTCAACTTCAATCGAAATTTCTGCAGCAGACATGTCTGATTCCCACATCAGAGGTAAAAGTTCCCACCCCATTTGCGCAAACAACAAAGGACTGTTCCACAGTTTCTGACGTAGAGGTTCTATCACTGCCAAAGCATCTGGATCATGATCATTGTCGTTGAATCCAGGCATCACAGACTGTGGCAACAACATCAAAGCCAAAAATTGCTTACCGGCCTCATATTCATAATTGCCCATGCCCACCGAATAACGCCCATCTGGTAATTGCCCAAAATGACAAGACGCACAAGAATAGGCCAAGGTGTCTACACTGCCCAATGGCGCACCCAGTCCATATCCGATGGGACGTCCCTCTTCTGAATAGGGATCGAGAATCATTCCATACTCTTCAAACCCCTCTCCCAGTTCATCGGGAAACTTTGTGCTGACAAAGTCTAACAAAGGCTGTGGAATCCCCATTCCACCAAATCCTTCATAGAAAAACATTGCCTTTCCACACCTGAGCTTTAAATCTTCGTCACTTGGAAACTGTTTATACAAATCGCAAGCATTTTCCAGTGCTCCATACTCCAACACTTCTTCCAATACAAAACTGGTATTGGTCAAACCATATTGCTCAGACCCATCTGTTGGAAAAGGATCGATGTACTCAATCGCTTCTTCTTCTAGTTCTTGAACTTCTGGCTCATCAGCATTCACATCTGTGTTTTCATTTTCAAAATCAGATTCAACAGTCGAAGCAAATTCCCCTTTCTCCGGCGCCCCACACGCCAGTAAAAACCACAACATAGAACCCTCTTATTGTTTGCGAATGAAAATGTATGGACCGTCCACGGCACCCCAAACTTGATTGTCATTTGAGTCCCATCCTTGATCCCAAGATGAAATCATTTCAGGGTTGGTCTCAACAAAAGATGTGGCATAAGTGGCGCCATTCATATCACTCAGACAAGTACCGACATCTGTTTGGCCATCAAACCCTTCACCGTTCCACTCCAAATTAACAGCACAACCCTCTTTCAATACAATGTCATCAGTGCTCAAAGTCATTTCAGAAACTTCAGAACAATGACCTATTATAGAGGCTGGACTCAACAATTCGTAAATTTCAGAACGAACGTCAAACTCACTCAATTGAGTCAGTTGGTAAACTCGTTGACGATATGGACTGTCAAGTTGATCAGACAGCGCTTGCTCAACATAGAGAGTCACACCATCTAAACCATCAACTTCTATGGCACAAGCCTGTAACGATACATCATAGTATTGTGGGTTTTCACTGGCTTGACCACTTGAATCAAAAGTACCAGAAAGCTGACTGGCAAACTCAGTCAAGATATCCATTTCATTCTCTACAGTGCCTGTATCCGAATTTTTCTCTCCACAGGCAAACATAAACATCAATGTCAACATAAACACTCCTTTGTAACGTATGTTATATAACATATGTTATACATTCATGTAAAAAAATTGTCTTTTTGCTACACAGTCGACACATTTCACAACACCGTTCAGTATGGTTCGACACTGTTTGCATCAACAGATTTCACTCTATGTTCAATATCCATGGCTAAAAAAAGAACAGGTCCGAGTCTGACTCGAACCATATACGCAC
>CBFICN010000327.1:0-3555 GCA_965661045.1 uncultured Myxococcota bacterium
ACTGTGACGACGAAAGTGATTGCTGGTTTGATGCTGCTTGTGCAGCCAGCCAGTGCCCCAACTTTGGATTGGTGGACACCATTGATTATGTGACCCCACTCAACGGTGACAGCATCACAACCCAATCTCTCAATGACTTTGGAGACAGTCAAGAAGCATCTTGCTTTACCGCTGGTGCATCTGACGTGACTTTCTCCTACACTGCTGTGAGCAACGGGTGTGCCCAAGTCTTTGCCCATTCAGACAGCGTTGATGTACAATTGGCAGTGTTTGATTCCTGTGGTGGAAACGAAATTGATTGCAGCACCGGTGCCAGTGCAGCGACGAATCGCTTTGGAACGGCTTATGGTGCTTATGTACCGTTGCAACTGACAACTGGAGAGGAATACATCATTGCGGTGAGTGGACAAAATGTTACGGCAGACGATGTGACGTTGAGCATTGATAGGAATGATGAGGTAGACTGTGCCGGTACTGCAGTTGAGTAGAAATTCTCAATGATAATCTTTACCATCCAAACCCAGCACTGATCTCCACAAAGGGAAAGAGTTTGGGTTGTGGGAGTGTGAGTGCTGGACCATATTCAAAATAGGCGGCACCCGCATTGGCATCCAAGATGAGTTCAGACCGACCATTGGGGGATAGGGGAATGAGCCACTGTGCGGAGCCACTGACTTCTGGTCCCGAGGTTTCGATGCCGTTTCGTGCTTCGGTGAACTGAAACCCCAGTTCATCGTTGGACACTTGAATCTCTGCAAAGCCTGCACCGATAGACGTGCTGAGATGTGATGTGCCAATGGTGCGTTCGAACAGGGCGTATTTACCACGCATGTGAAGCAAGTCGATGCCATTTTCTTGATGTACAAACCCCGTTCCTGTACCACAAGTTTCAACAGATAGATTGGGCAATCTCTCTGGCAAACCACCTTCCAAACACAGGGTGGGTTGACCATTTGTGGTGGCAGACGACGCACCCATCCGAAAGTTGATGTGCTGTTGAGTGATGTGGTGTGTAGACTGGTACCGTGGCGTGTTCGTATTGAGTAAACTGACGATGAAGATGGGGGTGATAGGGATGACGGATGGTACTGGGAACATGAAAAACCTCAACATACAAGCCCCAATTGTATATCTCACTCACACGCAATGTCGTGTAGGTTGTTTGCTGCACACTGAATCTAGTTCCACAGATAAAACAAATATCCACACAGAACCAAGACCACCAGCCAGTAGCCAATTCCAAAACCCTGTTGAGAAGGGGGATGGGATACTTCACTGTCGTCCAGTGGTGGTTCAAGCGAGGCCGGGGGTCCAGGGTCTTCGGCCCTAGAGTTTGATTCAAGTTGCTCAACCAGCAGTTTGGCTTCCGATAAAGAACAGCCCCTCTCTTGTCTGAGGACTTTGATGGCTTCGACTTTCCGTCCAGATGTTAATAGGGCAATCGCTTCAGGTGGCAGTTCCTGTGATTGTGCTTCGTTGGAAACAGAGATTCTTTGAGCATGTTGGTCCTTTGTGGGCGCAGAGAAGGGGGGTGTCGACCACTTTCCAGTCCCTTCAAATTCTTCGATGGCACCCTTGGCTTCTTTCAAAGAATGGCCGGTGTGTTCTCGCCACAGTTTGATGGCTTGGATTTTTTGGTTGTTCAACAACAGTTGTTGACACTGGTTCTGTAGCGCTTCACAATTCATCGTTCAGTCAGCAATATACAATACGGTATCAGATGGTAGAACGTACAAACTCCGACAGAGCACCAATCGATAGCGCATCAACCTTTGAATGCATTCCAAGCCAGTCTAGGTACGCTGAATATCGACTGTGTAGACTCAAAGTTCGTGAAGGCTCGGCCCATCCCCGGAAGATTCTTGTGATCGCAGAACCATGGTGGGGTCGGTTTGATCACAAAGGGTGCATAGACGACAGACTTTTCAGGGTGATCGATCAATAGACCATTGTGGACAACCCCTTTACCAGAGCGAATGTCTTCGAGTGTGTGCCCAGGATAGGCACCCCAAGTGGGCGTTACCAGTCCATAAACCACGCCAGCCCATGCGTTGACACCAATTCCGCCGTATTTCAGTTTGGCAATCGCGTCATCAAAGGCTGTACCCATCGACTTTCGTGTCTTGTCATCGATGAGTAGGGTCATTGACAGCGTGCCCCAAATGTGGTCGTTGCAAAAGTCTACCGCTTTGTTGAGGTAGTCCGTCGCATCACTGTAGTCTTCAAGGTGCGTGACGGCGAGGACTGCACAGAACGCCTCGACATTCAACGCATATTCTCCTTCTTGGGCCGGTACGTCTGGCAAAATTGTCCACGGCACTACGTCTTCGCTTCGTTCTCCAAGAACCACGGCATCGGGATAGTGCTTTAGGAAGTCATCATAGCGACTTTGCGCACCTGGATAATAGGCTTTGCGGGCTTGGTTTGCCTTGAAATGATGCTGGATTCGCTCCATGAACTTTTCACGTAGAGACCATTTTTTCGGGAGTACCAGGACTTTTCCCGCATTGCAGTTGAAGGAAGCATTGTGGGCAACCATCGAAACGACATGTCGAGCTTGATAATCCAACTCAGCGGCACTCCAATCACCGGGAACGATCAGCATTGGAGTGACACAGCCCAATTCGGAAGAGATGGGCTTGTTGTTCTGACGCTCGCCCTTGGCTTTGTTTTCTTCAGATCCCCACACAATGGCGTCGTGGGTGTGGCAAGAGCCGGTAATGTGAATGGTGTCCACCAGATCGTGTGCACAGACGTACTTACCGACTTCGGCACCACCGTAGATAACAGAGAGGTAATTGCCTTCAATCAAGGCGCGGAAGGCTCGAACGATGTAAGGGCCCAAGTATTCGTTTACTGGATTCATCTTTAAAATGACCACTTCATTTTCGACAAACATTTTGTAGAGCATGTCTAAGGGGCCAATACTACCTTGGTTTCCTGCACCCAGCACGAGGGCGATTTTACCACTTTGCTCAGAGCGGGCCGTGCGGTAGATGTGACCTTGGGTGAGGGGTTTGCCCTTTTCTAGCCACACTTCTGCGGTTACGTTGGCGAGGAGTACCTTTTCCAGAAAGTTTCTCGGATAGACTTCAGCGATCTCTTGTCCATCTGCGCGTGTTCTGGTTTTGGGAATTTTGGGCTGCCCGTTGGCCTTCAACGCCTCAATCATCATTTGGATACCGCGAACGACGACGGCAAATGAGCCAATCCACTCTTCACCTTCTCCAGCAGAACCCTTCTCCCAGCCTTTTCCTTTGCAGCTTTGACCGATCCATTCTTCGGAGAGTGTCATCAAATCCTTCAAACACTCTTGTAGTAGGACAACACGTTTGTCCGATGGTACATCGAGCCATACATCTTTTGCTTTATTTAGACGCATCAGTGCATTGTCGATATCTTCTGTTGAAGTTGCAGGGAGTGCGCGGGGTGGTTCAGGAAAGTTGGGTGATGCCATAGGGGTTCCTCTTTGCAAGTTGAGTACATCTCAATAAAGTCTAGTGTATACCTATCGTATCGCAACCATAAAACCTCGTCCAAGCAGAAAGGTGTAAA
>CBFICN010000328.1:0-3526 GCA_965661045.1 uncultured Myxococcota bacterium
ATTGTGCCATCCAGTGACATTGCCGATGGCGACATTTGGACTTGTACAATCACCTGTGGTGACGGAATCGATGCTGGCAACAGTGTCACGGCGACCACAACGATCGGTGCCAATGCTGGAGAGGCCGTTGGTGGGAATCTTTGCGGTGGAGCTGGCAGCAGCAGCAATTCACAACATTCCCTCATTGGGTGTTTGGGCGATGTCGTCATCTCTTCCGGAGAATCGACCAATACAACCTACACCCTTCAAGCCGGAACCCATTACATCTACACACCGGAGTAAACCATGATATCTTTTTTGCTTTGTTTACACTCCATCGCCAACGCAGTGCCCCTGCAAATGACCCATCAAGGAAGACTCGTCGATGCAAATGGGGCAGCCATCACTGGAACACAGTCGTTGACATTCACCATCTTCGATGACCCAAACAACGGTACAGACTTGTGGACAGAAACCCTCTCTGTCTCTTTTAACAATGGCTATTATGCCGCCGTACTGGGTGCAGATGAAATTACAAATCCACTGGATTCTTTGATTCTGAGTCAATACCCACTTTACCTAGAGATTCAAGTGGGTCAAAACAGCCCCCTCAGCCCCAGAACGACGTTGCAATCGGTGCCGTATGCACAAATCGCCGGCACAGCAGAATCTGTAGATGGGGGTTCGGTTGTCGCCTCAGAAGTTGCCATCGGCTCTCAAGCGGTCATCAATACCCAAGGAGAGTGGGTTGGTCCGGCCATTTCCGTTGGCTGGGGCGACATTGACCCGGCAACCATACCCGGTGACTTAGCAGATGGCGACAACAACACTCAGCTCAGTGAAGGACAAGTCGAAGGCTACGTCACCAATGGTGCGATTTCGTTGTCCCCTGGCTCCAGCATTCAAAGTCAAGGATTGTTGTTGACTGAATCCAGTCTAATTCCTTGGAGCCAATTGGATGCCTCGACGATTCCAGCAGATTTGATGGATGGAGACGCTGTTCTATCGGAAAGTGATGTGGAAACCATGGTCACCAATGGTCCCTTGGACTTGGCCAACAACACCACCGTCAATGGAGAGTACATCGTCACCACACCCCCTTCCTGCTTGGATGGACAAATTCTGTCCTACGATGCTGCCACTGGATTTTGGAACTGCATTGATTTCTCGAACATCATCGATCAAGACGGGGATGGGATTTTGGCTTGGAACGACTGTGACGACTCCGATTTGGTGTTGGGAGCCATTGCCAGTGATGCAGACTGTGATGGCATAGAGACGGCTGACGATTGTGACGATGCCAACCCCAACTCCACAGCCATTTCTGACGATGCAGACTGTGATGGGTTCATTGCGGCCAATGATTGTGACGACAGTCGCGCCGACATTACCGACTCGGGTACTGGGGACACTGCCGACTGTGCAGCGACAACTTGTCAGGCCATCCGAAGTGAATACACCAACAGCAATTCTGGTTTGTACTGGATCACTCCCGATAACGGTGCGGCCTATCAGGCATATTGCGACATGACCACCGATGGAGGGGGATGGACGCTGTTGGGCACTGTGTTTGGTGGAGATGCCCACAATTGGAACACCGAATTTGGCTATTGGTCGAACACCAACACCTTGGGCGATGTCGGCAGCCCCTTTGACGATTTCAAGTCGGAAGCGTGGATCGACTATGATTTGTCCAATGCTGAAATCTTGGTAGAACGTCGATACAATGGTACCATTCAAGCACAAACTCGATTGGGCAACGCCTGTCTACACAACAAATCCTATTTCTATCAACTGTTCACAACGTGGGACACATCATTGCGTTGTGGACGAGGAAACATTACCGTCATCACGGCGGCAGCTGGGACCACTGGTTTGTCCTCCTCGAGTTATCGTGAGGGTGTGGGCACAAGTGGATTTGACGGCTCAGACACCAACGGGTGGTGTTGGAATGGTGGAGACAATGTCTCCAATACCTTCAAAGGACATGCTGGATGGAATCAAGCGGGGTATGGTTGCTACGATTCTGGGCACCTATCCTATGTTGGGGTGTTCACCAATGGAAGTTCTCAGTACAGCAACCACGATGTCACGGGTACCAACTGGC
Organism: uncultured Myxococcota bacterium; assembly: GCA_965661045.1. Taxonomy (GTDB): domain Bacteria; phylum Myxococcota_A; class UBA796; order UBA796; family UBA796; genus CAJWHX01. The sequence goes on from CBFICN010000328.1 coordinate 2,087, forward strand.
TCTACGGCACCAATACCAGTTTGACAGGGCTATCCTTTTACGTTCGATAGACCCCATCATCGTTTCCTGTGTGGGCTGTACACAACAGCCAACACAGTGACACTGTAATTCAGCCTATGCGATTACCCTTTCACACAATCCACTTGAATCGGTGCGCATGACGTTCCGTCTGCTTCAATCACCAAGGTGTGGGTTCCTTCATCGTTGACCAACCACACGGAGTTGTATTGGAAGGACTCGGCTTGTCCAACACCAGCACTGTCAACCGTTCCGACCACCGAGCCATTAAAACGCAACTGTACAGACACATCCAAGTCTGATGGAGGTGTAATCGTACACGAATAGTCATCGTCATCGGTGATGAACCCCGTGTAATCAAAGAGGTAGAAGTTGAAGGCGTCGACATCACCCGTGGCAGTAATGTGGGTGGTAACGCTCACCGAGTCTCCGATTTGATCGAGTACACCAATGTAGTAGGGTGTAGACAAATCATTGGGCTCAATCGTATCCACGTCACTGTCAATCAGACCATCACAGTTGCTGTCCAAACCATCACACGTATCTACAGTGACACCCGGATTGACGGTGGCATTGGAGTCATTGCAATCTTGGAAACTGTCGAACCCATCTTCATCCGCATCAAAGCGATCGCCACAATCAGAACAGTCAGTACCCAAGGCACAAGTGTCATTCGCTGCATCGGTTCCACCATCGTCACACACACCGTCGTTGGCAGTCGCACAGGTATCGTCGCAAACAGGAATGGCAACCACCTCATCGGCACCGGAACAATCTTGATCAATGCCATCGTTCGGAACTTCTGAGGCGCCTGGATAGACTCCAGCATCGTTGTCCTCACAGTCTAGAACGAGTGTTGCGTCCAAGGGCTCAACACCTTCATCGTCATAGAAACCGTCGTTGTCGCTGTCCATACGGGCACCACAGTCTGAGCAGTCGGACCCAAAACCACAAATTGTATACTCTGCATTGGGTCCACCGTCGTCACAATAGCCATCATCCGCATCGACACAGGTATCGTCACACAATCCTGGCTGATCTGAGCCATCACAATCTTGATCAATACCGTCTTGACCAATGTCCAACATGCCAGGGTTGATACTTGGATCTGTGTCATCACAGTCCAACTCCAAAGACGGTGTCAACGCCTGACCACCCTCATCATCGTAATAGCCATCCCCATCGTTGTCGTATCGAACGCCACAATCAGAACAGTCAGCACCAAAACCACACAACCCGTAAGCCGCATTGGGACCACCGTCGTCACAGACACCGTCCCCATTCCAAGCAGCATAACTACAGTTGTCACTGCACAACCCTGGCTGATCTGAGCCATCACAATCTTGATCAATGCCGTCTTGACCAATGTCCAATATGCCAGGGTTGATACTTGGATCCGCGTCGTCACAGTCGTCTCCACCT
>CBFICN010000329.1:0-3522 GCA_965661045.1 uncultured Myxococcota bacterium
ACCGCCAATTGACCATAGGTCATCAGGACCGGTTTCGGTGTGTTCAAATACTCTTCTTCTGAAGCCTGTCGTCGAGATGCGGATGATGCAAGACTTCGCATGGTTGCACCCCCCATACAGAGAATGAGCAATGGAGGTAATATACCGATGGATCCAAATATTCTAAACCCCAGTGCCAATACAACTATGATGGCAGCCATCGACATCAGTGGTCTGAGAACTGTTGCACGAGACTGTGAAAACACAACCACTTCTTCTACCTCTCCAGCTCTTTTGATGCGGGTATCGGCGACCATCTTCTTAGCGGCGGAATGTGACATATACCAGCAGAATACAACTAGACATATGTGTATGAATAAAATCAGCTCCCCATCATTTGTGTCGTATTGCGCAGCATACAAAGCATTCCATTCCCATCGTTCCATGACCACTGGAAAACTCGTTTCGGCAATAAAACCCGCTCCTGCAAGACTGGCAATCGATTGAACCCACAACCTCAGTTTGCTGGTGAACAACACAGGTTCCATAACGGCCAATACCTTTCCATCACCCCCACTTACAGCTGCATGATAGAGCCTTTGCTTGTGTCGGTACTGAACAGTCCAAAATGGAACATAGACAATGCAGCGGTCATGATAGTCAACTTCAACCTCAAATTTCGTCACCATCTTTGTTTTCGTCTCTTTAAAGACCCTGTTCTGCCCATCTTGAATGATCTGTTCCTTTAGAAGTTGGTTCAACTGAGAAGCATCGATATCAATCGCTAGAATAGGATTTTCCACAGCATTCCAATCTACATCCGCCAGATCGACTGGTCGTTGATCAAATAACGTTCGATGGATGAGTTCCATCCCAAAATTGGTGCCGGATGTACTGGCGACGAATGGATAGTCCGTCGTTTCATCTACACTCCCCGAATCCCAAACCTTATGTGCACCTGGTCCTGATGGTGCGTTTCCCTCTCCAGTCGTATAGTGTGGTGTAGTATGATAGCCGATCCACATCCCCTGAATGGTCGTTTTTGTCAGGAATATAGGGACATACACACATTCTACAGACTCAATCGTTATCACCTCTTCTTTCATATGACGGCTTTCAGACAGCTCTTGTTTAACGAAATCTACTACCTGTTCCCTCGATTGGGATGGAATCAGTGACACCGGTATATCTGCAATGTCCTTAGATGGATAGAGTTCCCCACAAGACGCACAAACTACAAGGAGATTTTCTGATGGAGATTCTACGATAGAACCACACCTCCGGCAATTAAACGTGACGTCTGACATAATTTTCTCAGCAAAGTTGTGCGCTCAGTTTGTCACTCAGTCTTCAAATACCGCCCGCAACAAACACATTAAATGAGTATAGCAAAAGACTTGAAATTTTGTGACATCCACCAACGGAGGAACTATGAGACTCGAAAACGACATGAAATTGGACTACAAAGATGTCCTTATTCGTCCCAAACGAAGCACACTTCGCAGCCGTCGAGAAGTGACGCTGGAGCGCACGTACACCTTCCGTCACAGTGGTCAAACCTGGACTGGGGTTCCCATTATGGCTGCCAACATGGATGGCGTTGGAACCTTTGGCATCCACAATGCCCTTGCCGAACACAAATTGTTCACTTGCCTGGTGAAGCACTATGACCAAAATGACTGGGATACTCAAGAAAAATTCAATCCCAATTACTTGGCCATCAGTACTGGTACGGGTCAAGCCGACTGGGAAAAGTGTCAGGAAATCATCCCCAAATACAACCTGTCTTGGATCTGTATTGACATCGCAAACGGTTACTCTGAGTTCTTCGTTGAGTTCATCAAGAAAGTTCGTACGCATTTTCCAAACATCACCATCATCGCTGGAAACGTGGTGACCGCCGACATGACCCAAGAGCTCATTATGAGTGGTGCCGACGTCGTGAAAGTTGGAATTGGTCCGGGTTCAGTCTGTACAACACGCATTCAAACGGGTGTTGGATACCCTCAACTGAGCGCCGTCATGGACTGTGCCGATGCTGCACACGGTCTGGGTGGTCACGTCATCGCAGACGGTGGCTGTACATGCCCAGGTGATGTATCGAAGGCGTTTGCTGCAGGTGCTGATTTTGTGATGCTGGGCGGTATGTTTGCAGGTCACGAAGAAGGTGCCAACAATATCATCAGTAAGTTCTTTCAGACTGGAGAATATGAGTCGGTAGACGGTGAGATGAAGCCCAAGTTCGAAGAACGGAAATTTGTACAGTTCTACGGAATGAGTTCAGATACCGCGATGGAAAAGCACTCTGGTGGGGTTGCCAATTATCGTTCCTCTGAAGGCCGCACCGTTGAAGTGCCGTTCAAAGGCTCTGTGCATGCAACTGTACTCGACCTGTTGGGTGGTATCCGAAGTACCTGTACCTATGTTGGTGCCCCGACCTTAAAACAGTTGAGTAAATGTACGACATTTGTACGGTGCACTCAGCAATTCAATGCGGTATTTGTCAAGTAGTTAGGGAGACCATTTACGCGAATTCATGGTACACTGGGCTTCAATCACACATCCTGTCCCATAAACGATTGGAGCCCCGATGAAACACACTGTTTTGTTTCCCGTTGTGCTGTTCGCTTGTCGTTCAGAAAAGAACATCAATACCTACAATGCTGCCCCCACTGCCTTGATCTCCTCTCATCAAGATGGCGACTCTCTGTATGAAGGGTTTGCTGTAGAAGTCCGTGGACAGGTGACCGACAGCAACCACAGTGCCGACTTGCTACAGGTGGCTTGGTTCTATGAAGAGGAAGAAATTTGTGGATGGGCACCCCCTGATGCTGGTGGTGGTACTTTTTGCGATCTGATTCCCGTCGTGGGATCGGATACCATTCGCTTAGAGGTTCGAGACCCGCAAGGTGCAGGAGGGGTCAGCACAGTCACCGTCAGCATTGAGCAAACTGAGGCACCCGTTGCACAAATTCTCTCCCCAAATGATGGAGATGAGTTTTATGCAGATCAAAAAATTCTGTTTGAGGGACAAGTCTCAGATTTGGAAGATCCAATTGACAGTCTTTCTATTGAGTGGACTTCTGACATTGATGGCTTACTCAACTCAGAATTGACACTCAGCAGTTCCGGAGAGATCAGCACCGCTGAATATTTGTCTGTTGGAGACCACCTGCTGCAACTGACCGTCACCGATTCTACAGGCAAAACAGACACCGACTCAATCAGCATTTCAGTCGGAGAAGCAAACTCTGAACCCGAGTGTGCCATTTTGTCTCCTGAAACAAATATAGTTTCACTGTTTCAAGAGGAAGTTATGCTGGTGGGTACTGCCACCGATCCAAATTCTACGCCGACCACCCTCTCCGTTGAATGGAGCAGTGACAAAGATGGTCCATTGGGCACATCAATCGCCAACAACACGGGTGAGGTCACACTGAGCACGGCCACCCTGTCTCGAAACAACCACGTCATCAGCATGATGGTCACCGATGAACTGGGACTGACCTGTACAGATTCAATCATTCATCGAGTCGGTACCCC
>CBFICN010000330.1:0-3521 GCA_965661045.1 uncultured Myxococcota bacterium
TTAATGCAGAGCATCCACGCAAGGACTCCGGCAAAAACTGAATTGGATTCAATGTCACGTCGAAATGTTCCAATACATTTCCACACTTCCAGTCTTCGGGAAGGCTTTCTATATTGTTGTCGCGTACACTAAACACTTCCATCGATGGGATCTGAAACACCTCTGTTGGCACTTCTGTGAGTTCATTTCCAGCCAGATTCAGCAGTCTCAATTGTTGAAAAACATCCATTCCACCAGGCAGAGCCGTCAACCCACACTCTACACAAGTCAGTTCCACCAAAGGCAATGACAACATGCCCTCGGATAATTCACCAAGCACGTTGTACGATAAGTTTAATGACTCCAAGTTTTTAAAGGCCGTGATCCAGTCTGGTACAGCACTCAAATTGGCGTTCATCAACAAGAGATGTTTTACATCTTCGACCCACGACGCCCCTTGTGTAACCATAGCACCCAACAATGCAACCATTAACGTATGGTGATGAGGCGCTTCTGAGCCTTCTTTGAGCATCTCTACCCATTCCTCATAGGTGTCAAAGTACTCCATCTCATACAGTGCAAACCAAAGTTCAAGAGGTGGATTCATGCCAATCAAGACATCCAACGCCTCCAAAACATAATTGATTGAATCATGCAACAACATTGCGTTGAGTATATCGAAATCTTCTTGTGTAAAGTTCATCATGACCACCTCGTAAGGATGAGTATATCCATTCAAAAATTTGTTCACAACCCCACTCTATAAAACGGATGTCGAAACATTTTCTTCAAACTTTATTTTGTCCATAATTATGTCTGAGAATTTAATAGAGACCGTTCTTTTACTGAACCAACCCACATGGAGAAAATATGAACTGGAAAAAAACGCTTGGAATACTCACTTTACCTGTTGGCTGCTTCGTTGGCTATTTTACGATTGTTACAAATCCATGGACGGCTTTGTGCCCAGGAATTCAAAGCAATGATATCAATACATTGGAGCCTACTTTTAAACGAAAGATCGATGGTATATTGGAGCAACTAGAAGAAGAGGGATTCGCCTTCTCCATTGGTTCAACCTACCGCTCACCAGAAAAACAACAGTGCTATTACGATATTAGCAAGAAAATTCAAGCTTACACCGGTCACAAAGGGCTGACAACAACGACGAAAAGCTGTCACAACAACACTGTACATGGGACGCCCTCTTCACTTGCCATCGACATCCACAGTCACTATGGCAGCATCGACGACAAAGCTGCATTCTATAAACGACTTCGTACACTCAGTCGAAATGCAGGCTTGACATCTGGTGGCGACTTTAGCAAGAGCGATCCCATCTGGGCAAGATGTGGCTTAGGATGGGACCCTGGACACATTCAAGTACGCGGGTGTAAGTCCAAATTGTCTATTAGTAAGTTGGCAAATTAGGATTGACATCCGTTGCCCAAGCCGTAATTCCACCTTCAAGATTGTACAAGTTTTCAATGCCAGCCTCTGCAAGCGCACGACAAGCCTTGGCGGATCGACCGCCAGCTTTACACATCACCAAAACATCTCTGCCTTTTTCGATATCGGGCAACAACTCTAGAACTGCTTCGTGGGCTTTGATTAGGTCAACCCTGTCCAAAGACACAATCTCCAGTTCATGAGGCTTTCGAACATCAATCCAAATGGGCGACCAACCACCATCAAGTTTCGTGTTCACATCGATTGCCGAAATACGCTCAAACGGCTCGACTGTTTTTGTACTTTCGTCGGCTGTGGGAATGCCACAAAACTGCTGATAATCAATCAGTTCCGTTATTTCTGGTGTGTCTGGGTTGGGTTGCAGTTTGAACTCACGAAAGGAAATGGTGAGCGCGTCGTAAAACAACATTCTGCCAGACAACGTTTGCCCAATACCCAAAATGATTTTGACAACCTCATTGGCCTGAATGCAGCCGATGATCCCTGGCAACACCCCTAGCACACCCCCTTCTGCACAAGACGGCACCAGTCCAGGTGGCGGTGGCTCTGGGTACAAGTCTCGATAATTGGGACCAGGAGCCTCTGGGTCATACGTCCAATCCTGCTTGCGTTTTCGAAGTTCTTTTTTGGCTTCTTTGTCCAATGAGGCCCAACCTTCAGGTCTAACCCAACACCCTTTGTGATTGAACACTGACGCCTGTCCATCGAACTTAAAAATGGAACCGTACACATTGGGTTTACCCAACAGCACGCATACGTCATTGACCAAATACCGCGTGGGGAAGTTGTCGGTTCCGTCCACGACGATATCAAATGGTTCAACAATTCGACGCGCGTTCTGGGAGGTCAACGGTTCTTCGAATATCTCTACTTGAATGTGGGGGTTGATATCAAGCAATCGTGCTTTTGCAGACTGCACTTTGGGTTTCCCCACCGTGGACATCCCGTGCAAAATCTGCCTTTGTAGATTGGATTCGTCGACCACATCAAAATCGACCAGTCCGAGGTGTCCAACCCCAGCAGCCGCTAAGTACATCAACAATGGAGACCCTAGTCCCCCTGTGCCAACACACAGAACCTTGGCATTTTTGAGCTTGAGTTGGCCTTCCATTCCAACATTGTCCAAAATAAGGTGTCGAGAATAATGCGCCACTTCCGCATTGTTCAAAGAGGTTGCGGTACTCATCAGACACCACCCGCAATGGATGGAATGATAACCAAGTTGTCGGTTGCTTCCACTTCCGTTTCCAAACCATCCAAGGAACGAATGTCTTCATCGCCCAAGTAGACATTGACGAAGGAGCGCAGGGTGCCCTTTCTATCTTTCAGGTGCTTTTCAAGTCCGGGATATTGACTCAACAAATCTCCGATAACGTCCGAGACTGTAGAGCCTTGGACGGTGACAACTGCTTGATTGTCAGCATAGGGTCTCAACGGAGTGGGTATTTCAATGGTGGCCATGGTGTCTCCAAGTAAATATAGAGTGTAAGTTAAAGGATGTGAACTTTTTCTTCCGTCATTGCATCGCGTTCTTCGGTCAGTCTCCAAGACTGTATGGAACCGGCAACGCCCTCTAGAACCGATACAATTACATAAGACAGATTGGGAAGTGCGTGATCTCGGTCGTAATCGGAATACTGCGATGGATGATTGGGGTGGGAGTGGTAATAGCCAAGAACGTCATACCCCTCGGCTTCCAACGCTTGAGTTGCACGATGAACCACCAACCCACTGACCTTGTATCGATTGTGGGTGTCGGCACGTTCATTGATCAGTGGCTTTACCTTACTCACACAGTTCAGCTTTTTTGAACCAGCAAGAATCCCGACGACTTCACTGGGAAAACCTTCCTGAGCATGATTGACGAGGGTTTTCATACACTCTGGTTCAAACACCAATACCATGGGTACACTCCTATTGATTTTGCTCACTCATTCCAAAGATGGGCATCGGATAGGTACCGCTCTCCAGAGTCTGGAAAAACGACGACAAAAGTCCCCTCTTCTACCTTCTCAGCATACTCTAGAGCCGCAAACAACGCAGCCGCACATGAGGGTCCTATCAACAGTCCT
>CBFICN010000331.1:0-3491 GCA_965661045.1 uncultured Myxococcota bacterium
ATTGTACACAACCAGCCAGCCACCACCATCAAAGTCCATTTCACAATAGACCTCTATCGGAGTACCCGAACTGTCTTCGATGTAATACACACCATCTGCAGCCGTTGGATCTTCTGCCAAAATATCAGCACAAGAACTGGCGGCGCAAGCGGCTGTACTCCCAACCGAAGCGTCTTCATCGATCGCCCCATCACAATCGTTGTCCACACCATCACACGTGTCAAACTCATCGGGGTTCACCGAGATGTCTGCATCGTCACAGTCCGTGCCAATGTCCACATAGTCAGTGGGCTGTTCACACTGCTCGACCGAAATATCTGGGTCCCCATGACCATCGGCATCAAAATCGAAATACCACGTACTTTGATCTACGGCATCTGAACCATCGGCAATCCCATCGCAATTGTTGTCGACGCCATCACACAATTCAGCAACATCCGGATTGATTCCTGCAAGACTGTCATCACAGTCTCCAACAGTGGATACCATACTGACCGTTGGAGAGCAGGTCTCGGTTGCCACAGTTGCATCGCCAAACCCATCCCCATCCAAATCCGCATAATAGACATCGGCACTGCCATAGACCACGTTACTGTCAAAATCGTCTGTGTCCCCGTCGCAGTCATTGTCAAAACCGTCACACACCTCCATCGAAGTTGGTGACACACCAGTATGAAAATCATTACAGTCAGTATTGTCAGAGACGTAATTCAAGGGTTGATTGCAAGAAGACAAGGTAAACAACGGATCGCCAAACCCATCCCCATCGTGATCCAAATACCACACGTTGGCTGTCACCACATTCCCGTCCGCATCATCGATCGCCCCATCGCAATCGTTGTCGAAACCATCACACAGTTCTGCCGCAATCGGTGACACACCCGCATCACCATCATTGCAGTCATCATCGTTGCTCACATAGCCCGTCGGTTGTGTACATTGCACTTCCATGCTTCCAGCACTGCCAAAGCCATCTTCATCTGCATCCAAATACCATGCAGTTGCACCGAAAGCCCCCTGTTCATCCACTACACCATCGCAATTGTTGTCTATCGAATCACACACTTCCGTCGCTGTTGGCGAAACATAGACCGATGAATCTTCACAGTCCAAAGCATTGTCCACGTATCCAGCCGGCATATTGCAGGTTTCCACCATAGACCCATCACTGCCAAAGCCATCTCCATCGGCATCTTCATAAAAGAATCGCGTCTGTCCTTCATCCACCGTGCCACTGCAATTGTTGTCTATCGAATCACACACTTCTTCGGCCGACGGGTTGACGACGGCATTGCTGTCATCACAATCGCCTGCTACAGCGCTGACGCCTTCTTGCTCTTCACAAGCCCACTGAATCTCAGCGTCGTTTCCGTACCCATCTCGGTCACGGTCAACAAAAAATGCAGTCTGCACACCTTCATCGATCTCCCCATCACAATTGTTGTCCACTTCATCACAAACCTCTGGCGCTGAAGGATAGACATCAGCATTTCCATCGTCACAATCGTTGCCAATGGCCACATAGCCATCGCGTACTTCACAAGCCTCCAAAATCGCTTCATCGTCCCCAAAGCCATCTTGGTCCACATCCAAATAAAATGTACTGAGGACCCCTTCGTCGATTTCACCATCACAGTCATTGTCAACACCGTCACAGAGTTCTTCAGCATTCGGAAAAATTGTGCTGGAATTGTCGTCACAGTCTTCATCGGATGTGTATCCATCCCCATCGAGGTCAAAAGTCTGAGCGCCGGTATCTATGACCTCTTCTTGAATCTTGGGGTCTTCGGTTTCTCCACAGGCCACCAGTAATGCTAGCAAACTCAGTTGTTTCATACATTCTCCTAAAGACAGATTTTTCCTATATTATAGCGAAAACACAGTTTTGATGACTGAAAAATATACTCAATCAGCCTTTCGCTTTACAATCGAATCCACACCGTGCTCAGCGTTCACCCGTGCGGGTATATTCGGTTCAGCACCTAAAGCATCGGTTATCAATTCATCCGCGCTCGCTATCAACAGTGCATCATTCGGAACTGTGACACCAAAGTTGAGTCGGACACCATTCCCAATCGCTGCACGGTGCCCAATACAGCACCCCATAAAATGCTGCTTGGTGTCCAGCCATTCACCATGATTGTCTCTCACTCTGATGGTTTTCCCAAAGGACAAATCAAGCATGGTGGGATCAATCGCAATGAAAGCCTTCTTCCCAAATAGACTCATCTGATACCCGCCGCCTTTTGACACAAAGGCACCTTCCATAATGACGCATAAATTGGCAAGCGTGTATCGAGCAACACGAGACTTCTTACCCACAACAGACAGGTTTACCGTTGCGTGTTCTTCAATTTTGGCACCATCTCCAATGACACTTGCTCGTACGACGGCATAGGGACCAATTTCGACGTTGTTTCCAATCTCACAGGCCTCAATCACCGCTGTAGGGTGGATCTTGCAGCCCTTTCCTTGCGTTCCTATGCGACGTGCAATCTTTTGAGGATTCACAGACCGCACTTTGAACAACATCGAAATTACTGTCCAAACCTTGGTAATCCAGGAACTTTGCTTCCATTGCCACTTCACTCGCTCGACTTTTTCTGCAATGGCCAACTGATTGACACGGAGCACGTCACACCAGTGCTGTACTTCAAATGCCATGATCGGTCCCAAACGCATTGGACGAACTGCGTGTTGCATCTTTTCATGCAATTCCATGGGGTCAGCATCTCGAAGTCCCCAATCGATCTCCCAATCTGGAAGGGTATTCAAATCCTCTGGCATTTCTCCATAACAGACGCCCATTCGCAGTCGTCCATCGCGTTGGGAGAGCACGCTGGTCATGAATTCATTCCACACGGCATCTATACAGACCAACCGCCCTTCTCCACTCTCGGGTACTTGCATCATCAATTGCTCGATCAATGTATCTGTAAACCAAACCTCTTCTCCAAAGAAGAAGTAGGTTTCATCCATCGGAACAGTCTCAACAATTTTGATACCGCAACGACTCAACACTTCACGTTGGTGATCGGCAAGCGACTGGTTGAGAACGGGCATGTCCCCAGGTCCTTCACCAAACGGCATCAGTTGCAGGGGGGGATCATGGTGGATACAAATGGCTTTCAAGACTTCCTCACTCGATGGAGATGGAGATGAACATGGGCATTGTATCATTACTACCCGTTTTTGTAGCGGTCGGGCTATCCCTTTGGACCAAACGGGCACTTTTTTCTTTGCTCATGGGCGTGTTGTTGGGTGCGGTGTTGATCACTGGCAATCCATTCTCTGCGGTTCTCTACGTCGTCGACCCGTTGTTCATCGATTCTGTGGCTGATCGAGACGGTATGAAGGTCATTGTATTTTCGCTGTTTATTGCGGGCACTGTTGAAATCATGCGGGTGGGCAAAGGGACTCAAGCTTTGGTGGACTGGGTCGCTCAATTTGCCACCACGCGTCGCAGGGCACTGGTCGGGACTTGGTTTTCT
>CBFICN010000332.1:0-3429 GCA_965661045.1 uncultured Myxococcota bacterium
GCCTCAATGGAGACGATTACAGCAACAACATTGCACAATACAGTTTGCAAATCTGGCGACAGAACTGGCGATTCATTCGCTCTCAAATGGCACAAGCCCAAAATGAACTGTTTGCCATCGACCAACAGTTGCAAAAGGAACGTACAAAGTTCATGACGCTTCAACAGAAAGCCCAACCCTATTTACAAGGAAGTGTTTCCAAAAGCAGTTATGAGGTCGTTGCCGTCATAGACTCAAATGCCAGTAGAACGGTCAAGTTCGATCTTGAATACACCATCAACGGCGCACGATGGACACCAACCTACGATGTCCATTACGACTCAGAAACCGACACCGCAAGAATAGAGACTGCGGCGCTGGTGGTTCAAAGCAGTGGAGAAAATTGGGAAGGCGTTGAGCTAGAGTTCGCCACCTCCAATAGAAAACACTATCGTTCTCTTCCAACCATGTTGACCTGGACGCTTGGAGAAAAGAATGAATACATTCCAGTGGCCAGAGCGGCCAATTCAAGAGCACAACAGCCCTTGTACCCACCATTTTCAAGCCAAGTCTCCAAATCAGAACTCGACACCATTGCAAACCGAGAAGCCTATGCAAGTGAACAACGTCACCTGACACAAATCACAGCCCGCCTAAATAGCATCCTGCCACAGTCCGTAAACCAAAACGCTATGTCCAGCCTTGGTCGTGCAGATACCAGCATTGTCCAAGGAATGACGGGCTCTACCTATGGCACCAGAGCCTACAGCACCGCAGGTAATGTGGGATACGCCGAGGCACCCCCACCCAACCGAATAGAGTACGAAGAAGAGATGGCGCCCCAGTACATGTTGGCTGAAGATATGATGATGGACAGTGTTGCCGTCGAAAGCATCCAATCTAGGGGTATTGCGACGCTGTCGGGTATGTCCCAACGCTCAAAGAGACCACAAATGGCAGCCGCCAAAGTCAGTTCCAGCTCACTGGCCAATATTCCCTTGGCGTTGGAAGCTTCGAACCTGTATGCACCAATTCGCACACACAATGACAAATTCAACATACCGACCCAAGAGGGCTTGAATCTCAAGTGGACCTCCATCGGTCAGTTTGATGTCCCCAGCGATGGACAACAACATCGCATTCCTCTGGAAAGTACCGATCACAAAACCATTTCCTTTTATGAAGCAACGCCCTCATTGGAAGAACGCGCCTATCTGAAAGGTACGGTGACCAACACCAACGAACAAGCCATTTTACAAGGCAATGCGAGCATTTTCTTAAACGGCCACTTTACAGTTCAAAGCACGCTTTCGACCACGAAAGCCGGTGGATTACTGGAATTACCTCTGGGAGCCGATGAAAGCATTCGAATTAAACGCAACATCACACCCATGCAACGAAAAGAAGGATTGCTCAAGCAACAAGACATCACCGACTACACTGTGAAAATAGAGGTTGGAAACTACAAACAAAAGGCCATTGCCATTCGAATCCTCGACCAACTGCCCATGACGCAAAATGACGACATCACAATTGAGTCACTGACCGCATCGCATCCATACAAACAAGAAGAAAACAATCAAGGAATTCTGCACTGGGACTTGGAAATTCCAGCAGGACAAACAGAAACCATCGAACTGACCTATTCAATCACCAGACCAACCGGCTGGAAACTTTGGGGGAACGAATCATGATTTGGATGACCATCGCACACATGGCTTTCGCGGACACCATTGACGCTGTTCTGGTATTCACCGACCGAGCAGAAATCACTCGAAAAAGCAACGGACAGTGTACAAACGGCAGCAGTTCCATTGTTTTTACCAACCTTCCCTACACCACAGACATCAAAACTCTGAGGGCAGAGTCCAACGGTTCTAGCAAGGTGATTGGGGTACGACACACCACTACAGTCCATCAAGAACACAGCAATGAAAGAGTGAAAACGCTGCTTAAAGAAAAAGATGCACTGTTGCTCAAACAGCGCAAAGAAAATGATGCCTATGCGCTCAGCAACAAAGAACTTCAAACAGTCCAAGCATTTGAACAGCAGTTTTTGGCCAGCATGCACACCGAATTCAAAGCCAACAAGGACTTGAGAAACAAATGGACAACTGGACTAGACCGATTCCGAACCGACAAGCTTCAAATCCAAGAGGACATGCACAACACGCAAATAAAGTTGGGGGAAATTCAACGAGACATTGCATTGATTGACCGACAGTTGGGCTTGCTAAATGTACAACCGACTCAACAAACCATTGATGCCACTGTTCTATTGGAATGTAAGGGCAGCAATACCGTGAAGGCAAACCTACACTATGTCGTTCCTTCGGCCAGTTGGACTCCTGAAAGTGATCTGTTCGTAGACACAACCAATGGAGATGTATCTGCCAAACTTCAAGTGTCTGCACAAATTCGCCAGGCGACAGGAGAAGACTGGACCAACGCCAGCATTACCTTGAGTACTGCCAAACCCAATCTTGGAGCCCATGCCTTGTACCCTGCACCCATTTGGGTCAACGGCGCCCCCAATGAAGAACAACGGGTCATGGTTCAGAGCATGGAAGATCGGTCTTCACTTTCCAACGCGGGCTATTCAAGCAACACGGCCACCAACGTCAGCATCGATGACAACGGCCAATCAATGCAGTTGACCCTTCCACACCGCAGTACCATTGCCAGCAATGGTCAGGCACACTGGGTACCCATCGATCACATTCAAACCGACGCCACCATTTCGAACATATCCATACCTCGGGCAACACCCTACGTATTTGAAACGGTGAGTTTCAACAATCCAACGGCCTATGGACTGTTGGGGGGCTCCATGCACCTCTACAAGAACGGGGTTTTCATCGGCGATCACACCCATCCAACGGTGGCTGCAGGTGAACAAATGGAGATTTCTTTGGGTACCTTGCCCCATTTGAGGGTGGAAAGACAAACGGTTCAAGAAAAGCGAGATCGAAAAATGCTCGGAAAATCACAGCAATTGCAGCGTGCCTATGCCATTTCGATTCAAAACAACTCTTCTGATATAGAGTCCGTTGAAATACGCGAAGCCATTCCCCTAACCAAAAATGAAGACATCGCGGTTGATTTGGATACCGAAGCCACGACGGGAACCTACACATTTGATGACTACAAAGGTTTTGTGGTATGGAATATGGACTTGAAAGCGGCTCAAAGAGAACGGGTAGAACTGGTATACCACATTGAACTACCGGCAGACTGGCAAGTTCAGTAAACTAGAGATCTCGATTGAGTTTCTCAATGGCTTGGGGTTCTCCACGTGGGAACTCCAAGATTTCCCAAGTCACATAGAGTCGAGGATTGGGACGCAAGGTTGGTTCCAATGCCACCCCCACACTCATGTGGGTACAGGTTTCACACAAAAATACTTGAAAATGCCCCGGTGAATCTTTGGCCAGGGCGAGGGCTTCATCG
>CBFICN010000333.1:0-3418 GCA_965661045.1 uncultured Myxococcota bacterium
TGACGGTCTACAGAATGGTGAATCCATCAGCCAAGATATCTGTTTGCTCTGTAAAATACATCAAATTTTCACATTGAGCGTGGGAAAGAGTCGTTGTGCTATTGGTTTGAGACTGTCCAGTCGACTGATCACATTCTGGGCGACCTGCTTGTTGAGGGTGTGAAGGGACAATAAAGCATGGTTTAACTGCGTTGACTGTGTGGATGATGGGGCTTTGTCTTCGGGAAGATTCGATACGACTGCTACAATGGCGCGCACGAAAGAACCGATGGCGGCCGACTCCAATCCCCGTTGGAGGTAACTGTCCGCTTGGTCAAGGTATTCTTCGGCGGTCGGTGTGCGCACTGGGTGGCTGTCCTTGGTCTTGTTAGCCACGGGCAGTGGTGACGACTCTTTTACCTCTGAACTATATCCTTGTGCTTTTGGTTCTTTTGTAGAGGTACTCAAACGCTGCTTTAAAGAGAGGTGTGTCAGTTCGCGGGTGAGAAAATGTTGTCGTACCTGGGAATGGGAAAGGTTTCGTTGCACGATTCCATCAAGCTGTTTCTGCATGCTTCGAATGTGTGCCAAAAATATTGCGTGTGACATGTTACTCCTTCTCACCTTTTCCGCTCGATACGTTATTGAGACGGGCGGTTAAGTCCATGACACTGAGCAGGTTTTGGTCTCGAAGTTGTTGCAGCCCTTTTATATTTTGCTCGAGGTGTTTTGCCTTGTGTTTGAGGGCATCAATTTCTTCTTGTAAGATGTCACGTTGCGTTTCTCTGTGCTTGAGGCCTTCAGTGAGTTTGAGTTGCTCAGATTGCAGTGCGATGTATTCTTGTTCAAGTTCTTTGCTTTGGTCTTGTAAGGCTTGAACGTTCAGGTGTACTCTTCGGTGTTCGTTGCGTGTTTGTTCGACTGTGCTCTGTAGTTGCTTGAGGGTTTGTGTTTTGGATTGATTTGCGCGTTGCAAGCGTTCTTGCTCTGCCTCTAGTCGGATGAACTCAGTGGCAACAAATTCCGCTTCAGCCAGTTGACTTGTGAGCAGTTGGCTTTTTTGCAGTAGGCTTTTGAGCAAGGATTGGCGATCAGTCTCAGATACAGATCCGTTGTTCGTCAGTGCGGTGTCAATTTGTTGAATCTGGAACATTTGGGTTTCAAATTGCTTGTGTAGATTCAGCTGTGCCTGTGTGATGTGTTTCATACCATCCTCCTTCCACTCTCAATGTAACATGATGACTTTGCAATCCCGAATCCTGATGTCTACCAACTGAAATTTTACAGGTGCTCACGTATGATGGATGGCTGACTGACAGATTTCTTTGTTCATTTACAGAAAAAAATACTGACAGAGCGATGGGGTATGCGATACGAATACATTATACTATTGTCTCGAAGATTTGATTGGAGATGCTATGGACCAAGTTCCTGTACTCGTTGTTATTGAGGGCCCGTTGACTGGACAACGATTTCCGTTGGTAGAAGGGGATGGCAATACGATTGGTCGGTCGGAAGAGTGTACAATTGTCATTCCTGACCCAGATGTATCAAGGTTGCATGCACGGTTGATTCTGCGGAACTCTGCTGTGTGGGTTCAAGATGAGAACTCGAGAAACGCCATTTTTGTCAACGACAAACGTGTTGTTCGTAGACCAGAAGAATTGCGACCGCGCGGACAGGTGCGCTTGGGAGAAGGGCCGCATGTATTCACGTTGGAACTGGATGATGAGGACGATGAATCACTGGTGATTCCGATTCAAAAAGAAGAGGAAGGGTCTTCGATGATGATGGTGGTGATCGGGGCACTGTTGATTTTGGCCATCGCGGTTGCTGTCTATTTTAATTGATGCCACAAGGGGGTAGTCGGCTATGCTTGCCTTGATGATTCCCTTGGCGTGGTCGTTAGAGCAAGAAAGTGTTCTAGAAGATCGCTTGATGTCTAGCGAGCCTGTCATTCAAATCCAGGCTTTGAGAACAGTGTCGGCGATTGGAGTGCTGACGGTCGAACACCAAGAGGCATTGTGGAAAGCGCCGGATTTAGTGGTGAGAGAGGCGTTGGGCGATGTGCTGTTTGCGGCTTCTGACATTGAGGGGTTGAGTCGTGGATGGTCTGGACACCTCACGGATCAAGAGCGCTGTCGTCTCGCTTTGAGGCTGCACAAACTTGGACACACAGAGGTTGTAGACTATGCCTCGGGAGATTCAGAGACCGGACCTGCATGGCCAGTCTATTCAGAAGGCACATTTGAAGATCAGTGGACCTGTGCCATTGCCGGAGCGGAACTGCTTGGTGTGTCTTCTCCGCTTAAACAACTCATTCAACAAGGGGACTTTCCCTTATCAATGCCTTTTGTGTGGGATGTGTATCACTTCCTTTCTGCAGAGACACTTGCCGTACTCGAACCCCACATGGAGTGGGTAGAGGAAGGTTTGAGGGCACCTTTGTGGACCGTCATGGCCATCAGAGAACCCCAGTGGACATCCACTTATCTCACACAACTGGAAGACTGGTCGACGGGAGAGTGTTTGGATGCAGTCGATACACTGTGGACCATCGGACTGGACGGCAATATCCTAGACTCTGAAGATGAGGGATCCAAACGGTCAGCACTTGGACTGCTGTCCTCTGTTCGGAGGCACTCCACAGACTGTGGGGAGTGGGCTAGATTTGCAAAACTGTCGATCAAAGGTCGTTCGCCTCGAACGCTCAAATCGATGTTTGTCAATATTGAGTCACAGCGAGATGACCTGATTGGGGCCTTTCGAGTGTTGGCCAGTCATCCTGCTTTGTCTGAGCGGCAAAGAAAAGGGGTGCGCAAGTGGGTGACACCACTCATGGATCGTGGTCTGGAAAGACCCGTTTTGATCGAACTGCTTAGAGGCATACATTTGTGGGCAGGTCCCACAGAAATAGAGTGGTTGAAGGCATTGGCTACCAGTACAACAGATGTATACATATTGGTGGAAATTGAGGCTGCTCAAACACGCTTGCACCTTGCCTTGAATTGACTACGTTCAAGACTGAGGCGCCAAATTTTGAACACACGAATACTGAAGGAAGGCTATCATGAAATTAGACTGGGTTGAAGAGTTAAAGACACGCTATGTTTCTGGAGAGAATGTCATTTTTTTATTGCATGGCAATGTGAACGATTTATTTCCAAATCCCGACCAAACGACCGGGAAAAACTTTTGTTCCCTAACAAGCTACCTGCAAAATATGTTGAAAGGCAAAAAAGATTTGGTTGTCCATTTCAATCTGAGTGAAGGGTTCAATGTGTACGCTGAGGATGAGAGTGTTCACAGTCTGGATAAGAAACTCGTTGCGTTGAATTCACTCGGTCCATCGATTTATCGTTCCTTTCAAGAGTTGGAAAAGATGATTCAAGATCCCAGTCGAGATGTGGCGGTTTTGTTGAATTATTGTGAAACAGTG
>CBFICN010000334.1:0-1022 GCA_965661045.1 uncultured Myxococcota bacterium
AGTGACTGCGCTCCCGATGATTTATACAATAACCCAGAACCAATGATCGATTGATCTATGGTAAACCCTACGGCAAATCAAACAGCAAAAATTCACAGTTCGTGTCGCCTGTCAATGTCACGGTGCTGACCTCCGACATTCCCAGTCCATCACCTGCTGACAAGGTGTGTGACAACGAACCATCGCTGACGATCAAAGACCCTTTCACAACTTGAACCCAGCCGTGTCTACCCGTAGCAAGACCATGTGTGACAGTTTCTCCACTATCCAATTCAGATCCAAACAGTTGAATGTCGGAGTTGATGTGGAGGGCATCGGCACTCGAATCACCGCTCACCAGCAGTCGAAGGGCGTTGTGCCGTTCATCGCCAAAGTTGCGTTCTTCATATCCCGGGGCATGACCCTGTTGGTTGGGTAAAATCCAGATTTGTAGGAAATGAACCAACTCGCTGTTGGAGGCATTGAACTCACTGTGGCGGACGCCTGTTCCAGCACTCATGCGCTGTACATCCCCACGCACAATCGTCGAGCCATTGCCCATCGAATCTTTGTGGGCAAGTTGGCCTGAAATGACGTAGGAGATGATTTCCATATCCTTGTGTCCGTGTGTCCCGAAGCCTTTGCCGGGCAACACTTTGTCTTCGTTGATGACGCGAAGGTTGCGAAACCCCATGTGGTTGGGGTCATAGTAATTGCCAAAAGAGAAAGAGTGTTTTGAATCGAGCCATCCGAAATTGGCAGCACCACGTGCGTTGCTGGGTCGAAGTTGAAACATGAGGCCTCCAAAGTGGTTTATAGAACATGACAAAAGAATAGATAGAAGATTGAAAGAGTGAAGGAACAAAGAAGATATGATCTGCCCAGTGTCATCAATGTTTCACTGAGCAGACCAAGGAACTCAAGTCTTATCGAATCACCTTAAAGCGGGCATCCAATGGCTGGAATTCTTTTTCACCCGCTGGACTGGCGATGTTTCCAAAAGGCATCTGCGCAATCAGTTTCCACGAATCGGGTACGTCAAA
>CBFICN010000334.1:1031-3387 GCA_965661045.1 uncultured Myxococcota bacterium
TTCTTTTTCACCCGCTGGACTGGCGATGTTTCCAAAAGGCATCTGCGCAATCAGTTTCCACGAATCGGGTACGTCAAATGCTTTGGCAACATCTTCTTCGATGACTTCATTGTAGTGTTGCAAAGAAGCCCCTACGTCGACTTCTGCGAGGCTGGTCCAGACAACATATTGCAACATTCCAGAAGATTGCTCTGACCAGATGGGGAAGTTTTTGGCATAGAGTGCAAAGTTTTCCATCAGGTACTCGACCACAGATTGGTCTTCAAAGAACAGGACGGTTCCAGCACCACCAGCGAAACCGTTGATGCGGTCCTCAGTTGGGGCAAAGTTTTCCGCAGGTACGATCTTTCGCAGGTTGTCCTTTGTAATGTTCCACAGTTTGTCGTGGGCTGTACCAAAGAGAACGATCACCCTTGCGGATTGTGAGTTGAAGGCCGACGGGGTGTGTTTGACGGCGTGTGCAACGATGGATTCAATGTCGGATTCAGAGACGGGAAGGTCTTTTCCGAGTCCATAGATGGTGCGACGTTTTTCGATGAGTTTGTTGAAAGACATAATTATTCTCCTTTGGGTTGAATGAATTCCATTTTGATTTCGATGGCGACTTCATCGCTGACAACCAATCCACCAGAGTCCAACGAGGCACTCCAGGTGACCCCGAACTCTTGTCGGTTGATCTCTGTTGTTGCGACTGTAGCCACACGGGTATTCCCCCATCCATCGGTGATGGGACCTTTAAAAGGAGCCAGATCGAGGGTGACCGACTTGGTGACGTCACGGATGGTTAGGTCACCGGTGACACTGTATCCTTTGTCGTGAGAGCCTTTTACTTTGGTGCTGTTGAAGGTCATCTTTGGGAAAGAAGCCACTGCGAAAAAGTCATCTTGTTGCAAGTGTGCATCTCGTTTGGCATCATTGGTGTCTACACTGGCAATGCTCACGTCACCAGACAAAGAGGTCAGTTTGCCTTTTTTGTTGACTTCGATGTTGCCAGAGAACTCTCCAAAGTTGCCTTCCACTGTGGAAATCATCATGTGGGTGACTTCAAAGCCCACTTCAGAGTGACTGCTGTCGATGTTCCAGGTTTCCGCCTGGGCTGTTTGAGTGGCTCCAACAAGTAAAGCCCCAAAAATAAGAGTTTGAGAAAGAAGAGATTTGTGCATTGTGTACTCCAAATGCAAAGAGGATTGAAAACCAGTGTTGGTTGACTTGATTGTACACCCGTAATTTTATGAAACAATATTGCACTTTTGCAAACTATCGTTGCTTTTTTGCAACTTATAATGGATATGAAGCCGTTATGTTATTGGTATGAACCTCAATGATCTTCAAACCTTTGCAGTGATGGTCAAACACCAAACGGTGACCGCAACAGCAGACTTCCTTGGTATACCAAAGTCGACGGTCAGTCGTAGATTGAAGCGGTTGGAAGGCGCTTTGGGGGTAGAGCTTTTTTCTCGAGCTCCAAAACGCTTGGTGCTGACGCAAGATGGTCGAGCGCTGTTTGAGAGAATTGTGGGTTCTTTGGAAGAGATTGAAGCGGCTGAAGTCGCCATTCGAGAGAATCAGAGAGAGCCCATGGGTACATTGAAAGTGACGACCACTGAAGGGTATGGCCAAACCCCAGCTGTACTGGAGTGTTTTGCCGGATACTTACAACGTTATCCCAAGGTGAAACTGGATTTGCTGCTGACTTCTAGAGTGACGGATATGGTTGCTGAACGAATTGATGTGGGGCTGAGATTGCACACCGGTATGCTGCCCGGAGATGCCAACACCATGTCGCGACGCCTACACAGCATTTCCAACGGTTTGTTTGCCAGTCCATCGTACATGGAAAAAATAGGTCAAATTGCATCGATAGATGATTTGTATCGTTGCGACAGCATTGGTTTTACAGAGGTCTCTTTTGCCGACAAGCCGTGGAACCACAAGGGTGAACCGTTCAAGGACGGCCTGCCAATGCCGTCTCCTCGGATATCCGTCAACAATTCGGCGGCGTTGGTTCAATCGACGGTGATGGGCTTGGGAATAGGAATATTGGACGTTTGGAGTGCTCAGTTTCATGTCGACAGGGGAGATTTGATTCGAATTTTGCCATCATACGAGCAAGACGTTGCCAAAGTGAGTTTGGTGTGGATGGCCAGTAAGCACCTGTCGATCAAAGTGCGCTCCTTTATCAACCACGTGGTCGAGCAACTGGGTTGATTGCGATCAAGATGTTATCCACGCGTGTTGGACATCGTTTGAGGTACATTGCTCAAATCCCCATGGTGCTCATAGAGCATCGATGCTGGAATTTTTGGCTGTACCCACCCCAAGGTCACAGGGTGTAGGGCATCGAGAAACCCACGTC
>CBFICN010000335.1:0-3379 GCA_965661045.1 uncultured Myxococcota bacterium
AAATGCACGATGGCATTCGTCGAGCCACCAATGGCGGCATTGAGCATGATGGCATTTTCAAAGGAACGTTTGTCCAACAACTTGGAAGGGGTAACGTCTTCTTTGACCATGTCCACGATGCGGCGACCGGTCATGTGTGCCAAGGTCTGACGGCGAGCATCCACTGCAGGCAGAGCAGCATTGTGGGGTAGGGCGAGACCCAGTCCTTCCATTAGACTCGCCATGGTCGAAGCGGTTCCCATGGTCATACACGTACCTCGAGAACGAGACATACCAGATTCAGCCTGTAAGAAGTTGGTCATGCTCATTTTACCAGAGCGTACTGCCTCAGAAAATTTCCATACGTCGGTACCCGAACCAATATCTTGTCCGCGATATTTACCATTTAGCATCGGTCCAGAAGAGACGACGATGGTGGGAAGGTTGACACTGCAGGCGCCCATGACCTGTCCGGGGGTAGTTTTGTCACAACCACCCAACAACACCACACCGTCAATTGGATTGGCACGGATAGACTCTTCGACGCTCATGCTCAAAAGGTTGCGAAAGAGCATCGCCGTGGGACGCATTTGAGTTTCCCCGAGTGAAATGGCTGGAAACTCCAGTGGCAATCCGCCCATTTCCCACACACCACGCTTGACGTACTCAGCGAGCTCTCGAAGGTGTGCATTGCAGGGGGTGATTTCTGACCAAGTATTGCAGATTCCGATCACGGGTCGACCATCAAAGACGTGATCGGGCAGCCCTTGATTTTTCATCCATGAACGGTGAATGAATCCATCTTTGTCAAACTTTCCATACCATTCTTGAGAACGCAATTTTTTCATGTAGCCATCCAAAACTAGACAATGTGTTGTACACAATGTATGTCAATTTAAGGCTCTGGGTCGATTGAATGGCTTTAAATAACACACTTGTTACATAAAGAAGGAAGATCTTGTGTTCTTTGTTGTTTTCAAGAGAGGGGCTCTATAATTTGAAGAGGCGCTGAGTTTATCTTATGCGCCATCCGAGACCAGTTGAGACTTGCCACGCGCCAGGCGTATTCAGTGTTTTCATTGCATACACATCCAGTTGTAACTGTTTGAATGTTTTGCTGTAGCCACTTTGAATCGTCGTATGAATGGTGTTTGAGATTGTCGCACTGCTTTCAACGAAGAGCCCTTGTTGATTGGGCAATGTGTATCCAAGTCCAGTGATGAGCAATGTGCTCCCTTCGGTGGTTGAGTCATAGCCAAGAGCATGACCCGCATTGATCCAGGCAGACCAGTCTTCTTTCCAAGCGTCGACCAAGATCATTCCAGATCCAACGTCCATATCTGCACTTGCCAAGACCGCAATGGCAATATTGGTGGCTTCTGGTGTATACAGAGCCAGTTTACCTTGAATTCCCGATTTTTGAAAAGCCATTGTCTGGGAAGAACTGTGGTTGACCATCGACGTGTACGGTCTGAGTTCAAATTGATCGTGCAAACCAATTCGAAGCATGGTGGGTAGGGTATACAGATTTTCAACTTGAGAACCATCTAGTTGAAACCCCGATTCTATTTGGAGTCCACCTTGTTCAAGGGTGTACGCTGCTGTACCCATGCTTGGTCGATCAACCGACGTGATATCAACGGCCCACGCAGCTGGCAGTGCGAGTAATATTAATGTGAAAAGACCCATAAAAACCCCAAAGTTTGGTTACTCAAATGATCTATCTTATTCGTATACATGTTTGTGAATACTTGCACTTTTAATTATTTACGGAACAGAACTCGATCGAATGGCCACTCTAAATCCATAATTTCCATCCCAAAAGTCAGCTTCTGCATGGATGCGTTGAGCTGCTCGCAGTGCGTAGGGTTCATTGCCCCATCGACCACCTCGTAAACTGTGTGTTCCACTAGGTGGACTCACATAGTTGATGACGGCTTCGGTTGGGTATTCATTGTAGCCATCGTGTACCCATTCCCAGACATTCCCACTCATGTCGTAGAGTCCATAGTCGTTTGCAAGTAACTGACCGACTGGCATCGCTTGGTCCGATGAACCACAAAACCAAGCGAGTGTCGACAAATACGTTCCATCAGAAAGGGTGTGGTCTCCACAGTCAAACTCGATGCCACTCGGCAATTCTGCCCCACCATTGGGTGTCCAAATTGCCGATTCAGTACCGGCACGGGCTGCAAACTCCCATTCTGATTCACTGGGCAATCTAAATCCTTGGCATTGGTAAATGCGGCCACCGTCAAAATTGCTTTCGCATTCGACATCACGTCCTTCTCCCTCACAGTTGTAGCATTCCTCTAGCCCCTCTGATATGGAAAGCACATTGGTGAAGTGAGCCGCCATGTGCCAACTGATGAATTGGATGGGACAGTTGTCTGCGAGACAGTTTGCAGACCCCTGTTCGTCGTCTTCCATGTATTGAAAGAATATGGCTCGCGTTACTTCTGTGGTCGAAATGTGGTAGGGGGTCGTCAGTGTGACTTGAAACTGTCTTTCATCACTCTCGACGCTTTGATCCGATTCAGGGTGGGGTTGTCGCCCGTTCTGATCTTCGGGTGAACCCATGGTGAAAGGTTCAATCGGGATTGGAACAAAATCCAAATCTCCTACACTATATGTGCTCGTACTTTGGACAGTGTTCATATTTGATTCAGACTGGAGGACACCAAACTCTGGCGAATTGGCAGACTGACAGGCCATCAACTGAATTAGTGTATGCATGGTATAGAGCATACATTATTCTGAACAGTAAATTAGTCGTTGTTTGTCCACTCCATACGCCATTCTTTAATGCTTTCTCTCACCACATCAGCCATCAAGGTGTGTCCTTGGGCGGTTGGGTGAATACCATCGGCTTGATTGAGTTCCGGTTTTCCTGCGACATCTTGCAATAGAAATGGCACGAGGGGAATGTCTTGTTCTTTGGCGACTTTTGTGAAAATCGCATGGAAGCCATCGGTATAGTCCTGTCCAAAATTGGAAGGAATGTACATGTCCATCAGAAATACAGGGGTGCTTTGGGCTTGTGCTTTGTCGATGATGCCGTTGAGGTTTTTCTCGATCTCCGGAAGGGGAATCCCACGCATGCCATCGTTGGCACCCAATTCCACAATTAACAAATCTGGATTTTGCTTTAGTAGCCAATCGACGCGTCTCAGACCACCAGCCGTGGTGTCTCCACTTTGACCAGCATTGATGATCTCGGTCGGGTATCCAAGTTCACCCAGTTGGTTGGCAACGAGGGTAGGGTACGCGAGGTTGACATCCAATCCCAGTCCCGCGGTCAAACTGTCTCCCAGAATGATGACTTTCGGTTTGTCCTTGGCACTTGCATCAGATTGTGATGGTGTTTTGGATGATTCAGAGACCGTTTCCGTAGCAATCT
>CBFICN010000336.1:0-3357 GCA_965661045.1 uncultured Myxococcota bacterium
CAACGTGCAATTGCTGGTAATCGACCCAGCACAAGGCACATCTTCACAGAAACAGTCACCATCGTCATCCAAGTACACAGTACCTTCGTCGATATAGCCAGCACAGTCGTTGTCAATGCCGTCTGCGACCTCTGCATTTCCGGGGTAAGCACTGGGCTGATAATCGTTACAATCCCCATCTTGCTCAGTAAAACCGTCGCCATCATCATCATAGCATAGGGTATCGTTGTCAATGATCAAATCACAATCTTCATCGATCCCATCACAGGTTTCCGTGGCTCCAAAATACACGTTCGCAGATGCATCGTCACAATCGCCATCGATCTCCGCTTGACCATCGCCATCGTCATCGTAATTGACGGTATTGTCATCAATGATGCCATTACAGTCGTCGTCTATTTGATTGGGGGCTTCAGGCGCGAGTGGGCCAATGCTGACGTCACCATCATCACAATCGCCATCGTCTTCAGTAAACCCATCGCCATCATCATCAAAACAAGGTGTATTGTTGTCGATTACACCGTTGCAATCTTGATCAACGCCGTCACACTCTTCAATGGCACCTGGATAGACGTCGAAATTGGCATCGTCGCAATCACCCTGCAACTCTGTAAATCCGTCATAATCATCGTCAAAGGCTTCTGTTTCTTCATCGACCAACTGGTCACAATCGTCGTCGATGCCGTTGTGTACTTCGACCCCATTGGGGCTTGTCGTTGCTACTGTATCATCACAGTCGCCTTCTTCCTCGGTAAAGCCATCCAAGTCATTGTCCACTTGTGTAGAAGGAAGAATGGCCAAGTCCATCACTTCTTCGGTTGTAAAACCGTGGCTGTCAGTCACCTGAAAGGACACTTGGTGTTCACCAATAGACAAGGTGGATTCACAACCAGCCACCCCAATGCTATCGGCCGTGGGAGCACAAAACTCTCCGTCTAGGTCAGACTGGAAAGAGATCATCAAATCTTCGGGGGCATCCTGTACATCGGCAACAGCCACCTGAAAGATGATCGACACATTCTCTTCGCCAATGCTGTTGATGGGTGAACGCACTTCCAACGTCGGGGCATCTTCTTGATCGATGACCACAACAGAAATCGAAGTATTGGACGTCAAGCCTTGGGTATCGGTCACCGTCATGGTGATTGCGTGCTCTCCCGGAGTCAAGTCCGCGCTGGCAAAATACACATTTCCTTCTTCATCGGGGTTTTCAACGTGCAGTTCCCCATCTATAGATGAAAACCAAATGACATCCAAATCTGTTTCGAGGTCTTCCAAATCCGTTGTGCGTCCAACAAACTCAACAAGTTGATATTCATTAAACTCCGCGCCATCCAAAGGCGAAATGATGCTCAACTCAGGGGCATCGTTTCCCACCTGAATCGTCATTTCTTTTCCACCGGAACAGGACAGCAACAAGGACGACAAAGCGAATGTGGTAAGAACTCTCATATCAATCTCCTATGGTCTTTACATTGTACGATATTTTTCGCACTTTTTCCACAAAACTAATCATGAGAGGTCTTTTCCAATGCGACAATCCATATCACCGCAAAAGAACCGCAGACTTCAGTAAAATGTAACGGTTTGAATCTTACCGTATTCAATTGTATAGACCGCTATGGCAAACACCACGCCCTTCTCGACACCGGTTACGCGTTCGTGATCAATGATGACATTGCCCTGTTCAATGCGGTTGAGCAACTCACAGTGAAGCGATGGATTGGACAATGTGTGGGTGTATCGCTCTTTGAAGGCTTCCATGCCTTTGAACAAGACCTCATGCGTATGGCCATCATAGACCACGACATCCTCTGCAAAATAGGTGCAGAAGAGATCTACCTCGTGTGCATTGTATGCCAATAGTTGGCCTTTCACCAAATCAATAGGGGTCATGGAGCCTCCAAAAATTGTGTTCCCGTTTCAGTTATGGTTGCTTCTTGACTCGACCAGTCATAGAGAAACAACCCCTCAGCCACCATTTCCTCCATCAAGTCAGAAAAGGCTTTGTGGGCAATAAAGTATCGTCGTTCTCCAAGTTCATGCAAATCGCCCAAACTGGCAGTACCCCCCTGTTCTCTTGTGAGTTTCAACAGCGCCTTTTTGGTCCGTCGACGGTGCTTAGCAATCTTGGCATCCTTTTCGGACAGTTCAGTGCTTTGTGGTTGTGTCGATGATTGAGTGCTTTGGGTTGACTCACCCTTCGATTCTGCTTTCGGTGTGTTTAATGGAGAAGATGTCGGCACAGGGGTTGAAGACTGTAGTTCTGGGGACTGATGGGCTGGTGGTACGGCCTTCTTTGGGGCTGTACGGACCGGCTCCGAAGTGGATACACCCAACACTTTCTTCAATCGACGACGGATTCCAAATCGAGACATAGGCTTCCTGTATGCGAAATATAGTTCAGACTGTTTCAAAAACGAATCAAAATGTTTCAGTGTGAACCATAATTGAGTGGTATGACTTTTGCTAGTAACAACTCACGAGTTTTACAACTTCAAAAATGAATAGATTGCACCCATCGTATGCCTTAACTTTGGAGAAAGAATGGATACACCACAAGTGGAAGAGATTGTCACACTTGCCACCAACTCATTTGATGCTTGGGCTGAGAAAGTACAGGCAGACGGAATTGACCTTAACGAAAGGGTTGATTTACTCTTACCCTTATTGTTGAAGTTGACCAATCCAAATTTCATCACCGTTGTCGAAAAAATGACAGTTCGAAGTGACATGCTCAATCAAGCACTCGATGTGGGTGAGGAATTGCCAAAGGTATTGTCCACTGGCGTCAATACTTTGGACGCTTGGGCGATGTCTCTTACAGAGCAAGGAATTGACATCAACGAACGCATAGACATGCTCGTGCCTCTAATTATCAAACTGACGGATCCAAAACTCCTCAAAGTCGCCGAGAAATTGGCAACCAAAACTGACCTATTGGAACAGGCACTGGATGCTGGTGAGGACTTGCCAAAACTGGTGAGCACTGGTGTCAATGTCTTGGATGGAATGGCCAGTAAACTGCAAGATAGCGATATTGACATCGACCAGCGTGTAAACAATGTGGTCACCATTCTCAACATTTTGACCAGTTCGAACATGGCTCGGTTTTTAGAATTCTTCAGCCACCACGTTGATCGCTTTCTGCACTTGGGAGAAATTTTTGTCGACGCCAACAAACTCAATGAAAAGTTTGCCAAGTTTTTGGAAGATGCAACCAAATCGCTTGTGGAAACGACAGAAAGCAAACCCGTACCCATCCGTGGTGTCTTTGGGATGCTCAAAGTATTCAAAGACAAAGATGTGTCTAGAACATTGGGCTTTGGAATCGAGCTGGCTCGAAAACTTGGCAAA
>CBFICN010000337.1:0-3346 GCA_965661045.1 uncultured Myxococcota bacterium
ATCGGGTGCAATCAAATCCACCGCTTCAATGGACCTGCCTGCTTTTTTGGCGCACCGTCGCAAACTCTCCACCCATGACTCCACCTCCACAGAGGCGACATTGTTGGTCACCAGCATTTTGCCACCAGGCTTGGTGCACAGCAGCGCTGGTTTAAAAAGAGACTGATAATCATTGACCGTGTCAACGGCTCCAAATGGGGACTTCGCACGTCTTGGTGGATCCAAAACGACAATATCGAAGAGTCTGGCTGTGCGCTTGGTATACTGACGACGCTTGGCTTTGCCTTTGACACCCAGTCCAGAAAACTGCCGAAGAACGAGCATCGCATCGTCTTGCAAGGTTTGAAACTGTGGTTCCGTCAGTTCATTCAAGGCCGCATTGCCCTGACCAATCGACAAGGCATGGTTGGCAAAGTCTACATTGAGCGCCAATTTTGCGCCGCCGACCGCAGCAGCCACACCAATCCCGCAGGTATATGAAAAAAGGTTCAACAGTTTTTTACCGTTGGCATGTGCACGAATGTGTCGTCGACCGGCACGAAAATCCAAAAAAAGCAATGGATCAATCCCGCGATGCACCGGATCAACTCGATAGGTCAACCCCAATTCGGTTGCAGTCATATCACTGGGGGCTTCATCTCCCACCCAGTGACGCTCGACCTGTCCACGTTTTCTGCGATCCGCCCACAAAATGTAGAAGCGCTGCTCCAATTTTTCTTCGATAAAATCTGCCATTTGACCAACAACATCGTCATTCAACTCAGAGCGCCACGTCTGAAACAACAACGTATCGCCATATCGATCAATGGTGACAGAAGGCCAGCGCTCAACAGCACCGTGGAACAATCGATAACACGTCGTGCCCTCTTGATGACATTGCTGAAGAAACGATTCACGCTTGTGCAACGCAACTTTGAGGTGGTTGAGAAACTGCTGGGGAATGGTGGTCATACGTGTATCCGGTCATAAGAAGTGTACACCTTCTAACGACTTCTTGAACACCTTACGATGAAACTCATCTCAATCGTCTATTCTTGCTGGCGCCTATTTCGCGTCCACAGTCCCCAAATGAAGTCTACAATCAGCACTCCGGGTATACCAACAACGAATACAACAAAACAAACGCCACCATAGGTCAACCCTGTCAGATTGCCGATACGAATGCACCAACCGATGCAATAATAATACCAACCGAATCCTGTCAATGCCCCTTTGAAAGCCGTCACTTCACCAATCGATAGCATCGTCACGACGCTTCCCACCATAGTGTAATACCACCGGCGATCAATGTTGTGCAATCGAGCGTTTAACCAAGCCCAGCCTGGAACAAAAACGAAAAAGGCAATTAGATTGGCCCACTGATAAAAATTAAATCGCTCAGAAGACGAACCCTTACCTTGATTCAACGCCGCGATCATTGCTCGAGTGCTTGAATCAGCGATGGTGTAAAAAGACTCGCCTACAAGTGGTTTAAGAACTTTTGAGTATCGACAATCATCACTGTGACACCGAAAACTGCATGCACCATCAAACCAGGTCTCTGGCATCCACATCATGACAATGATGACCCAAGACATCAACACAATCAAGCGAACGGCCATGCACCCTCCTTACTTTCCTAGAAGAAAGTACGCGCACACAGATTCCAGACAAAGTTCGTCAAAGGTTGCCTACTCTGGACTGGCGTACGCCCCAATGCCTTTGTCGCCCGCCATCAAAGTAATGCGTTCTCCATCGATCTCATACGTTGGCGTGTTGTTGAGCACATTGAAGATGTGTCCCTCGATGGTGTTCAAATCGCCTTCACAAATGGCCTCGGTCATCGTTTCAAAGGTCAGGGTCAAAGTTCCAGCGTCATCGGTGTACGAGCCACCAGCACCATTGCAGCCCATGTTGGCAGTAAATGTGCCATCTGAAGCAAAGTAGACATTGGGCAGTACATCCACATTGTAGGCAGATGCAGAGTCCCCATCGAGATAGGTGTCAATCTCCCAAGTAATGTCTGTCAACTGAAGATCGGGAACCGCAACTTCCTCGTCCACAAAGACCAAGGTTGCATCCGTTCCGACAAAGGTCAAGGTATCACCATCGTGCTCAATGGTGGGACTGGAGGTAAAGAAGGTTGCCAACCAAGAATCTTGGTCCATCAGGTCCATCTCGCAGCCCATTTCCGTTGCGTACATACCAGACATTTCAAAGACCCCATCGACGACCTCGTATTCTCCACCGTGTGAGTTACATCCGGCACTGAATCGCATTTCTCGTGGGTCTTGTGGGAAGTCAACAGAAAAAGTATCCCCCACAAGTTCAAATCCTTCAGCACTTTGAAAGACAAAGTCCATCCCTTCAAAACTGTAGCCTTCTTCGGTTGTTGCCGTGTCGTCGGTCGAAGTGTCAGTGGACTTGTCTCCACAGGCCAGAAACAATGTAAGCAGTGTTGTCGTCATCATAGAAATCTCCAAGGTTGATGGTGGATACAGTCTATGACATTGCAAAAAGAATGCCAATAGTCTATTGGGTCGACATCACTGAACGAACAGCCCTTCTTGCTCTGTACAGGTGGCTTGGGCAGCGGCTTCTGTCCAATGACTGGTGTAATACCACCCTGTCACCACAAGGTCTTCAAAAGTGTTGGTCAAGATACACGCACCAACAACTGTCTCCGGTGTCATGGGACAGCCACTCGACAACGTTTCCGTCGCCACATCGTTTGTCACGGAATACTCACTGCAAGATTCCCGAGCCACGGTTTCTGTCCACCCATCCGAGATGAACCCTTCAAAACAGATGCCCAACTCAGCGACGTTGCACCCATAGAGCGTCACATCATCTGTGTCATTGGTGCTTCCGGTGTCTTCTTCGGAGTTGGCATCCTCCGTATCGGTCTGATCAGACCCATTGCCTGACTCGGTACCATCTTCGGAATCGGTATCTTCCCCTTGTTCAACATCTTCGCCAGTAGACTCTTCTGTCGCGCCTGTGTCGGTCGACTCATTCGTCTCTGTGTATTTGACACCACAACCAATCATCAGAATCATCAAAAGCCATGCCTTCATACTTCCCCCACACCTAAGTAACTCTGTTTATACAGCATCGACACTGTATCACAGATTCAACGAAGACATCTTCGGTTTTCGGGCATCAAGCAAGACTGTCAGACAAGGTCACGAAAAACAGTCAATCGTCCAAGTCCATGAACCATCCGGAGAAGAACAGCAAGTAGGACGCCATCAACATACAGACAACCCCTGTTAGAAAACCGAGGTGGGTTGCCATTTCATAGCCCATGGTGTTTTTTGTTCCGTTGTATACGGACAGTGGGAAGAACATCAGTATGACCCCCACG
>CBFICN010000338.1:0-3346 GCA_965661045.1 uncultured Myxococcota bacterium
TGCAAAGTTATTCGACGTAACAGAATCGTTCGTGTAATTTGCGAGAACCCAAAGCATAAACAAAGACAAGGATAAGGTAATACTATGGCTCGTATCGAAGGGGTGGACCTCCCACACAATAAACGTTTAGACATCGCGTTAACTGCCATTTATGGTATCGGTCGTGTTAAGGCCAAAGAGCTCATCGCCGCTGCATTTGGTGATGAGGCCGAAGAAATGTGTGCAACACGCGCATTCCGTTTGACAGACTCTGATATCTCAAAAATTCGCAATGTTTTGCAAAACTGGCGCGAGGCGTATTTAGAAGACGGCAATGAGAATCCTGAGCACCACAAAGTTGAAGGGGATCTTCGACGTGAAACTGCTGAGAACATCAAACGTCTAATCGATATTAAGTGCTATCGAGGTTCTCGTCATCGCATGGGGTTGCCTGCTCGTGGTCAACGTTCTAAAACGAATGCCCGTACTCGAAAGGGTAAGAAGCGTTCAGTAGTTAAAAAGAAGTAATATAGAATTTACATGGAGGGTGTCTTATGGCCACCGCAAAGAAAAAATCAAATCGCAAAGTAAAAAAGCATGTCAGCGAAGGAATCGTATACATTCAGTCGACCTTCAACAATACAATTGTCACCGTCACTGACAAAGCTGGTAACGTTCTTGCATGGTCTAGTTCTGGACACCTGAAGTTTAAAGGGTCTCGTAAGTCTACACCATATGCTGCTCAAGTTGTGGCAAAGAATGCATTGGATAAGTGTAAACCTTTCGGTCTGAGTTCTGTCTCTGTTATGGTGAAAGGTCCTGGTACCGGTCGTGAATCTGCTTTGAGAGCGGTTTCTGCGAATGGATTAAGAATTACTGAGATTCGTGACGTAACACCCATTCCACACAATGGTTGCCGTCCGCCAAAGCAACGTCGAGTATAATACTGCGATTCAACAATGGGTCTGCTTCACTGTTCATGGGTTGCAGACCTTTTATCGGTTTAACAATCACATCTTTTTAAGCGCAGAACTGATGTAGCCGAGTCAGTAGAAGCTTTTGGAGTAACAATGTCTGAAATAACAAACGAAGATCGCATTGCGACCAATTGGCGCAATCTCGTTCGACCTCGTAAAATCGTCAAGTCACCACTGTCGACAGGTCAATATGGTAAATTCACCATTTCTCCCCTCGAGCGTGGATACGGAATCACAATCGGAAACTCACTGCGTCGAGTGTTGTTGTCAAGTTTGACTGGTGCAGCCATCACTTCGATTTACGTTGAAGGTGTTTTGCATGAGTTTTCTGCGATGCCCAACGTTGTTGAAGATGTCACTGAAATTGTGTTGAACTTTAAAGGTGTTAGAATCCGAATGAATTCAACGGCTCCCATTCAAGGCAAAATTCGAATGGAAGGCAAGAAGGGTGAAATCGTAGATGTAACAGCAGGCGATATTCAACTCGCTGGCGATGCTGTCGTGCTCAACCCAGACCACCACATTGCATCGTTAACAGAAGGCGCAAACTTCTCGATTGATTTGGAAGTTGAAATTGGCTCTCGCTATGTTGCGGGTACATATGCAACCCTCGAAGAGAAAGAGAAGCCACTTGGTACAATTGCTGTGGATGCTTTGTTCTCTCCAGTTCAGAAAGTGAAGTACAACGTCACGAATGCTCGTGTGGGTCAAAACACCGATTATGACAAACTTTCATTGGAAATCTGGACAGATGGTTCTGTTGATCCCGAAGACGCTTTGGCATTCGCTGCAAAAATAATCAAAGAGCAAATGCAGGTGTTCATCAATTTCCAAGAGCAAGAAGAGCCTGTGATTGAAGAGGTGGTCGAAGAGGAAGAACAATGGAATGAGCACTTGTTCTCCAGAGTAGAAGATCTTGAGTTGTCTGTACGTTCTGCGAACTGCTTGCAAAATGCTGGCATCGAATACATCCATCAGTTGGTTCAACGTACAGAGCAGGAAATGTTGAAGACCAAAAACTTTGGCCGCAAATCATTGAATGAGATCAAAGACATCTTGTCCGAGCGTGAATTGTCGTTGGGCATGAAACTGAATAATTTTCCAGAGCACAAAGCTCGATAAGTCATTAAGGAGGTGGCATGCGTCATCGTAAAGTGGGTCGTAAGTTCGGCCGAAATAGCGCACAAAGAAAGTCATTGTTTCGCAATCAAACAACAGCATTGTTGAAGCATGGTCAAATCAAAACAACCTTGGCCAAAGCCAAAGAACTCAGAATGCATGCTGAACCCGTCATCACATTGGGCAAGAAGCACGCATGGTCAAAGTACGAAGGTTTGGCTGCTGAGTTAACAGCAACGCTCGCAGAGTTGGAAGGGCCGTTTGGTGGGGCTTCTGAAGAAGCGCAAAAAGCTTTGTCTGTTGTACTTGCCAGCAACGCAAAAGTGTCTGGTCGATTCCCATCCGGTTTGGGCGCGTTGATCAAGGCATGCAAAGGAATTGAAGGCATTGAACCCCAACTGCAAACCCTTCACAAAGTTCGTACAGCACAAATGGCTCGTCAACAAGCGATTGGCCGTGCCAACTCAATGATTACTGAGAAAGCAGTAGTAGAGTTGCTTTTTGGTGAGATTGCTGAACTGTTTGTCAACCGCAATGGTGGGTACACCCGCGTCGTCAAAGCAGGAAACCGTGATGGCGACAATGCACCAATGGCGTTTATTTCCTTGGTGAAAGAACCTGTGGCAGCGAAAGACGAAGCATAATCAACTGTTGAGCACCGTTGTGTGATTGAGGGAGGACGTTGTCCTCCCTTTTTCTTTGCACCAAAGAGACAGAGTCATTAATAATTGAGCAAACAGGAGTGACAGTTTGGAAGCCATAGAAAAACTAGAACAGTATCTGAGTCAACATGGACTCAAGATGACGGCGCAGCGCAAAATCATTTTGGAGACCATGGTCGGGATTCCGTACCATATGACTTTAGAAGAATTGCTCAAAACTGTAGAGAAGAACGGCACCCGGGTAGGACAAGCGACAATGTATCGTACGATGAAACTGTTTGTAGACGCCAACATCGTAGAGGAACACCGCTTCGACGATGGCATTACGCGCTACGAAATCTCTGAAGAGGGTGAGCACCACGATCATTTGATTTGCTTGGCGTGCGGGCAAATTATCGAATTTGAAGACGAGGTGATTGAACGTCGCCAGCATGAAGTTGCCCAAGAATTTGGCATACGGATTACCACACACAAAATGGAACTCTACGGCTACTGTATCGATACCGGAGCCTGCAAAGCGCGAACCACAAAAGCATAAGGTTAAGGATTCTCTAAAACAAGAAAGCCCTGTCAGGGACAGGACTTTACAGTGCGAAAGGAGGGAATCGA
>CBFICN010000339.1:0-1820 GCA_965661045.1 uncultured Myxococcota bacterium
GAGGAGAAGGACGCCAACGCATAGTGTCTCCAGATAAAAGGTTGATGGAAAGGTCAAAGTGACCAATTACAGTGTACTCGATTTCTTGACGTTGTCCAACCCCATTTTTGTATCCGTGGTTTGTGAACATCCGTGATTAAAATAGTTTCCCTTGTCCACCGACATAGTTGATGTGTTGTCGACCTCTGGCGGTGATGACACGGCCTTGTTGGGTCCGTTGAATGAAGCCCTTCATGATCAAAAACGGTTCATACTTTTCAGAGATGGTATCCGACTCTTCCCCCAAAGCCGTCGATAGATTGTTGAGTCCGACGGGGCCACCATCGAACTTATCGGCGATTGTGTGGAGGATCTTTCTGTCGGTTGCGTCCAGTCCGACCTGATCTATGCCCAGTCGATCCAGGGCAAACTTGGTGAGTTCGAGTGTAATGGTGCCATCCCCTTCAATTTGTGCAAAGTCTCTGGCACGTCGAAGCATTCGATTGGCCACTCGAGGGGTTCCACGTGAACGTTTGGCCAATTCCAGACTTGCATCGGCGGTGAGGGCGACCCCAAGTCTTTCCGCAGACTTGGTAATGATCTGACTGAGTTCATCTGGCTGGTAGAACTCCATCGCAAATTGAATCTGAAAACGATCTCGGAGAGGACGAGTCAATAGTCCAGCACGTGTGGTTGCACCGATGAGGGTGAACGGTGGAAGAGGGAGCGAAACCGATTGGGCTCCCGGTCCTTGACCCAGCATGACATCGATTCGAAAGTCTTCCATCGCAGAATAAAGAACTTCTTCAACGGCTCGGTTCATTCGATGAATCTCGTCAATGAAGAGAACTTCTCGTGGCTGCAAAGAGTTCAAGATGGCGGCCAAATCTCCACCTCGTTCTAAGATGGGACCCGACGTTGGACGGATCTCCACTCCCAACTCTTCAGCGATGATGTGGGCCAACGATGTTTTTCCCAGTCCCGGAGGACCCGCCAACAGTACGTGGTCCATGGCATCGCCACGCTTTTTGGCGGCTTGGATGTACACCTTTAAGTTGTCGACAACCGCGCGCTGACCAATGTATTCATCGAGGTTTCTAGGTCTCAACGCGGGGTCTTCGGTTGGAATGTGTTCAGATTCTGTTGGATCTACAATGCGTGTGGTCATAGCAAGTCTCTGGTGGGTGGTGGGTTATGGACGTTTGGCCAGTACGCGAAGTGCAGCACTGAGGCGTTCTTGTAGGCTGGCGGAATTGATTGTGGGTACGGCGTCTGAATTGAGGGCGATGTCGATTTCTGATTTTCGATAGTCCAACTGTGCCAGTGCCAATTGCAATGGATCTTCTTGTTTTACAGCAGCAGGTTTTCTTGGGCCACCTGTCATCGAAGGAATGTTGATGTCTCCAGCGATCTTGTCTTTGAGTTCGAGGCACATTCGCTCAGCTGTTTTCTTACCAATGCCCGGAACCGATGACAGCACAGCGGCATTTTTGCTCTGAATGGCAGAAGCAAGCTGGTTCACGTCCAAGTGGGACAAAATGGTCAACGCCAACTTTGCCCCAATTTTATTGACACTCCGTAAGGTTTCAAATGTTTCTTTTTGGCTGGCCGAGGCAAACCCAAACAGTTGGAACGCATCTTCACGAACCACGGTGCAAATGTGTGTGCTGATTTCGCTTTCCAACGTCCACTCATTGAGGACAGACGATGGGGCCAGAACCTCATATCCAACGCCATTTACATCGATGATGGCAAAGTTTGTATCTTTGTGAAAAACGGTTCCTCTCAGGTGGGCTATCATGAACGTCTCCATTGTTTGGGCTGTATGACAGGGCGTTTGG
>CBFICN010000339.1:1826-3338 GCA_965661045.1 uncultured Myxococcota bacterium
GTACCTTTGTGAAAAACGGTTCCTCTCAGGTGGGCTATCATGAACGTCTCCATTGTTTGGGCTGTATGACAGGGCGTTTGGCAGACTTTTTGCGACGCTTTGCATTGTCTTTCGCCGCTTGGGCCTGAAGTGCTTCCAGTAAGCCAGGCCGGCTACTACGGGATGTTCCCGTTGCACTGTCGGTATTGAGATTGGGTAAGTTGGCCAGCATCAGGTGTGTCATTGCAATGGCGGTGGCATCGGCAGCATCGGCTTGAAGTGGCTCTTTGACACCGAGCAACATTGAGACTACACGAATCATTTCATTCTTACCGGCTTTGCCGTGTCCACCGACATTCTTTTTGATTTTGTTCGGATGGTAGGCACTGACTGCCAAACCGTGCTTGCCCAGCGTCATGAGTGCGACCCCACGGGCTTGACCCAGTAACAACGCGGATTTGATCGACTTCCCCGAGAAGATTTCTTCGATTGCGGCCGAACTGGGGTTGTGCTTTTCAATCAGTTTGTCGAGTTCTACATGAATGTGGTGTAATCGTTCTGGTATGGAGGCCTTGGGGTTTGTTTTGATACACCCCGCTTCGACCAACTGGAAGCGATTTCGTTGTTTGGTGATGAAGGAATATCCTGTCACCCGAGAACCTGGATCTACACCGATTACAATCATGGTCTAAACGTAGCATTTTTGAACAGTATTGTCATGTCAAGTAAGGACAGTTTTTGTCCAAATATTGGACATGCGTTTTAGAAATGAGGACTAATCCAGTTGCCATACCCCACCATCATAGAAGATGCACTTTGTGTAGTTGCCTTCTGGTACGTCGACGCCATCCCAAACGATGCATTCTGTAAGCGTGGCTTCTTCAGGAACGGTCGCATTGGCACCCACGATGCTGTCCGATACAGTCCCTTTGACAGTCGCGCTGGTGTGAACCCAAGCTCCGCGTTCTCGGTGTGCACTGTCTGTTTCAGCCCAGCCATCAAAGGGAAGTTCAAATTCACCCCGTAGAGCAGCCATGTTGGCGCGCCAGTATTCAATCGGTGTACCCGTATCGACCCAGAATCCTTTGTGAAGCATTGATGAAACTTCCTTTGCTGGCACCCATTTCATGTATCCACTTCGAACGATGCACTGGAAACCATCCGGAACATCTTGTAAACCGTCGCGTTTGATGGCGTGAATACCCGAGAAGTGCCATCCGTCTTTGGTGGTCGGCAATTCTGCTGCATCTTCCGTTTGGCACAGGGTTCCAATGCGCGTCACGTGTCCAGCATCGTCAAACATCAATCGAGTCGTTTTGCCCAAGTTGTCATTGTGATTGAGTGCCATGCACGCCGTGTGCCCGTCACATCCATCCAATAAGGCTTGGGGGTCGATATCTGAGAAAATGTCACCATTCCAAATAAGGAATGTCTCTGCAAGGTCTTCTTCTGCGGCTTTGAGTCCACCACCTGTACCAAGAATATCCGGCAGCTCAATTTGTACAGTCACTTCAACATTAAAAGGAGGATTGT
>CBFICN010000340.1:0-3333 GCA_965661045.1 uncultured Myxococcota bacterium
AGGTCGATGAAAATCTGACCTTTGGTCTGTACTTAGACGCAGATGGTGATGGTCATGGCGACCCCAATCAACCGTCGACCGACTGCTTAAATACCGAAGGATATGTGTTCTATGACGACGATTGTGATGACAGCAATCCCGACAAGCACCCTTTCAACGAAGAAGTTTGTGACGGCATTGACAACAATTGCGACGGTCAGATTGATGAAACTGGAAATCTTTTCTTTTACGCAGATGCAGACGAAGATGGCTTTGGAGATCCAAATACTTCGATACAAACTTGTGAGTTGCCCCAAGGCTACGTCTCAAACAACCTAGATTGCAACGACATTGATCCCGTCATCAACCCAAACGCCAATGAATACTGCAACGGTACGGACGATGACTGTGATGGATCAATCGACAACAACGCGGTGGATGCCACCATCTGGTACTTTGACATTGATGGGGATGGCTTTGGTTCAGCCTTCATCACAGCCGCGGAATGCAGTCAACCAACGGGATATATGGCGGAAAACCTAGATTGCGACGACACGCGTGCCAGCGTCAACCCCGGTGCACAAGAAGTATGCAACAACATCGATGATGACTGCAGTGGCGCCATCGACGACAATGCCCTGGATGCCTTGACTTGGTACTACGACAGTGACAACGATGATTTTGGGGATCCAAACAGTACACTTCTCCAATGCTCTCAGCCCTTTGACCACATCTTGGTTTCCGGTGATTGCGACGACACGTTGGATACAACCAATCCCGATGGTGTCGAGGTATGCAACAACATCGATGACGACTGCGATGGAACAGTCGACAATGACGCCGAAGATGCCCTATTGTTCTTTGCCGATACAGACGGTGATGGATTTGGGGATCCAAACAACACCATCTATGCTTGCAGTGTTCCAAATGGCTATGTGACAGATGACACGGACTGCGATGACTCCGATGCCTCTATTTTTCCAAATGCACAAGAGTTTTGTGACGGGGTTGACCAGAACTGTGATGGCAACAACTTCTATGAATTGGATCTGGACAACAATGGTTTATTGGCCTGTGAAGAATCGCTTTGGATTCGCAACAGTTCTTCGAACAGTACCAGTCCAAACGGAGCCTGCTCTCAAGCGGCTGGGTACTTATTGAACGATGGCATCACCATCCACGATGAATATCATGGGAACACCATCATCACCTCAGCACTGTTGGAGAACTTTGGACTGTACGTGCACCACGGCAACAACCTGAATGGGTCGCTGGGTGCATACACAAACTCTGAAGCCACTGCCATTGAAGACTGGGTCTACAACGGTGGTAGAATGTTGTTTATTGGCTACCACAGTACACAACCGGCTTGTGAAGCCTCCAATTCCATTCCTTACCAGTTTGGTGTTTCTTGCGACAGCACATACTATTCTTGGAACGGCACAACCAGCACCTATGTCAGCCACCCGATCACCGATGGTTTAGGATCAACCGGTGGATTGGGCGGGGAAAACTGGGTAGTCAATGCCCCTGCTCAAGTTCTAGCATCGGTTGGACAATATGAATTTCTAGTTGTGGTGGAACATGGCGCTGGAAAAGTGGTCCTGATTGCCGATGAGTGGCCCTATTACAATCCTCGTGGAAATCTCGACATTTCCTACGGATCAAATCGCCAGTTGGTACAGAACATTTGGAACTGGTTGTTGGAATGATGCGGACACTTTGGTACGCATGTGTGATGGGGGCAGTCATCACTTCGCTGGCGTCAGCTTGTCGAAGTAAGGCAATTGAAGTGGACCCTGATGCAGAAGTCGCAGTCACCGTACAAGACAATGACTTTGACGGATACACCAGTGACGTTGACTGTGATGACTCGAGTTTTGCAGTACACCCTGATGCAGTAGAGGTCTGTGACGGCATCGACAACAATTGCGATGGACAGGTAGATGAAGCCGTTCGTAAAGTTTTTTATGAAGATGCCGACCAAGATGGCTTCGGAAGCCAAGACAGTTTTGTAGAAGCCTGCTCGCTCCCAGAAGGCTACGTGCCGTTGGGCAATGACTGCAATGACAACGACCCTGAAGTCTTCGTCGGGGCCATCGAGGTATGCAATGATGTCGACGATGACTGTGATGGTGAAGTCGACGAAGACTTGTTGGTGGGACTTTATTATGATGCCGACGGAGATGGGTACGGTGATCCAAACGCTCCTTCAGAAGACTGCACTGGTGGAAATGGCTATGTCTTTTATGGAACCGACTGTGACGATACGAACCCCGATGTGCATCCATTTCAAGAAGAAATCTGTGACGGCATCGACAACAATTGCAGTGGCACAATTGATGATGGGACCACCCTCACCTATTTCCAAGATGACGATGGGGATGGATTTGGAAACACCGACATCACATTGGAGGCCTGTGTCCCACCAGCCGGTTTCGTACTCAATGATGGTGATTGTGACGACACCAACCCAACACAGTTTCCCAACGCCCAAGAAGTCTGCAATCAAGAAGATGACGATTGTGACAACGTCGTAGATGAAGACCCACTCAATCCACCAACGTGGTATTACGACATCGACGGAGATGGTTTTGGCAGTGTGTTCATCCAGAACAATGAGTGTACTCCCCCGCCGGGATTCTTGGCTGACAACACAGATTGTGACGACACCAACATCACGATATACCCTGGCGCACCGGAATACTGCAATGACGTAGACAATGACTGCAATGGGTTAATTGACGACAACGCCCTCGATGCCCAAACTTGGTATGCCGACCTCGACCGCGATGACTTTGGAGACCCCAACAGCATACTGGTCCAGTGTGACCAACCCTTTGACTACATCTTAACCCCGGGAGACTGTGACGACTCTAGGGATGAAGCCTTTCCAAATGCGCCCGAACTGTGCAATGGATTGGACGAAGACTGCGATGGTCAGATTGATGAAAACACCATCGACTCCTTTACCTACCATGCCGACACTGATGGCGATGGATTTGGGGACCCGATTGCCATCTTAGAAGAGTGTCAAGCGCCCAGTGGGTATGTTCTGGATGGTTCCGACTGTGATGACACCGTTCCCTCAGTCTATCCAGACGCTCCAGAGTTCTGCGACGGCATCGATCAAAACTGCAACGGCATTGACTTTTACGAACAGGATCTCAACAGCGACGGTTTATTGGCCTGTGAACAGTCTGTTTGGATTCGCAACAGTTCCTCAAACCCAACCAACCCCAACGGATCCAGTTCTCAAGCGGGAGCGCTGTTGCAAGGTTACGGCGTCAACATCAGCCAATACAACCATGCAAACAATTTCATCACCCTCTCCCTACTGCAAGATTACGGTCT
>CBFICN010000341.1:0-3315 GCA_965661045.1 uncultured Myxococcota bacterium
TATGTCTTTTTCGTTTCATGTTTTTTACTCCTTTTTACCACTATAACATGTGGTTATGTTTGTTGGGAGCAGGCCATATGTATAAACACTTGTTCTTTTTGGGGTAAAAAATGGTTCAGAACAAGTCTGAACCATTTGTTGATGGATTATTGATGTGCGAGATAACCTGAAATTATAGAGTTACCGTTTGAACTACAGCTAACTGTAGAAGTAGAACTAATTTTCAAACCTGTTTGTAAGTATGGTTGTCCACCAACGGCTGTGCCATATCGATAGTCGCTAAATATAACATTTCCATTTACAGAGATGTTTGTAGTGTTTCCACTTCCATAACCTATAAGAATATCGGTGATAATATAGTCATAACCAGAAGGAACAGCATATTGATTATTACCACAATGAAGTGTAACAACCGGATTACTCCCCAAACTAACATTTGGACCCTGAGGATAAGCAAAAGTTTCTCCAATAGACCAAATCAACAAGGCCACTGAAGCTAGTAAGGTTGAGAGTCCAAAATAATGTCGTTCCATGATTCACTCCAAATAGATTTCATATCACCAAAGTCTAACCAACTAGACTGAATGTGACCCACCTTTTATATGACAACCTATCAAATCAAAAACGCCAACAACAAAACAATACCCATACTGACAAAAATTCCACAATAAAAAAATCACTACACAGAACCCTCCCCTGTCGTGATGATATTGTCGATTGAATTCAAAAGATATCGAGAATTTAATAGAGCGAGGTATACTTCCGTATCCGAGCGAAAGCAAAACTCGATAGGCAAAGAATCCAATCGACAATATCACTCGAGGATGATGTGCTGCCCCTCATACGCCAAATCAATATTCAGTTTGGAACCCGGCTCCATGTTGACGAGGTACTGACGCGCTTGATTGAGGTTTTGCAGCAATGTCGCGTCGGTGTGCATCGGGTCGTGGTGAAACAGAAGCAGTGTGTCGACTTCGGCATCCAAAGCCAGATCAATGCCGACAAAAGAAGAGGAGTGCCCCCAGTCGCGCTTCATTTGGACCGCATCGGTAAAGACATACTGGGCATCAAAGATGAGTACGTCGGCGTCTTTGAAGAAATCAATCACCGGTGACATCGCCTTGAAAGAAATGTCTTTGTATTCAGCATCGGTAGAAAACACCACCACTTTGCCTTGGTGTTCGATGCGATAACTGAAAGACGTTCCGGGATGATCGTTGGCCAGCCAAGAGACGAAAATGTCTTCGCCAATCTGGTACTTTGGTGTTTCTGACAGGTCAACAAAGTCAATCGTGGAACCGAAAGAATCGAACGGCACTGGAAAAAAGTCAAAGTGCTGAAAGCGAACCAGTCGCTCATACAGATTGGAGATGGGCGAGACAAACTTGAACTTGTTGCCTGGAATGTAGATGGGCCCAAACATCGGCAACCCAACAATGTGATCGTGGTGTGTGTGGGTAAAGAACCAATGTGCGTGTCCCTGCCCCTTGCCAAACGGGCCACCAAAAAGCGTCTTCGCCATCGCAAAGCAACCAGAACCCGCATCGAAAAAGAGTTCATGCTCCCCAATGGTGATTTGAATGCACGTAGAATTTCCACCGATGCAGCCCTTTTCAACTTTTTCCAAACCGTCCACGAACTTGTCGATGGAGGCGTCGTCTTTGATGTCTTCAGGGGTGGCTTTGGTGAGTGCGGCCCGAATTTTGCCTTCAATTTCCGAAGAAGACGATGGTGTGGGTATGGAACCACGGACTCCATGTAGGCGAACTTCGATGGCTGGCATGG
The DNA here is from genome assembly GCA_965661045.1 of uncultured Myxococcota bacterium. GTDB lineage: Bacteria > Myxococcota_A > UBA796 > UBA796 > UBA796 > CAJWHX01. The sequence goes on from CBFICN010000341.1 coordinate 1,786, forward strand.
GCTTATCCTATCTCATGATTTGAAATGCAACTTTCAAGTCTGAATGTAACTGTTGCTTCAGCCCTTCACCAATAGAAAATTTCTCGAGAAGTTGTGGTGGCATCGTGACCGTCGGAGAGAGTATTCCATCGGGCACTTTAGCATCCCAAAGGACATAGCGTGCAATTTCCACAAGGTGTTCTTTTTTGTTTTGCACAATTTTGGGACGACATTCCACATAGGAAAGGACTTCGGAATCGACTTTCCACCACCGTCGAATGAATGCAGCACCCAATTCTGCGTTGTTGATGCCAAACTGCTTAGTCTCCATTCCCTCAAACTGCATGGATCGACGAATCATTCGTATAGGGTCTAAGCCCTCGATGTTGTTTCGACCTTGCTTGAGTAGATCAATGTAGGCTTTGGACTGTAAATGAACAAAGAGCAACACGCCGGTATTGCGCATCAATCCCCCAAGGTAAGCGTGGGAAATCTCGTCCTTGCTCAACCCACGTGCCTCTCCAAGTTTGGAGGCGACCACCCCCAGTCCCAAAGAGTATTTCCAAAAGTCTGGATAGGCAAAGCCCGATTTCTCTGGAAACATCGATGGGATTTTTAGAGAGTAGGCCAAGTCCATTGCCATTTTCAACCCCAAACGCCCCAGCGCGCGGTTCAAATCATTGGCAACAAAACTGGTTCCAGCACCAAATACAGAATTGGCCAATCGAATCAACCGTCCCGTGAGCACTGGATCTGACTGAATCACTTGGGCAACTTCGTTCATGCCAGCATTGGGATCTTCAATCATCTCCCGAAGCTGACGAATGATGTCAGGGAAAGGAGGCAGCAGTCCGTCCTTTTCAATGCTGTTCAAGAGCTCGTCGCGCATAATCTAATCGTCCTTGGTTCATTCGATATTTATCACAAAATAGAACACAGTGTACCCAATGCGTCCAATTTAGAACAAGAATAATCCATGCTTCAATTTGAATAGTTTGCTCAGACAACACGTTGACAATTGCAGGAGACAACAACGGAGGACAAATGAAACGCCATTCTCAATTTTTACTGCTCACATTGATGGGGGCACTCGTTGGATGTGTTGGAGATGTACGACCAGGTCCAGATGGCATCCACAGCGTGTGGTTGATGACCGATGATCGAGATGCTGGAACCAGTTCCGCCCTGAGACAGGCTAAGCGTTGGTGCAAGAAAGAAGACAGTCGCTTTGTTGTACATGAGGAAATGGTCACTTTCGTCTGCGACATGGATGAAGCCGACTACATTCGTGCCAAACAACTTGCGGCAGCAGCGCAAGCAGCGGGTTCAGTCACCTCGGGCAAAGCGGACGAAGAAACGACGGCTGAAACTGTCGGGGACATACTTCAAGCGGGAGGAGCCGCCGCAGAAGCAGCCTTGGGAGATTGTTATGAGGTTGAACTCATCTTTGAATGCGTTCCTTGAGAAAGTGTCTCTCAAAGCCGCTTGGTGGTCACAAAACTCAAAAGGTCTTTGAGCACATAAAAGCAGTGGACACGGTCGAATCAATCG
>CBFICN010000342.1:0-3305 GCA_965661045.1 uncultured Myxococcota bacterium
CTCCTTCGTGGGTCATGGTGAACAACCCTGCAGGTCCTCTTTCCGCCAAAAGCGCATCAAACGCATCCGTAAACTTGAGTTTCATCCTTTTACGCTCCCCGTCTTACTGTTCAGATTCAACCATTAGAAGATACAGCATGAACCCCATACCAATAATCCCAATGGCTCCCATTCCTGCCCACAAGAATATCATATGGAACCCTCACTGCAATTTCATTGTGGTTATCACTTAGACTTTCTTCGGTTTCTGCGCTGAAACACATCTTTCTTTTCAAGCTTGTACACATGAGACCGGATGTAGCCCTGTTGAGAACGCTTTTGTTGTAAAGCAATCCGAACCGCCTCGCCAAGCAGCTGCTTTCCGTCTGCTTGTTGCAACACATCGTCTACAAGACCTGTCCAGTCAACCTCCTGTTTGGCCATGAGACCTTCCCGCAATCGATCGATCACAGAATCATGTCGCTCTCGATGCCCAAGAAAGTCACTGATTGGCTGAACCGTTAGAGAATCCGCATCCTCTACCCAAGGGTTCATAAACACCACCGTAGACAAACGCTTGTACTTCTTCTTCGAGTGTTTCACTTGTTCAACGGTCGGTGATGTCATAAATATCAGCACATCAAATTCAACATTCTGTGCCTGATGAAACTGGTCCTGAGTCATCACAACAGTCTGCAAACGATTTTCACGTAGCGAATCCAATAAGGACTGTACGCTCCCATCATCGGTCGCACTCTCAACACTGTCAACATCCCATCCATTCCGTTGCAGTTGTCTTGTTATCGTCAATGCACTCTCATCATCAATGATGACAATCGAACGTTGCAACAGTGTCGCTGTTAAAACAGAATCTAAACTGTGTGTTCCAGACTCTTCCACTGCAAAGTAACTGGAATCAGATCCGTAATTTTTATATATCCGCGTCGGATGCACATCGGGTAGCACTTGATGCACAACCGATACAAGTTCTTTCGAATAATACGACGACTGTAGAAGCACTTGAGGCGCTTTGTGTTGCTCTACAAAGTCTACAAAATCATTTGTAGAATCTCGGATCGTCTTTTCCACTTCATCAAAATACAAGGTCTCAATATTGCTGAAATCGAGTTTCTCTTTTAACTTCTGCAAATCCTGGATTGAGGCGATGACAATATTTGGAACCTCGTCCAATTCAAACCCTTCTTTGAGTGAATCGTGCACAGCCAAAACTTTAACGCCTGTAAACTGACCCAATTTTAACAAATCATTCTCCAGATATTGACGAATTTTTGGAACCGCCACACAGAGAACTGTGGATACACAATCTTGTTTATACTGTGCCAAGTCAAGTAAGTATGCACCGATAACGATGCCTCTGTTGCTAGCAAGATTGATGCTGAACCACCGGGTCTCTCCCAATGTCATACTGTTCAAAAGAACCTGTTGATAGCGAGATACATATTGATGACCAGCATTGTGAAGCCCTTTCAACACAGATTCCGACAGTGGAAAATCCACAAATGTCATACCCACTTTGGAATCGTCTAAATATACAGTTTCAACAACGGGCTCTTCAACCTCTACATTTTCTTCAACCTCAGCCACACCATCCGCAGATTTTTCATCTTTATTTTTGGACGCGGGTTCTTTTGAAGCATCATTCGTAGCAGTGTCCGTGACTTTAACTGAAGTTTCAGCACTGTTGTTGTCATTTGCTAAAACACCAGAAGAGCCTTCGCTTGCGCCAGACTCTCCTTTTGATGCATCGACACTTGAAACTGTTGATGCACTGTGTTGTTCTTCGTTGCTTTTTGGATCTTTTGAGCCCATTGCAAATCCCCATTGTGTGTACACACGGAAACGACTGGGTACATCCCCAATCGTTATATTGGGGATATCAGTATCCTTGATTTAGCGTTTGAGCAACTGTGATTGCCACAAATCTCGGTTCATTCGACCGATAACATCCAATGGAATTCCTTTTGGACAAGCCAGTGTACATTCACCAAAGTTTGTACAGTGCCCAAAATCTTCTGAATCCATCTGGGTGACCATTTTTTCAACACGCTCAAATCGCTCCACCTGCCCTTGTGGTAACAAGCCCAAGTGACTGATCTTGGCACCTGTAAAGAGCATTGCGGACGCGTTTGGACACGTTGCCACACATGCACCACACCCAATACAAGCAGCTGCTTCGAACGCCAAATCGGCGGCTTCCTTGCGAACGGGAGTATCATGAGCATCTGGCGCAGCACCTGTTCGAACAGAAACGTAACCGCCCTGTTGAATGATGCGGTCGAAAGCCGATCGGTCGACCATCAAGTCTTTCATGACGGGGAACCCTTTTGCTCGAAACGGCTCAATGGTGACAGTGGCTCCATCTTCAAACTCACGCATGTGGAGTTGACAAGTGGTTGTACGAGCCATGTGGCCATGTGCTTTACCATTGATCATGAAACCACAAGAACCACAAATCCCTTCTCGACAATCGTGTTCGAATGTGATTGGCTCTTTGCCTTCTCGTTCAAGTTGCTCGTTTACAACATCGAGCATCTCCAAAAAAGACATGTGTGTATTGATATCTTTGGCGTCGTAATCTTCGAAGCGACCAGTGTCGTTGGCACCATTTTGTCGCCATACTTTCAATTTGAGATTGATGGTTTTCATTATTTGTAGCTCCGTTGACTGGGTAGTACATATTGGAAAGAAAGATCCTCTTTGTGACAGGTTGGCGCTTGACCTTCTCCATTGTATTGCCATGCAGCAACATAGGAGTAATCATTGTCCATCCGTAGGGCTTCACCTTCTTCAGTTTGAGATTCCAAACGGAAGTGCCCCCCACAAGACTCTGTGCGTTCAAGTGCATCGAAGGCCATCACCTCAGCAAACTCTAGAAACTCTGCAACGCGTGCAGCCTTCTCCAAAGACTGATTGATCCCGTTGGCAGAACCGGGAACCGAAACGTTTTCCCAAAAATCTGCTCGAATTTCTTGAATGCGCTTGATGGCATGTTCAAGCCCCTCTTTGTCGCGGGCCATACCAACTTTATCCAGCATCAAATACCCAAGTTCACGGTGATATTCATCACAGGACTTGTTTCCTTTGATGGACAGAATCTTCTCGAGTCGTTCTGAAACTTCTTTCTTCGAAGCCTCGAACTCCGAACGTGTATTGTCGGTGAATCCAGGTGTGGTTTGTGCCAAATAATGTCCAATCGTGTATGGCAGTACAAAGTACCCATCTGCCAAACCTTGCATCAAAGCTGAAGCACCCAAGCGATTTGCCCCATGATCAGAGAAATTGGCTTCACCTGCGACGAACAACCC
>CBFICN010000343.1:0-3292 GCA_965661045.1 uncultured Myxococcota bacterium
CCCACAAAGCTGAGCCACAAGGTCATGGCAACGTGGAGATTGTAGAAAGTGGGGATGCCCAACAACTGAAGTGGCAATGACAATACACCGTCGAGCCACGCATACCCCGTATGCCATCCAATGTCCCATCCGATTGGATAGAAGATGTTTGGCAAGTAACCGTTGTTGTTGAGAATTTCGGGTAGGCTTCCAAAGATCCAGAATGTCCCCAACTGATCAATGCCTGCACCCAACATGTACTCTGGTTCGCTGGGCCATATAAAGATGTCCCACAGTGCGACCCACATAGAGTCGTGATGGGGCGTCATGTTCCAAAAGACGGGTCTGAACCACATCCAAGCAAAGAAAATGCCCCACATCCCCCAAAGTAGAAGGTGCAGGGCAGGTTGTCGTTGAGATGACTTAAGCACTTGTCATCCACTGCTTTGTGACAGGGATTGCGATTTCTAAGTCCATCGTCTTTTAGTATTGGACAATATTAGAGTTCAAGAGTGCTCAAGTATTCCAATGCGTAGTAGTGTCCACCTTGACTTTCTGGCTCTGGACCGGCAACCAACTCGAGGTTTTCATCAAAAACCCAAATGGTTGGCCAACCACCAGCCAACAAAGAATTGACGATGGCATTGTCAGAACTGTCCGCCAATACGGGTACTTTGTCATCTGGATAATCGGCGTACCATTCTTGCAAATTTTCCAAAGAAGGAATGTCACCGCTGTTGTTTTCACCAAGGATGGTCAGCCAGTATATATCACCATTGTGAACCATCTCAGGTGCTCTACCCCATCCAGCATTCGGGTTCCCATTGGTGATGGCACGTGCCAGGTCATTGCAAGGTGGACACCAAATCGCCGAAACGTCTACGGCTACATACTTGCCTTGTCCAGCAAAGTCGTACAGGTCAACCATATCACCAAACTGATCCATCAGTTCAACACGCAATAACTGAGAACCAACTGAGGTGGAGGTCTCAGAAGCAGAGGTTGGGGCATCATAGTCGTCTTTGTTGGGGTTGTATGGCCAGCCACCGTTGTAAATCACGCTGTCTTCATCGGCAGGATCGCTGTCTTCAGCAACTTCCCATCCATCTAGATAACCGTCGCCATCGGAGTCTTCACTGTTTGGATCTGAGTCCAACTCAAACTCCTCTGCGTCTGTGAGACCATCGCCATCAGAATCTTCAGACTCAGGGTCCGAACCGAAATCTTCTTCTTCGGCATCTGTGAGACCATCGCCATCGGTATCTTTGTTGAAACAGGCAGTGAGTGTCAGGGCACTCAAGAAAAGTAATGAACGCATAGTTTGCTCCGATTAGGGGATGTTTCCAAAATGAGAAACGACTAAAAATAATCTACCTTATAGTCGTGTCGATGCCAAACACAAAAAGCATTTGCTGTATCTTTATGTTTATGATCCTTGCTTTATTGACGACAAAGCAAGAAATAGGAATCAATGCTCTTGCCTTTTTTGAAGGCGGAACCGATGCTGACGTGGGTGGACACTTTGCGCATGAAGTCATGCATGTTGTTGTAAACGAACATTTGGAGACCTTGATGATTGCCTTTGATCTTGGGCCATCCACTTGGGACTTGTATTGTATTGGCATCCAATACTTCATAATAGTCGACAACAACACTGCCGTGCTTGACCCATTCTGGATTGTCGTTGGTTGCTTTCAATACGAAATATCCAGGACCAATCAAGCCCATGGTGGAAGCGTGGTTGTATCCCACGACTCGACCATCTTCGAGGCGGACAAATCTTTTTTGAAACTCTGTAAATGCTGGCAAAGAATTTTTCCCCTCATGAATGATCTCTTCGTTGACTGGACCCGCAAAGTCATCCAGTGTTAGAGGCGCTCCTTCTTTGGCGAGTTCAAACAAACTTCGTTGTTCTGCTTTGTTGAGGCTTCGGATGGCTTCAAGTCTGGCATCTGGGGACTGTTCATCGAGCCAAGAAGCAATTGCTTCCAAAGAGGCGGATTCTTTAAGTAAAGCGCGTAGGGTCATGACATCTCCATTTGGGTGTTTGATTTGCAATAGTATATCCGATTTGAGATTTGGACTGTCATTTGCTTAACTCGTTGATGTGTTCAACCGATACTGTTGTCGTTATAGAAGTACCATTGTCCTATGATGGGACGTTCGCAGGAGAACAGTATGAAATCCTTGGCCTTGTGCATGATTGTAAAAGATGAAGAAGAGATGTTGGGTGGTTGTTTAGAGTCGATCAAGGAGTTTGTCGATGAGATGATTGTCGTGGACACAGGGAGTACCGACAATACAAAGCAAATCGCATTGGATCATGGTGCCCAAGTGTTTGACTTTGAATGGATCAATGACTTTGCCGCCGCTAGAAACTTTTCCAAGGCGCAGACAAATTGTGATTATGTCATCGCTTTGGATGCCGACGAACGATTTGCCAAAGCAGGCGGTCCCGAGTTGCGAGAGAAATTAAATGGAACAACTGCCAGTGTTGGCTTTATTCGTCTGACAAATGCGAAGTCCATCAACTCTACAGTTGAAGCTGTATTGTCAGGGGAAGATGCGTTATCCAATGCAACATATCTGCCTAGGATCTTACAAAATGTAGAGGGCAATGATTGGAAAGGTCGTGTTCACGAGGCCCCTGAAGATTCTCGCAATGCTATTTTTCTCGATGCAGATTTGGTTCACTTGGGTGGAGATCAAGCCTTTCGTGAAGAGAAGGGCAAGAGCCAACGAAACTTGGCCTTACTTGAGCAGATTGTAGCCGAAGATCCGGATCAAGCACCAATGTTTTATTCCTATTTGGCTGGTGAGCGTGAGGCAGCAGGTGACGTTCGTGGTTTTTTGAAAGCATTGGAAACCGGTTGGAACAAAACTCTCGAATACGTTGAGAGTGATCAGGAGTACGGGCACGTCAATACTGGAATGATCTCCGTGTATCCAGCAGTATTGTTGGCTCAGAATTATTATGCTGAAGGGTTTGAAGCTTTGGCGACCTTGATCAAGCATTTGAATGTTTTTTCCACCAACGCAGTCAACACTTTGTGGCAGGTGCTCCAAACATGTTTTCAAATCAGCTTTCCCCAAAGTGAACGTGAAAACTTTCATCGATTGACGTTGGATGCATTGGATTTATTGATTAGTTTGGATGGGGTCTCTTTTGCCGAGCCAACGATCAACGGTGTTACAACCTACAAAGCCTATCAGATGAAGGTCCTGTTGCATGCCAAACTTCGAGAGTTTGAGGAGGCCTTTGCGAACCTTGAATTGGCAAAGCAATACGAAGGTGAAGAGATAGAATACGCCA
>CBFICN010000344.1:0-3291 GCA_965661045.1 uncultured Myxococcota bacterium
CCAATTTGAGTAGTGAAATTGAGATGGATAGGTGTTGAAACCAAAAAGTGTCATACCTACGAATTCACTTTGGTTGAATCGATCAGTGGATAATCTCCTCAATCATTCTCCAACACGTCCAATTTGAGGAGTGAAATTGAGATGGATAGGTGTTGAAACCAAAAAAGGGGTAATACCTACGAATTCACTTTGATTGAACCGATCAATGGATAATCTCCCACTACACGTCCAATTTGAGGAGTGAAATTGAGATGGATAGGTGTTGAAACCAAAAAAGGGGCCATACTTCCGTATGCCCCTTTTGGTTGAAGCGCCTAGACGCTCAATCTCACCCTCAAATTACATGGCAGTGCAACTTTTCTCGTAACCACCATAATAAGTTGTGTCGAAGCCCCAAGTCCAGCAAGGTGCGTCCGCAGAAGAACGGTCGTCAACGATGTATGTTACAGCTGTTGAGAAAGAGTCTTCGAAGAAAACAGTGGTAGAGCCTTCAACAACGTCAGTAGCGCCTGCACCGTATGACAACTCGGCACCAGTTGCAGAAACGGGGTGGCAGTAAGTCAAGTTGGTTCCGTCGTTCAGATCGTATCCCATGAAGCAGTCTTCAGCAGTCCAACCACCGTCAGCACCGTTTTCAGTGATACCCCAGTAGTAAGAAGCGCCTTCAGCAGCATCGCTGATGCTCAAAGATACAGAAGATGAGCCCCAAGCAACTGAGAATGAGGGATCAACAGTTTCTTCAGTTGTGGTTGAAGTGTCAGTGGTTTCAGTACCTGTGTCTTCTTTGATGTCAACACAGCCAACAGCAAACAATGCTGCCAATACAGTTAAGTTTTTCATAATGTCTCCCAAAAATTTGGATTGTAGGTTAGCAATCATCCTTATAACACACATTGACAAGGCTTTCCAAGTCAATGCATAAATATTTTGGTTCAGTTCTCATTGGAATGCTAGATATAGGTATGAAACAGACTCCACCAGCCATTTGGACTTTTCAGATTTCCAGCCCACTGACAGTAACATCATTGTCCGATGTATACGAACGATCAGTGGATTGTTTTGTCTACATTGAGGGTGTGACCCTACAGTCCTTGATTGCGGTGGCTGATCTCTTGGAGGACAAACAATCTGTTTGGGGCAATGCCAGGGTGCCTTGGAAGGAAGGGTCGATCATCGATGTGGAATGTGCATTGGAGTTCGGACGGTGGGTGAAAATGTCGGGCCGTCGCTGTATGATGACGGTACCGTTGGAACGCTCGACTCTGTGTTTGTTTGAACACCTACAGGTAGACGGTCTTTGCATCGACCCCATTGTGCCAGTGTTGGGAGTACACCGGTTGAACCGAGATGCTTGTGTCTGGGCAGAAAATACGATGGACGCTTTGCTGTGCATGAACATTGAACAGGTATGCGAAGAAGATAGACAGTGGCTCGTCAGTAGAGGGTGGAGTTCACTGAAGGAAAAGGCGCCGTGAGGGTAGTATTGATCCGACCACCCAGACGTCACCCTTTGGAACAGTCGCTTACCGTTCCACCATTGGGGCTGGCATACATTGCTGCATCGCTAGAAACAGCCGGCCATCACGTAGAAATTTGGGATGCCTACATTGAACGTTGGACATGGAGCAAATTGGAGAGGGAATTGGCCAAAATTCACGTTGATGTGATTGGATTTACTGCGATGACGCCGATGTGGGATGTGGTGTGCCGAGCCAGTCAGATGGCGCGAAAGTCAGCACGATGGCTGATTGTCGGTGGCCCACACCCTACAGCAGTGAAGGAAGAAATCTTTGTCGACAATCCGTACTTGGATGTTGGTGTTGTCGGAGAAGGGGAAGAAACGGTTCTTCGTCTGATGGACTGGTTTGAGAATGAGATGCAGGGAACGGTTCCTCAAGGTGTTGTGACCCCCAATCAAGAATTTAGTGAAGCCCAGCCACCACAGATTTCCAACATCGTCCGTCCTGCTCGCCATTTGTTGTCCAACAATCAGTATCGGTATCCATTGGCTGGAGAGCGCCACATTGGAACGATGATCACCTCTAGAGGGTGTCCCTTTCGCTGTTCTTTTTGTGACAAGTCAGTCAGTGGTTCTGCGTGGAGAGCGCGCTCGGCGGAAGATGTCGTCGATGAAATGGTCGAGATGCAAGAGCGATTTGGGATTCGTTTCATCAACATGTACGATGACAACTTTACCCTGCACCGAAAACGGGTCATGGACATCTGTGCTGAAATTGAACGCCGTCAGGTCACGGTTGCGTGGAAGTGTGAAGGACGCGTCGACAATTTAGACGTAGAATTGTTGACTGCGATGAAGAACGCGGGTTGTAAGATGATTGCTTTTGGTGTGGAGAGTGGCAACCCAGACTCTTTGGCGCTTTTGCGCAAAGATATTGACGTCGAGCAAACCAGACGGACATTTACACTGATGAAAGAAGTTGGGGTGTTGTCTTTGGCGTATATGATCTTGGGAGTGCCGGGGGAGTCTGTCGAGGATGTGTGGCGTTCCATTGATTTTGCCAAGGAAATCGGCGCAGACTATGTACAGTTTTCTTCACTTACAGCAATGCCCGGGACACCGTTGTCGATGCAGTTTGAAAGCACATCATCGGTGAGAAATCTGTTGGATGCCGATGTGGACAGGCAGACGTTGACATCTCTCGACGAGGCTGTGTTGCAAAAGGCTATGAAGCAGGCATGGCGTTCCTTTTATTTACGTCCGAAGCCGCTTTGGCGATTGAGTCGCGATTTGATTCGTTCTGGCTATGTCTTTGAAGTGGGAAAGGGCGTTTTGCAAGCCCTGCGCGATGAAGATCACCAAGTGAGGTCGAGTAATTTTTGGCGAGCGTCTGAAGCGTAATCAAAGTTGGGATCGATTTGCAGGACCTTGTCAAAGTGGTGAATTGATTTTTGGACATCCAATCGTGGACCATAATAGAGAAGCCCAAGTCCATAGTGGGCAATGACGTTGGTGGGGCAATAAACGAGAGCAGAGCGAAATTCAACCAGCGCATTGTCCCATTCTTCTTGGCGGTATGATAAGAATCCAAGATTGCTGTGGGCCTTACAGTATGCAGAATTGTGTTTGAGGGCTTGCATCCAAGTTTTTTTGGCTTGTTCTACATTGGACATTTCGGCGTAGACGATGCCCATATTGTTCCAGCAGTCCATTTCTTGTACGTCAAGGCGGGTACAGGTGGCGAAGGCCGCCAATGCCGGTTCAAATTCTTTGGCAAATCTATGGGCGTCACCGAGTCCATACCAGGCTTTTGGAGACTCAGGATTGACAAG
>CBFICN010000345.1:0-3262 GCA_965661045.1 uncultured Myxococcota bacterium
AACGACTCTTGATGTCAATCTCTTCGTCGGTTGTCGGTTCTTCAGGGTAATTTGGGACGTTGTAGCCTTTGGACTGTAATTCAGCAATGCAAGCGTGTATTTGAGGAATGGACGCCGAAATGTTTGGCAACTTCATCACGTTGGCTTCTGGCTGTTGAACCAGTTTTCCTAGATTTGTCAAAGCATCTTCCACACGCTGCTCTTCTGACAGATACTCTGGAAACTTTGCCAAAATCCGACCGGCCAATGAGATGTCTGCCAGTTTGGCTTCCACTCCCGCCTTTGACAAAAAAGACTCAAAGATTGGAAACAAAGAAAATGTCGACATCATCGGCGACTCATCTGTTTTTGTGTACACGATGCGTTGTGTCATGCAGGACTCCAGTGTTGGAACTATGTTCTCGAGTACAATACAACAATGACTGGGCTGTATCCCTCTCAAAATTCAACGAGAATTCAGTACAGATCTAATGGAAATCCACTACAATCGCAACCCCATCCCCCATGGATATGAATCGAATTGTCTTATTGTTGTGCACTGCGCTGATCTTTTGGCTGGGATGCTTTGTTCTCTATCCCTACCACTTTGCCTTGCCTTACTTTGAAACAGACTTTGTCGATTATTGTGTTGGTCTTTCACAGTGGACAGATAACACTCGACACTTTCCACCAAAACGCAGTCGGTTGGCCGGTTGGTTGCCAAGTCTATTCACACCATCACTCGGCGTCCTAAACAGCTTGTCAGTTGGATCAATGATCTCGATGTTTGTGATGGCTGCGGGTTTGACACAATGGATGGAATCGGTCAACAAATGGGCTGGCTGGTCTTGTTTGGGATGGTTGTTGGCCTGCTCGCCGTGGATTGGACTGGGTCAATTTCTCAACTTCTATCCAGAGATCGTTGTGGGATTGATGATGGGCACAATGGCAGTCTGGTTTGGGCTACTCACACCAGTTTCATCAACGGACTCACCAGGGAACGATGGACGAGCATTCTGGAAAGGTCTGTTGGTGGGTACAGGAATTGGACTCTGTGCATTGATTGATGTGCGGGGACTCGTCTGGGCTGGTTGGTTTGTCGTGCTCACCCTGGGATGGAAACTGTGGCAGCGTCAGACATGGCGTAGCAACATCGCCTTTTGCTCTGGCTGGATCGGTTCTCTATATGGAATGTGGTACCTTGGACGTTTTGCCTACGGTCCATATTCTACATCTCTGATCCGTCAAGCGGATATTCGTCCCCTACGGTTTGCACTGGGTTTGGCCCCTTCTTTAGACAATGCTTTTCCAATCGAATTTCGATGGGGTTGGGAATGGCGTGGTTTGGTGGACAACATTGCGTTCATTGCCTCTCAACAAACAAGTGGCTTACCCAATCAAGACCTCAGTAATTACTGGTGGATTTGGCTCGTACTTATCGCTGCGACCAGTCTTTGGATTGTGAAAAGACACGCTCTACTCATTCTGGTACTGATTCCATCGATGGTGGCCTTTCTCCAAATCGGACACGCTGTTGAAACCCACGTGCGTTTCTATATGCAAAGCCTACCCATATTGATGGGGGTATTGGGTGTGGGTACCAGCTATCTACTGCCAACACAGCATCGAAGACGCATCCCTATACTCATTGCCATTGGTCTACTGTTGCCCTACACCTCCATGATGTTGGGACAACACTGGATCATTGAACGTGAAATTTCTCACAAAATGCTATCACAAGCCCACCCCAACCATTCTGCTTTGCAACAGCGATCGATCGTATACGGAGACCCACTTCACATTCAAACACTGCCCATTACCCAGGTTGAACGCCAAATTACACAAGACTGGGATATGGTGTGCACAGAAGCCCTTCAACAGCATACCCCCATTCTGTGGTTTGAAAGACAGTAGGGTACGCCCTCAACATGCATATCCACCTACACCATTTCCTTTACTGAATTGTGACCGCTTCCGTTCAGTCATGACCGGTCTTCGATAGTGGAACAATTCCTGGACACTCTTCTTTCGCCAACTGTGGCTTCTGTTTAAAGGTGTCCCAAAATGGAAACGTCCGACACTGTTCGGGGCGTTGCTCGTATATTTTGCAGCCTTGGTCATAAAATATACACGCAAAGTCACCAGATTCTCGCCGTACTTCTTTTAAAGAGAAGCGCCCATTTTCTCGATAGGTATAACGAGTCGCAAATTCAGCAAAGGAAACCCCCAACGTCTCCGCCATCCCTTCAATCTCTTCTACGGAAACCCACACATATCCCGAATATCCTGTACAACACTTTCCCGGACAGGTATTGCATCGGCGACTGTTGAAGGCAAATGGGTACCCTTCTTTTTGCATGATCGACATATGCAACACCCTCGACTAAACTATCATTGCAGATGGCTATCAAGTTAACCCATACCCCATGGAGGCATCAAATGTTGTTGCTTTGGATACTTGCCTGTGGAGATAAAGACGACACCTCCAACCCTTCACTTCTGACAGAACCCGCAACGTTCACCCAAATTGAAACCGAGCTCATTCAAGTCTCTTGTGCTTTTTCTTCCTGTCATGGCTCGGCCGCTGGTGATTTGCTTCTCAATGGGGTCGATGATTACGATCGTTTGGTCTATCAACCCAGTTCTGTATTGCCCGATGAAACGCTGATTGTACCAAATGACATTGACGGGTCCTATTTCATTCACAAACTGATCACTGGCGACAACATTGCAGGAGACCTAATGGCCCCCAACCAAGGCATCTCTGAGTACCAAGAAGCCTTGCTTCGATCTTGGATCGAAAATGGAGCGCCACAGAACTGATCTATGAGTATCGAGTATCGGGTCTTGGGTCTCTTTTGCGAAGCCTAGCAAACAAGCAAAAAACAAAAAGCCCCGATTGATGTTGATTGTCAATCGGGGCTTGTATTTCCGTACTGGTCTTGGGTCAATGTATCGCCCCGATAGGTTGGGTCTAAAAGGCCTATCACTCTTGGGCTGTCACATTGAGTTGGATGAGAAAGAACTGATTCGCATGGTGCTACACCACACGGAATATGTTTACAAAAGAAACATATTCTAAAGCGAAATACAGCATTAACATACACCCATCTACCAACGATGTCAATCCTAGACTTGGAATTATACCACTCAAAAAACAAAAAGCCCCGATTGATATTGATTTTCAATCGGGGCTTGTATTTCCGTACTGGTCTTGGGACACTGTGTAAGGCGCTAGGCTCGTGTCTAAAAGGCCGCTTGCAAGGGCTTGCGCGGCACCCAT
>CBFICN010000346.1:0-3259 GCA_965661045.1 uncultured Myxococcota bacterium
GGGCTCCTAATAGGGGGGTGAGGGTGTCGTATGTGTAATTCATTGATTCGGCAGTGTCATTTGTTGGAATCTCATTCTACAGATAGGTTTTCCAAATAGGTTTTCGTTCAAACTTTTCAGAGGCCACCATGCAACCTACCAAGATTAGAACTCTCTCGTCGATTCCGTCGCTGTTTGTCCAGTTTGTCCAGCAACGTCCAGAGGCCAACTTTGTGTACGTTCCAGAGGGGACACAACCCAACATAGACTGGCACGGTGTGTCTCGACAGGAAGCGTTGGAGAGCGTTGCAGGACTTGCCAAGCGTTTACACAGATTGGGGGTGCAAAAGGGAACAAAGGTTGCCATTTGGGCAAACACGCGGGCAGAGTGGTGCTGGATAGACATGGCTGTATTGTCTTTGGGGGGCGTCACCGTCGGCATTTATCCCACGCTCAGCAAAGAGGTTGTACTCGAGCAGTTAAGGGACTCCGATGTGGAGACGCTCATCGTTGAACGGGAGAATCAGTACATTCAGTGGGAAGAAGATTTTGATACCCTTGAGAAATTACACCATGTTCTCACCATCGAAGTCGGTCAGGAACGGGTGCAATTGCAACCTGATGTCGTGAATGTGGATTGGTACTTGGAACGGGTAGCGGAGGTGTCTTCAACCGATTTGGCGACCATTGTGTTTACTTCTGGGTCTACCGGTCGCAGCAAAGGTGTGATGCTGTCTCATCGAAACTTCTTGTGGAACTTGGCTGACACCAAAGAAGTTCTGCCTTTCAAAGGGACCGTGCGGTCGATTGTCTGTTTGCCACTGGCACATTCTTTACAGCGTTTTGTGGTGTATCGGGCTTTTGTAGAGGATATCGAAGGCTATTTTGCACCCTCTCTCAAAGAACTCAAAGAGACATTGGTTCAAACCAAACCGACGCTCTTAATTGCAGTGCCACGGATGCTCGACAAGATTCAAAATGCGGTCTATCAACAGGCATTACAGCGTTCTTGGGTGGCGGAGAAACTGGTGCGACGGGCGATAGACATCGGTTGGAAGTTGAGGGTGTATGAAGCAAAGGGGGAGACTGTACCGAATCGAGAGCGCATTCAGTATGCGGTGCTCGATCGACTGGTGCTGTCCAAAATCCGAGAACGCTTGGGTGGAGCGCTGCAAAGAATCGTTTCTGGAGGGGCTGCATTGAATGACCATACTGCGCAGTTCTTTTGGGCGTTGGGCATCGAGGTGGTTGAAGGCTGGGGACTTTCTGAGTCTTGTGCGCCGGCCACCCTCAATGTTGGTGGTGTACAAAAACTGGGTTCAGTGGGTCAAGCGATGCCCAGTGTTGATCTTCGACTGTCAGACACCGGAGAGGTTCTTCTCAAGGGTGCTGGTATTTTTGAAGGCTATTATGGTTTGTCTTCCGAAGGTGTGTTTGACCCCAATGGCTACTTTCAAACCGGAGACCTTGGAGAGATTGACTCAGAAGGCTACCTGACCATTACTGGACGTTCCAAAGACATTCTGGTTACGGCAGGTGGAAAGAACATCGCGCCCAGACGCATTGAATCCAAAGTAGACGGGGGGGTGATACACCATTCGATTGTATTGGGCAGTGAGCAACCCTATCTCGTGGCTTTGATCGCCCTGGATGATGAGTACTTGGCGGGACTGGCTGCGGAACACGGATGGGCTGGCGACTTTGCAACATGGAGTCAGCACACAGAAGTACATCGAATGGTGAGTGAACGCATCGATCAAGCCAACGCTTCATTGGCCTCTTTCGAGCAAATCAAAAAGTTTTCGATTCTATCCATCCCGTTGACCGAAGAGGCAGGACTGCTAACGGCCACCCACAAAATCAAACGCACTGTGATTGCAGAGTGCTTTTCAGATATTTGGCACTCTCTTTACTGAGCGACAGCGGTCTGGACAAACTTTGGCACACTTCTTGCATTTACAGAAAACAACACATCGAACAAGTGAATGGAGGTTTTCATGTTGTTTTCACTTTTGCTTTCTCTCACCAATCCTGCCGATGCCTGTGTCGCCCCTGTCAGTGTCGATGCGACCTTTCCCGCTTCTGGTGACATGGAACTGGCACCCAATGCCCTCTTTCAAGTACGTCTCAGTTGCGAACAACTCTTTGAAGACCCCAAGTTTATTGTGGAACAAGACGGTGAAATGGTGGATGTTTCGGTGACTTTTCACAAACGCGCCATTGCCTCCGATGCTGAGACGGTCTTTGTAGAAGTGGACCCCACCGAGGATTTACAGCCTGGATCCTCTGTGCTGCTGTCAATGGAATACTTTGGCATGCCGACCAACGTGGCTACCTTTGTTGTTGGTGAAGAGTTGGCAAATGAAGAAATCTTGGAGCGTCCTGAAATCTTTTGGATTTCGACCTACGATGTTTCCTATGAAGAACCAGAGGGTGAGTGTGGAATTCAAAAGGAAGGCGAAGTTTTCTTTGATGTGAACAGTTCAGAAGACAATTTGGCGATTCGTTTATACGAAATAGACCCAGAACTGCGTGGTCAAGAACTGTTTGTGGACATGCTTGATGCTCCTTTTCACACCGTCATGTCCCCAAAGTCTTGGGATGACATGAGTGCATTGATTCCTGCCGAGAAATTGGCATCTGAAGAGATGTGTTTTGCCGCGACGTTCATCAATGAAGCCGGTGTGGAAAGCATGCCCTCCGACGTTCGTTGCCTCAGCGACATGTCCTTCGATGAGTTTGTCTGTGGAACCGGTATGGGAATGATGGGGTGTTCGACGATGCAACCACTTGAATTGGGTTGGTTGACGATGGTGATGGGGGCTGCCGGATTGATGCGTCGCAGAGACACCTGAGACCTAAGATGGTCAAGTGTGTTCTGGGATGTACATAAATAGGTGAAAGAATCTTGTATTTATCGCAGTTTCGGTACGTCCTCGATGTTCAAACCGGTTGTTTGTGAGATTTGTGCGTCTGTCAGTCCCATTTTGATGACACGTAAAATATTCGGATCGAGAATTTCTGTACCGAGGCTGTTACGGGTACCTGTTCCAAACGTATCCACATTGAGCCAACGAAAGGTCGAACGATGATGGATTCACCATTCGACCATCGATCTTCAACAAAGGAGCAACCGTCAATCTGAATTGCCATCACAGTCGGCTTTTAGGGCTGTTACTTGCTCGATGGACAAGCCGGTTCCCGTTGCGACTTGTTCGGTGCTCAGATCAAGCTGGAGAAAGTTTCCCGCCGTTTCCATGGCTTTTCGATGCTCGCCTTC
>CBFICN010000347.1:0-3216 GCA_965661045.1 uncultured Myxococcota bacterium
TGCAGTTTCCGTGTTTTCAATGATGTTTTCACTGGCGGTAAAGTCGATTGGTCTGGCCAAGTAATCGTCACAGAGCAACATTTTGGTCACCATTGCAGCGCGGGTGCGATTCATGTTGAATCCATCGGTTGGGTATCGCCACCACAATCCATTGGTGCTCAAAATTCCGACGGGGGGACGACCATCCAAGTACCGTGCTTCTTTCCACGTGTTCAAATTGTCAATGCTGAGTTCTTCGGGGACACTGCCGTCGATATACTCCATGGGAAAAATGGACACCAATAAGTCATTCGCCAAGACAGTTTCCGAAGTGACGATGTCTTGCCAGGGTAGGTCATTGGCTGCAACATGAGCCATCCATCTAAGGGGTTCTTCGCCGATGGATCGAGCAAATGGGTACCACCAATCGTAAGAGGGCAAACTAAAATCATCGGTTACGATGTCAAACTTATCGACCCTCGTGTGCCAAATGTCCCCAAATCGATGCACCAAATGCTCTTCAAAGTCTGGATCATCGAGCATGTTGACAACGATAGTCTCCCAATCCACAGATTCCGTTTGGACCGACCTATATTCTTCCAATGTGGGGAGGTGCCCTCTAACGTCTAGTGAGATTCGACGTAAAAGACGGGTGTTGCTCAGTAAGATTGTTTCTTCAACAGGAGCGTCTTCCACCTGTGCGCAGGAGAGTAGCAGCCAAATCATTCCAGCTCCAAAATCGTAGATATTTCAAACTCCAATTGGGTGCTGTCCCAGGTTTGCATGCCGTACTCTGTTCCTTGGAAGGTGACGAGGCCTTGGGTACAGGACGCTTGTGCGGTCCAAGACCACCAGCCTCCACTGGGGTCACGAAAGAATATAGTTCCATCGCGGTCATCACAGGTACCAAAGAGAAAGTTCTCCATGTAAATGGAACGGTTGTGGATGGTATAGCCACCATTGATGAATGTAGCACCATCACCCGTCAACATGGACAGGCTCACACTTGGTTTGGCTTCCAACCAAGGAATGGGTTGTTCGAAACCGGCTTGTAAAAATGAACCACGGACATCCAGCATTTGATTGCTCCCATCATTAATGATGGCGACGTTTCCAGCACCTTGGAATTTTCGACCATCTGGAGTGATGATCCGGCAATCACAATGTAAATCAAAATCTTCGTTTTCCAATCGAACTTCACCCAATCCAGCATAAAAGTAATCGTCTGAGGTAGAGCATCCCGCGTTGTCGACTTCTGAGCCGTCAAAATTATAGTTGGTTCCTGGACAGGCTGGTGTCGCCCCTTCATCATAGAGGCTCATGTAAAGGTCGCGAATTGGGAAAGGGTTGGGCATGCCGAAGGTCATCAATATATCCAACTCCTGAAGCATTTCTTCGACTGTCCAAACCGGCTCAATGGTGGATACTTCTGTCCCAACAGCCACATCAACGTCCACCTCTGGTGTCGAAGTGTCTTGATCTCCACAACCAATGATTATTGGAAGCCACATCACTGTTCTTCACCCGGTTTTGTGGCGTTTTGATCAGTCTGCTCATCTTGAGCGTCGAAGTTGTAAAACTCAATTGGCGTGTCGCTCCATGTAATTGTTGGAATGGAAACGTCTTGATCAGTGATGGTAATCGGCTTTGACATGCCTTGTAAGTCGTTTTTTGAAGGCCCGTTGATATCGGCGTCTACAAAGGCGGCAACTCGAACTGTACCCAGCATTTTTGGGACCCTCAACGTTGGGTTGGTGCCCGAGCAGACCAGTCCATATTTCAACTCCCCAAAGGAACTTTCAATTAAGTCAATCATCACTTCATAACCCGCTGCTTTGACATCCAATGAAACGGTCAAGGCAACGCTATTGTCTTTCGACAGTGGTTCTTTTTGATCGGGTGGGGGCGCACAGTCGTTGTTGGCGATGGCTTCAAGTTCTTCGACGGGTTCTCCTTCACCGGGTTCTGCCTGAGAGGCTGCTTCGGTGGGTCGATTGGTGTTTGGTCGCTCCTTAGATTTCTCTGCTGCGATGGGTTCTTGAATCGGAACCGCAGAGAGGTCGTATTCGGGTTCACTGGAGCAAGCGAGTAAGAGATAACAGAAGACTGTGGTCATTGAGTGGCTCCGATCGGGGGGGTAGTGGACAACAACGCCATACTTTCATTTATTGTAGCACAACATCGAAATCCAATTTCATCATTGCGAATGTGGGCTTCAGGTTCAGCGGACGAGCGACATTGCCCCAGTCCTTCAGAAAAATTCCAATTTCCACCGTGTAAGGTTCCAGCATCGGTCCATTCCCAAAGGTTTCCTGTCATGTCGTACACACCGTTTGGAGTTTTGCAATCGGAGTAAAAACCAGAAGACACTGAACCACCCCGTTTTAGGTCGCTGGCGTGGTTGCACTGATCTTTTGAAAATTGATTGCCATAGCTCCAGCGTCTTTTTTCGGGGCCCGCACAGGCGTCATGCCATTCACTGACAGAGCAGAGGTGCTTGCCAATCGTTGTGCACATTGAACGGGCTTCTTTGAGCGTGACGGAGTGGGTGGGACGTGAACCTCGATCATTTGGGTATTCAAAGACATCGATACACCCCGTACTCGTCGCAATCATCTTGGAAGGACAGGCATGTGTGTAATCCTCTTTGACCAACGTGGTATCCTGGGACTGAACAATGCGACAACATCGAAAGCCCAAAGAGTCTAGGGCGTTGTTGGCTGCCGTTAAGGGATAGCCAATTGTGGGGGTGCATTGTGCTTTTCGACGGTCAGATACAAAAGAACCGCCACGGATTTCTTTGATTGGAATGTCGGGATCATGTTGGAATTCTCGAAGGGTCAGATCGTCCTGCATCCATTCCCAGACATTTCCTGTTAGGTCGTAGACCCCAGTTTCTGAAACACAGTTACCATTGGCTCCAGCCGCCTGTACACCTGTACCTTCATCATTGCACAACTGTCTTCCGTAGATACTGCCATACGGATAGTTTGTTTTCTTGCTACCTTGGCAAGCGGCTTCCCATACGGTGGCTGGACAGAGGGTCTTTTGATTTTGTTTACATAACTCATCAGCTTCGTACCAAGTAACTGAAGTGAGAGGGACGACCCCAGCTACATTCGGATATTCGTATTTGTCCATCCAAACATTTGGAGCAACTTCCACCTCATTTGTTGGTTCATATGAGATATCCGTTCCTGTTGCTGAGTTGTACTGCTTGGCGTCTTTGGAGATATC
>CBFICN010000348.1:0-3203 GCA_965661045.1 uncultured Myxococcota bacterium
GACTTTTTCAGTGCTGGAAACAAAATCGACGTGACAGGTACCAGTAAAGGTCGTGGATTCGCAGGTGTTATGAAACGACACAACTTCGCTGGGTTCATTCGCTCTCACGGTACACACGAATACTTCCGTCATGGTGGTTCGATTGGTACACGTTTGACTCCTGGTCACGTTATCAAGGGAAAAAAGATGCCAGGGCACATGGGGAACAAACGCGTCACAATGCAAAACCTTC
Source organism: uncultured Myxococcota bacterium (assembly GCA_965661045.1). Lineage (GTDB taxonomy): Bacteria > Myxococcota_A > UBA796 > UBA796 > UBA796 > CAJWHX01. Next base: position 233 of record CBFICN010000348.1, read on the forward strand.
ACGTAGACCGTGTAGATGCAGAACGTGGGCTGTTGTTTATCCGTGGTGGTGTACCGGGAGCAAACAAGGGATTGTTGATGATCCGTTCGGCTGTAAAAGGTTAATCTTCTGGTTCGCAAACAGAGAGTCCACTGCGGTGGGCTCTTTTTGTTTTTTGTTTTGGGTCTCTCTTTCTAGGTCTATCGTGGTCATGGGATCGACAGTCATGACTGTCATCCAGCATCATCCGCCTGCAAAAGTTGCTGGTCAATCCACAAGACTTCTGCATCTGACTCAACAGACTCAGGCAGTTTGTCTCTCTGTATCTTGGCAGCGGCAAACATTTCTTGAGAAATCAGTGTCTTAATCTTTTCTATTTGCGCCCATGAATCAATTGAATTTTTTGGGCGTATACGGCGCTGAACCCGTTGCAATTCACGTTTGTATTTCTTTGTCATTGGCACAAATGTCAAAATCTCTTCAGCCAATTGGATACGCTTCATGGCGATGGCTTGGTCTGCAAGCCCCAACAAAGCGACTGGAATGTCTTTGACCTTTTGAATGGCTTGTTGCTCCATTTCTCTGCGTTGTTCGTGATACAATGCGTTGGATCGTTTCAACAAATTGCGCGCCTGAGAGATTCGAATACTGCGCAGAAAAAATGGGAAGAGAAGCGTTGCGCCAATTGCTGTAATGTACACTGGTGTCATTGATGTCCACGGAAGACCCATGTCCAACCAAATTGTAATCAACGCATCAATGAAACCACCACCCATTGTACACTCCAAACATTGACTGATAGTAAACACGAAACAGCGTATTGCAAGTGATCACATCCAATGCACATTGCCACCCTCAATTCCTTTCACCGGATGCACAATCCATCATTGTGCAGTCTTGGTGCGATCATCCAGTACTGGCTTCTGGAGTACAGTTTTCCGATGTCGATAATTTGCTGTCTCTGCATCAACGCTGCAACTGGGTTCTCCCTACCATTGGTTGGCACCCTTGGTATGTAGATGTCAAACTGTCACAAAAGGACATCGCCCAAACCTTAGAATCATTCAAACCGTTGTTGGAAGCACACTCCTTCCCCATTGGTGAGGTGGGTCTAGATTTCCACCCAAAATGGCGCGTGTCGAAGTCTCACCAAATGTACATCTTCGAATGGTTTATGCAACAAGCGAATACACTGCATCGTCCCATTGTTGTACACTGTGTTCGGGCCCATCATGAAGTCTTGCGCTTACTCAAACGCCATCCACAAACAACACTGTACATTCACGATTTCAAAGGATCACCAGAACTGTGTGCACAATATCTCCGATACAATGTGTACTTTGGACTATCCATTCTGCACTGGTCCAATCGTACAAATCAACTAATAATTAGTATACCGTCGGATCGAATTTTAGTTGAGTCTGACACCTTCGTCTCACGACCAGAAATGGAGAGACACATTCGAAAACACAACCTCCCACAAACATTCATTGAGCAGACAACCCACAACCTATTTCAATATCTTCAAGGAACAAGTGATGATTTCACCGAGCAATTTCAAAAACGGACGTGAAACTTGTCCGGAAATCGGATATGAATCAAAAGAATTTTATTGTCCGAGTTTGGATATTGAGTAGGAGCAAAATCGATATGGCTGTACACAAGATTACAAAAGGATTGGATATTCCCATCGCCGGAGAACCCAAGCAAGAAATTGATGGGGTCAAAACAGTCAGCAAAGCGGCAGTAGTTGCTGCAGACTTCCCGACGATGAAGCCAAAAATGATGGTCAAGGTTGGCGATTCCGTCAAGTGTGGTCAAGCACTTTTTGAAGATCGCAAAAAGCCCGGTGTGTATTATACAGCACCCGCAGCCGGAACCGTCTCAGCAGTCAACCGTGGAGCCAAACGTGCTCTACAGTCTGTTGTTGTTGACATCAATGAGAATGGCAACGATGCAGACTTTCACAATTTTGAATCCTATGCCAGCATCAAGGACAACAATGCTCCTTCAGGGGACGAGGTGGCAGCCCTATTGCAAGAATCCGGAATGTGGACCGCTTTCAAGGAACGTCCGTTTGGTCAAGTTCCCAGTGCAGAAAGTCGTCCTGGTGCGTTGTTTCTCACGTGCACCGACACCGAGCCATTGTCTCCTGCCATTCAAAAGGTGCTGGAAGGACACGAAGAAGATTTGGCACTTGGGGTAAAGGTACTCTCCACACTCAGTGACAAAGTATTTTTGTGCATCGAACCCGGTTCAAAGGTCAGTGCTGCAAAATCAGGCTCTGTGACCGTCGAAGAATTCACTGGTAAACACCCCGCTGGTTTGGCTGGTACACACATTCACACGTTGTACGGTGCTTCAAGGAGTAAAACAGCATGGTCCATTCATCTGATGGACATCGTTGCCGTTGGACATCTGTTCCGCACAGGAAAAGTCTTCACCAAGCGAATCGTCAGTATCGCTGGACCACAGGCGTCAAACCCACGCTTGGTTGAAACACGTATTGGTGCATTCATTGATGAAATCGTTGATGGAGAGTTGAAAGAAGGCGACAACCGTGTCATCTCCGGTTCTCCATTGTCAGGCCGTACAAGTATGGGTGAGTTGCATGGGTACCTCGGGCGTCACCATAGACAAATCACCGTTTTGGCTGAAGGTCGTGAACGAGAGTTCTTGGGATGGTTGGCACCGGGTGGAAACAAGTTTTCCAGCATTCCAGTGTTCTTGTCTTCCTTGTTTGGAAAGAAGAAGTTTGACTTCACAACCACCACAAATGGTGAGCATCGTGAAATGGTACCCATCGGGATGTATGAGAGAGTGATGCCGTTGGATATCATCCCAACATTTCTTTTGCGCTCATTGGAAATTAACGACTTAGAACGTGCAGAGCAGCTTGGCGCTTTGGAACTTGACGAAGAAGACATCGCACTGTGTTCTTTCGTCTGTCCAGGAAAGCAAGACTATTCTGTACACTTACGACGTGTTTTGA
>CBFICN010000349.1:0-3199 GCA_965661045.1 uncultured Myxococcota bacterium
TCCCTGAAGACAGGGGGCCTGGTCGGAACAACGCAATCGATGCGATCACATCTTCCAAACTTTCGGGTTGCATCGACTCCAATAGTTTTTGCATACCGTCCGATTCCAGTTGAAACACGCCAATGGAGTCACCGGCCTGTAGCAATGTAAATGCAGGGTCGGTGTTCTCAGTCGGCAGTGTTTCCATATCAATGTCGACATCGTGGTTGGTTTTGATCATGATCAAGGCATCACGAATCTGATCCAGTGTTTTCAACCCAAGAAAGTCAAACTTGATCAACCCCAAAGATTCTGAGGACTTCATGTCGTATTGTACAACCGGGCCACCTTCCGGACCATCTCGATAGAGTGGAGCGTGCTCAACCAGCGGTTTATCCGCAATGACCACACCGGCAGCATGGATCCCAGTCTGACGTGTTTTTCCTTCTATGTTCAAGGCCAGTTTGAAAACGCGATTGTAAAGGGGGTTTAGAGAGAGTTTGGGTAGAACGCCTTCTTCTTCCAATGCGTCTTTGAGCTTGGTTCCTGGTTTGTCGGGCACCATTCCCGCAATCTCATTGGAGGCGTTGAAGGGAATGCCCAAAGAGCGAGCGATGTCTTTCACGGCGGCTTTGGCGGCGAGTTTTCCATAGGTGATGATTTGTGAAACCAGTGGAGGACCGTAGACTTCTCGGACGTGCTCGATGGCTTCTTCTCGTCGATCTTGACAAAAGTCCACATCGATATCCGGCATGCTGACACGTTCTGGATTGAGAAAACGCTCAAACAGTAGGCTGTATCGCAGAGGGTCGATATCCGTAATCCCCATCGCCCAGGCAACCAGTGAACCCGCCGCCGAACCACGACCAGGACCGACTGGGATGGCATTGTCTTTGGACCAGTTGATAAATTCAGCAACAATGAGCATGTAAGCTGGAAACCCCATCGATTCGATGATGTTCATCTCAAAATCTAGACGATCCCAGTATTTCTTGTGAATCTCCTTGTCGTCCGACCCCAGTCGAATAATGAGTCCCTCTGAACAATACCATTCAAAGTAGCTACTCATGTTTCCGACGCCATCGGGCTTTTCTGGAATGGCGACTTTTGGATCTGGCATGTTGAAGGATTTTGGGGGTGGAAAAGCCTTGTAAAAATACTCCCAGTTGGCTTGGGTGTCCGCCCAGTATTCCTTTTGGTTCATTTTGGCAGGGGTGCCGTCTTCCAAGGGTTTATCCGCATCGGGAGGGGTGGTCGCTGGAAAGAAATAGGTACCAAATTCAAACTTGAAGTTGCAGGACTCGGCGATTTCAACAGTTCGATCAATGGCCTCTAGATCGTCAACGAATAACTCCCGCATCTCTTCTTCCGATTTGAAGTATTGTTGATCGGTGGGCATCGTTTGTCGGTCACTGTCGTGGAACCCTTGGCCAAAGGAAATACAGTTGAGCAAATCCAACGATACGGCATCTTGCGGTTTTAGATACCGAACGTCGTTGGTGACGACCGTTTTGATGCCCATGTTTGAAGAGAGCTGACGAGCAAGGTCATTGAGCCGGGGTTGAAAAGGCACTGCAAAGTCTTGGAGTTCGAGGAACAATCGGTCTTCGCCAAAGATGTTTCCAAGTCGCTCGAGAATGTTTCGGGCTTCGGTTAGGCTGTCTTGTTGGGCCATGGCATAGCCCAATGGACCGTTTAAACCACTGGTGGTGACCAGTAACCCTTCAGAATGAGCCTCCAGCAAGTCCCAGTCAATGCGCGGTCGATAATGGATGCCGTGGTAAATCCCTTCGGTGATGAGTTTTGAGAGGTTGTGGTAACCGGCTTTGTTTTGAATCAGGAAATTGAGGTGCCATCCACCGTCTGGTGCACGTTTGGCTTCTTGTACGCGCTTGATGTCTTCAATGCCTTCTGGCCACATCCAGATTTCCGACCCGAAGATGGCTTTGACAGCGCTTTTTTTGGCTGCTTTGTGAAATTGGACGGCCCCAAAAAGGTTGCACGTGTCGGTAATGGCGACGGCTGGCATATCCAATTCTTCAGCGGCTTTGATGACTGCATTTGGAGAAGGCATGCCATTCAAAATGGTAAATTGACTGTGGTTGTGAAGGTGGACAAATCCCATGTGAAACCTCATCAAAACATCGTGTATGATACCATAACCAGTTCGACTTGATTTTAGGACAGTGCACCTGCATTTGGTCAGAAAATGCCCGTATTCGGATGGATGATTTCATTCGACCGGATGATTTGGTTGAGATACAGTCCACACCATGTCTGCTCAGCTTCGATCCATGCCATTGCTGTATTTTTTATCTTTTGTCCCATTGGGGATGATATTTCCCTATTTGGTGATTGAATTTGAGGCTCGTTCCATACCCAATATTGGATTTTTGTTGGCCATGCCGTCGTTTGTGATGGTTGTCGTGGGCCCACTTTGGGGATGGTTGGCCGATTGGTTGCAAGATGCCGTTCGAACACTGCAGGTGGCAGTTTGGATATCGATTCTTGGATGGGGCGGCGTGGTCTTGCTGGATCCAAGTATGGTGTGGTTGGGTATGTTGCTTTATTCTATTGGTTGGGCGCCAGTTGCATCACTGAGTGACGCCATGACCTTGGAAGGGCTGCGTCAAGCGTCTACTGACCGCACACAGGTCGGTGCATCCAGTTCAGATCGTGTATGGACGTACGGAGGAATTCGCCAGTGGGGGTCGATTGGCTATATGGTGGGGGTCGGTGTCATTGGTTGGGCGACTGGATGGGGTGTCATTGGTGGGGCAGTGGTGACTGCAGTGCTCGGTGTCTATGTATTTTCGATTCCAAAATTGGCGGTTGCTTTTCCACGACCGCGCTGGTCTCACGTTCGAGGGTTATTGGGCAATGTAGAATTGCTGTGGGTGTTGCTGTGTGCTGGTTTGCATTTCTCTGTCCACTTGGGAAACTCGAGTTACATCGTCAAGCACGCTCAAGAAACAGGGGTGTCCACCGGTTGGGCGTCAGCAGCCATTTTACTCGGTGTCGTAGTGGAGATTGCTGTATTCAAACAAGCCGAGTTCTTTGAGCGCATTGATGCCAAGAAACTGTTGGTGTGGTCCTGTGCTTTGGCGATACCAAGGTGGGTCTTGATGATGTGGGCGACGCATGTATGGATGTTGGTGTTGGCACAAGCCACCCACGGCATCACCTTTGGTGTATTTTGGTTGGCAGTCGTTCGATTGGT
>CBFICN010000350.1:0-3138 GCA_965661045.1 uncultured Myxococcota bacterium
TGAGGGTTTCAAGGGTCCATGAATAGACTTCATTAGCTGGGGATTACCCTTTTCTTTGCCCCCTTCTAGCACTCGGTCAAGATTCGTTACCAACCAATCCACTGAGAACAACGGCTGCTTATCTTTTTCTGGATCACTCAAAACACCTTTTACAACACCAATGTGAAGAACTCTAATCCCAATGCGACCTCTGCCCAACATTCGTTTAATTGCAATGCGATCTCCAACTTTAATTTGATTGGCCAATCGGATTTGATCTTGAGCGTTGTGCTCTCCGGAGTAATCCCATCCCAATCGCCAAATCCCCTGAGAGACCCACTCCATATCTTGATGATCTACTCCACCGTACGCTGCCCCAACACACCAATAATTAATATCTGACATAACATTTCTCCTTTCATTTTATCAGTTACATATACACAACGTTTCAAAGATCACAAAACATACCCTTTTTGGAAAATTAATTCATTAGAACAGTAAAAGGGTACAAGCCTTCATTCCAGTATGCATTGTATCCATCATTGGGATACCAGAAACTAGACTCCACATACCCTTTCATGTAAACTCCGGGTTCTGGGTAGAGTTCCCCGACAACTGATTGTTCACATTTCATTTTCCAGCCATTATCATCAGCCCCTGCCATCTGGACCAAAGGGCACTCAAACAAAATACGACCATCAGGGCTTTCAAACGTCTCACAGGCAAACTCGGTTCTTAACTTAGCACCATATACTTGTCGACGAAGTTGATCTCCCCAACAGTCCATATCGATAAGGGTTTGAGGACCATCATATAAGACTTCAAATACTTGGGGGGCTTGAGTACCATCTCCATATTGAGTGAAGATTTCTTCAGTATGGTACAAGCCAGCGATAAACTCTCCGTTGGCTTGTAAATCTTCAACTGAAAGACCTTCTTCTTCATACCCTCCAGTTTCTTCTGTAAGGGTTTCTTCCGGAACAGGAAAAGCAAAGCCTGTTTCTTTATCTTCACAGGCAAACAACATAGCAAGCAATAACACCATCAACTCCTGTATTTAATCATATATACAATATAGTTTGCGCCAAGACAAAACATTCTGACTTCATAAAAATATACTCACTAAACAACAACACCTTTGACTTTGATTAACGTTCAATATTACAAAAACGTGCCCAAACGGACACCATACACCAACTCATAATCAATAGATCATCGCTACGAAAAGGAACGTGAACAACAAAATGCAAAAGAGCCCAAAAACAACAACGTGCCCCACACGGACATCAAACAATACCATAACAGGGAATAGTCGCTGAGAGAGTGAGGAGAAGACAACGAAGGATAAGAGCGCGTACTCTTGTACGCAACCGAATCCTAAGGCCGTATTCTCCCACGCTCTCCGATGAATATCCCCTGTTATCCGAGGAATTGTTGTAACTGCATCGCCAACGTCAAATTGTCGGCCTTCAGTGCCCCGCTCATAAATGCGTTCATGGCAACCATGGGATTTTCGAGCATCGCTTCAAAGGTTCCGCTGTCCGTTTCGATGGTGCAATCTGCATTGTCCGTGCCGCCTTCTTTGGCAGTGTTTCCATCTTTGAGATCGAGGGTCCAAGTGCCAGCACCTTCGATGATGAACTGAAAAACGTGTCCTGCGGCAGAAGAAAACTCACCGTTTGCAGCACGTTCGTTGAGGGTGTTGAAAAAATCAGCTGTTTTTGACATGGGATACTCCAAATAAATTAATTACATCAAGGAGCGTCATAAACTGTGAACACTCCACGGTGGAGTCAAGTATCATCAGAGTCTGAACCACGCATGTCTTTGAGCAACAAATTGTGGGCGTCCAAAATTGACTGCATATCCGCCATCAATTTGTACTTCATCGAACGCAGAGAAGTCAAATCGCCCTGTAGGTTTCGACGTTCATCGGCCGTTTCCATCAAAATTCGCTGGGCTTCCAATCGGGCCTCTCCAATGATCAAATCTGATTCGCGTCGAGACTTTCGTTCCAAATCTTCTGTCAAACGACGAGCCAACACCAGGGTATCTTTGATGCTGGACTCTTCGCCTTTGAGTTCCATGATTTCAGCATCGCGGCGCTTGATCACATCTCGTAGACGTTGATTTTCTTTCAACAACTCATCCAAGGTTTCCCGAACGTCTTCCAAGAAGTTCTTGACCTCAATTTCATCGACCCCTTTGCGAGAGGGCGTAAACTCTTTCTTGATGATGTCGAGAGGGGTAACACGCATGTCATTGAACCTGAACGAGGGGTGAAATCTGAACGTCTGCCAATGGGTATTGAGACAGGATTTGCTTTTCTAACGCGTTTACTGGGTCAGAGTCCACCTGTGCAGCCTGTAAAAGTGTTTCCAAGTTGGATATCGCTTCATCACTCGAAATCACAACGATGCGGGAAGCGTCCACCCGATGAAAGAATCGACCGTCTCCCGTCGCCAGTTTGCCTTTTTCGCTGGGACTCCAAGAAGATTCCGCTTGCAAAATCCCGCCTTTCCACTGTACGACTGTCACGTGTGCTCGATCGGACACATCAAATCGAGCATCGACAAAGTCCACATGACTGTCAAACTCGGTGTCCAATGGGTATTGAGCTTGTGGTCCTGCATCGTCCAACGCCCAGGCCAAGGAAGATATGCACAACAGTGTACTGGCGGCAGCAGCAACCCACCAAGACGTCATCTTCGGAGGGGGAGGCAGTGGCAATGGCAGTTCTCCCATACCGTCTATCGAGCCCCAAGGTCGAGAACGAGCCGCATCCAAACAACGAAGAGGCAAGGGTCCCAACAGTACAGAGTCCAACCAAACACCCGGTCCAGACACCATCGCACCACGCAGAAAATCTCGTTCTGGTGTGGATTGAGCAGCCAGGTGTTCCAATACTTCTTGAGCCTCTTCAATGCAATCAGCATCAATCAACCATGCACAGCCCTGCTCATCAATGGGCAACGCCAAATCGCCCAATGCTTTTTCGAGCTTGTTTCCGTGTTGACGAGCATCTGGATGCAGCAACAACGCCAACATGTCTCTTCTTTCGACGAATGTATTGTCTTCTGGTACTTCAAGGTCTCTGGCGGACAGTACGCCACCTCGAAGCAAATAGTGCGCTCGACGCATACGGGGACAAGTTCGAGT
>CBFICN010000351.1:0-3122 GCA_965661045.1 uncultured Myxococcota bacterium
GTGCAGGTAACCCTCCCAGTATCTTCCGATGCTATAGGCGTGTATTCTACTGACTTGACAGTGCAATTTCAAGGCTGCAAAGAGACCTTGTGTTACATGCCCAAGTCAGAAGTGGTCACCACAACGGTGCAGGTTTCAAAATCGACAACAACTCCCTAAGACGTGATGGATTTGTTGATTTAAGGTTGCAGAGTGTCGAGCAGCAGACCGGTTGTTAGAACTTCTGGCAAGGGATGTGCCACCCCTTTGCTGTCGATGAACAAGTAAAATGGAACACCGGCTTTGCCATATTGTTTGAGCCAGCGAGAGATGCTCTCATCTCGACGGGTCCAATCTGCTTTCACTGGAACGATACCCCGTTCTTTCATGGCGTTTCGAACAGTCTCTGTTTCTAAGACATTCTTTTCGTTGACTTTACAACTCAAGCACCAATCTGCGGTAAAGTCGATAAAAATGGCCCTTTGATCGGCTTTTAAACTGGCAATATTGTCATCCGAGAAGGGTTGCCAAGGAATGTGCTCTTCAAAGTCCAGTTGGCTGGTTTCGACCAGTTCCGTTGAGGTGGTGGGTTCAGCAAATTCTGTTGTCAAAAAGAAAAATCCCGCGACTGTTGACAAGATTACGCCAACGCCAAAAGAGACCAGTTGCTCTTTGGTAGAGGCAATTACAGAACCCCATTTTCCAAAAATCCAAGCGCTGAGTCCGACCACAGTCGCGAAACTTAGGAACCCAGTGACACCAGCAGAGCCGGTTTGAGCACCCAGAACGTCGACCAACCACACCGTGGTCGCAAGCAACGTGAACCCCATAATTTCTTTGAAAGTTTCCATCCATGCACCAGGCTGTGGAAGCAGTTTGAAAAAAGCGGGGACAAAGGCAATGAGCAAAAATGGAAATGCCAATCCAAGTCCAGCGATTCCAAAAAATAGGAGAATTCCAGCGGGTGGTAGGGTGAACGCAAAGCCAATTCCAGTCCCCAAGAAGGGTGCCGAGCAGGGAGTGGCCAGCAGTGTGGCGAAGACCCCAACCATGAAATATTCCATCCACCCATCTTTTTGGGAGAGTTCATGGGCTTTGTTTGCGCCAATCGTCGGAACTTCAAAGACGCCCAGTAGGGATAGACCAAAGACGAACACAATGGTGGCCAAGGCAATGACGTATGCTGGGTATTGAAACTGAAAACCCCACCCAATGTTCAGACCAAACATACTCTGTAAGACGATGATCGCGGTTGCCAAGGCGAGGAAAGAGGCAACGATGCCTGCTGTGTAAGCCAGTCCGGCGACTTTTTGTTCTCGTGGTGTAATATCACTTTGTTCAATGAGGCTGAACAATTTGATACTCAACACTGGCAGAACACAAGGCATAATATTCAACAGCATGCCACCAAAAAATGCCAGCATCAATGCTTCCAACATCGAAGATTCTGGGGCTTCAGCACTTTTGCCTGCTGAGTCGAGCGATTCATTTTTGATGGCAACAGAGACTTCAGAGTTGCCAATGTTGTTCAACAGTGGAGAAGTGGTTGTGTGAACAGTGGCATCTGCGTCAACCATAGACAATGACGATTCCACTTCGACGGCAATCCATTTGTTGTCAACCTGCAACTGAATTAGCCCGCCAATGCGGTCCTTTGTGGGCAATGTCTCCGCTTCAAATGATTCCCCATCGATTTGGATCAGCAGACCACCATCGCTGGTTCGTTGAACGGTCTGTTCGTTGATCCACCACCAATCACCGGTAAGGGGTGCAAAGAGTGGCCAATCTTTACTTTCGTCAAAAGAAAGAGGTGTGTCGGAGGTCGGAGTCACTTTTATGGCGTGTCGAAATGTAGAATCTGGTCGAATGTGATCTACAGAGTTGACGGTTTCGATGGCAAAGTCTGTGACGGTGAGTGGATCGACAGGATGCTGCTTTTTGACCTCTTGAAACAGTGTTGCATGCGGCGAAAGTGTTGCTGTATCAGAGATGTTCAGGGGCAACGATACTGAGGTGTTTCCAGGAATGCAACTTTCTTTGCACACCAGCCACTCTACATCGGCGTGGACATACAAAACGTCACTGTCCAAGGTTTCTGGAAGCGTTACTGCGGCTGTCAGAAAGACACTGTCTTCATATCCGTAAGAAACAATGCCACTTTGGTCAAACTTGGTTGGAATGGGGTATGTATGATCACTGACTGGAGCATCGATTTCGACAGCCTGATCACCATCTCCGAGTTCCAAACGCCAGTCTATCAAGGTTGGCTTGCCAATGGAACCGGGACTCTTCCAGTAAGTGTGCCATTCTTCATCCTGTTCAAGCCAGATGCCCAACTGAAGGTCTGTGTTAGGGGTGACACTGGTATGATCAGACAGCAAGCGTACCTCTACATGGTGAGGGATGCCATTGCTCATGGTGGGTCTGGAGATGGCCGACTTGGGTAGGGTGGTTGTATCCAGCGTGAGCACAATACTTTCGGTGGGTGGTGGGAATACATCTCCGTCAGCGAATGCCGGACTTGGCGTGAACAAAAGCGTACAGAAGAAGGCTATGGTGAAGTGGGCAATAGAAATCATACGTCATCCCCATGTGAGGTTTTAATTCAAATGTAACACACTCAATTTCGATACAGAAGTGTTTGCGAACCGTTGCGGGGTGGATTCATCAAAACCTTGTCAAGAATTCTTCATCGGTTACAAAAATGTTTCTTGAAAGGGCTATGTTTTTGTAGACCTTTGTGCGTCTGAGATTCGGAGAATTGTCATGACAAAAAGAGACCACCAGCGAAAAGACCCATTGTCTGATTTGTTTAGCAACGTACAGTTAACGGGACTGTCTAAGCCAAAGAGCAAGCGTCATCAAGAAGTGCCACTTCAGATCGACTTGCCTGACGTTTCGACAGACCAGAAACCCCAAAAGGTCCAACATGGGATGAAGCGCCCCAAAAGTCCGCCAAGGTACATGGGGGAACCGTATGAGTCTTATGAGTCTGATGTGGAGTTTGAAGAATGGGATTCCGATGAAGAAGATGAGGAACTGGATGCCCCACCAAGTATGGAGGCCCCTGTTGAAGCCTCCACTCAACCCACTTCATCTGTAAATATTGCAGACGGAGGTATGAAGATGGGCGAGTCTGAAAC
>CBFICN010000352.1:0-3088 GCA_965661045.1 uncultured Myxococcota bacterium
CAATGACCACCCGATACAAGCAAGATGATCATACACGGATGATGGAATTGCCAGATTTGCAGTAAAACTTCATCATTGCGACCCTTGTACAACAGAGCAGGCTATAGATACAAAGAGACTGTGGGGTATTGTGGTGGAACTTTGGCATCGTGTTCAGTGGGTTGTTCAACAAATTTTGTGGCAGGTGCCCATTGAGCAGAACTACTTTTGGATGGTGACGGTTGGAACAGCATTGATCATGCTTCTGGAAGCGTTATTCCCATGGCGTAAAAAACAACGATTTTTTCGACGCGACTGGGGACTGGATCTGGTGTATCTCTATGCCAATCTATTTGTCTTTACGGCGATGCTGGACGCTGTATATTCCATTGGCTCTGTCTTCTTTCCACAAAATTGGGGAATGGCGCTGTTTTCTGAATGGGGATGGGGTTGGCAGTTGCTGCTGTTTTTTGTGGTTCAAGACTTTTTACAGTGGTGTACCCATCGTTTGCTTCACGCCAATGACTGGCTGTGGCGGTTTCACCAAATCCACCATTCAGTTAAAGAAATGGGTGTTGCTTCGCATTTTCGCTATCACTGGATGGAGAATGTTCTGTACAAGCCAACCAAATTGGCGGCTTTGGCATTGTTCGCCGGGGTTGAACCGCACATGGCAGTTCTGGTGCATTTGGGCTCTTTGCTGATCGGGCACCTCAACCATTCAAATCTCAAGCTGGACTGGGGCCCTTTAAGGTATGTGTTCAATTCGCCGACGATGCATTTGCTTCACCACAGCAAAACCCACTTGGCGCAAGGCGGGGTGAACTTTGGCATTTCTCTCAGTTGTTGGGACTATATTTTTTCGACTGCCGCATCTCCCAGTGTCGACGGTACATTGGAATTGGGTTTTGAAGACGAGGGGAGGGTCCCGACTCATTTCGTTGAGCAACTGACGTATGGTGTTGGAACGCGTCGCATCTAAGTTTCTCTAGTCTCTCTATCGTCTCCAACGAGACTTACGCGCACTTTCCAAGTCTTTTCGGGTATGCTGTAAATCATTCTCCAGTCGAGCTCTCAGCAAATCCATTGCGTGTAATTCAGCAGACTTTTTCGCTGTGTCGGCCTGTAAATTGGCGATCTGCGCTTGTAGTCCTTGAATGGTATCCTGTTGTCGTTTGAGTATGTCACTCCAACTGTGGGCAATGTCATTTTTAAAGGAGGCGATTTGTTCAAGCGCCGACGCAGTTTTGATCATGCTGGCACTGTGTTGTTGTACTTGCGTGTTGGCTTGTTCAAGTAGAGTGCGTTGTCGCTCGTTGTCTTGTTCTACGCTGTGTAGTTTTGCTTGACACTCTTCGAGTTCTATCACAGCAGCATGGGCTTGTTGGGTGGGGTGGAGTGCTTGAATGATTTCATGGTCTGCGGCGGCACGTCTGCTTGGTGCTTTTAGAAATGCTATTAGTTCCGTGATGCTTTTGTGCGGATGACGTTCGGTCTGTACGCTCTCGATCGCGGAAGTCGGAGGGTGCGTCAGGAAAAAATCCAGTTGGGCTCTGAGGGCGTTGGGGTCGTTGAAATCTACCATGCTACAGACGTCAGGGTCGGATTGCGTCATGGCATTGGGGTTGGCGCTCAGGATCGGGAGTCCACAGCCAATCATGTCCATGTGTCGAAACGCACAAGCATATCGTCGTTCAATAGACGGAGGGTTGAGGTCCAAACCGATGTGGGCTTTTGACAGTCGTGCTCGATAGCGTTCTCGACTGGTCCAGTCCTGAACTTTCAATCGGGGGTGTTCAATGGGGACCTCTTGATCTGGAGGACAGAACCATTCAATCGTGCCAGCGTCACTGTTCTCCAAAACCTCCAGCAGAACTGTCAAATTGTCCCAAGGGTTTTGCCATGGCCATACCCGTCCACCACCAATGAGTATGGGTTCTTCAGCACCGTTTTCTGACTCGTGTGAGTTTTCCTGTTGGTAAATTCCAAGTGGGCAACAGAGGAGACGCTCTTCTCTCAGGTCAACCCCAATCAGACTGAGAAGCGCCTCCCAGTGACTTTTCTGAATGGGGTGGGCATACAGATAGGCATCTGCGCGATCCAGTGCCAACAACAGTTGTCGTGCAGTCGAGCCATTGTCTTTGACGTACAGGGCTTCCATGAGTCTAGGGGCGTATAGATCGACAACGATGGGTATGCACAGTTCATCTCGAGATGGCAACAAACAAGCATCTTCCATTTGACAGCATAGGATGACATCCCAAGTGCTTTGGTCAAGAAAACGGTGCAGGTGCCGCTGCCAGTTTCCTTCAACCGATTGTTTGCACAGGTAGGTTAACTGGGCGCCTGGTAGATGATGTTGAATCCCTGATATTAGGTGCTGCAGTCGAATGGAGCCCCCAGTTTGTGGAAGGGTTTCAGGCGTCAAGGATTCATGATGGATGAGGAGAAGCTTCATGGGTGTTCTCTGTGTAGGACAGGTTATACAGTGTGTATAGTGTATCAAGTCACAACGAGGAAACCATGACCATAGTTTGGATGAGCCTGTTGCAATTGGCGACTGCTGTCAACCCATTTCGTGTAGAGGTCTTGCCAACACAAATCACAGTCAACGAAACCGGAAAAATTTCGGTCACGTTTGTTGTACCGGAAGGGTACCATCTCTATCAAGATATGATGTCGATTCGGCCGGCAACAACACAGGGTCTCTCTTTTGGAACGCCTATTTTCCCGATGGGACACTTGATAGCGGATCCGGCCAATCCAACCCAGATGCGAGAAGTGTTTGACACAACGGTGCAGGTAACCCTCCCAGTATCTTCCGATACTGTAGGCGTGTACTCTGCTGATTTGACAGTGCAGTTTCAAGGGTGCAAAGACACCTTGTGTTACATGCCCAAGTCAGAAGTGGTCACTACAACGGTGCAGGTTTCAAAATCGACAACAACCCCCTAAGATGTCTTGGTTGATTTGTTGATTTAAGGTTGCAGTGCGTCGAGTACTAGTCCGGTTGTTAAGACCTCTGGCAAGGGATGTGCCACCCCTTTGCTGTCGATGAATAAGTAAAATGGAACACCGGCTTTGCCATATTCTTTGAGCCAACGAGAGA
>CBFICN010000353.1:0-3067 GCA_965661045.1 uncultured Myxococcota bacterium
GTGAATATTGACAAACACATACACAGACGGGAAAGACCAGTTCAGCGTTGTCTGCTCAGGCAACACACTTTGAATCAGTTGCTCAATTCCCTTGAGCCACTCTTGTAGCAGTCGACGTTCTTGGGTCGGAGTTTCTCCTCGAATAAAGGACTGCAGTCGGTCAATTGCATGACTTCCGTTGCTGAGCAGAGCCTCCATATTTTGGATACGATCCACCACATCCGTATTGCCTTCCTCCGCAAGAAGCGCCATTTGACCGTTCAAGGCCATAAACAGATTGTTGAAATCATGTGCCACCCCACCACTCACTCGCTCGACCGTTTCTAGACGCACACGTTCCAAGGCTTGTTTGGCTTCCAAGCGTTGACGCGTCACATCTCGAAAGACCAACAATGCCCGTTCCTGCTCTAAAGGTGTACTGTGACATTCGAGGTACATCCTCGGATCGTCCACTACACAAGAAAACTCTTGAGGATCAGCAATCAGTTGTGACCAAGACAGTTCCCCCTGCTCAAGCATTGACTTCAATGCCAATAGATTGTCCAAACAAAGTGACTGGGCAATGGGATTGCTGTCGACGACATGCTCTTTTTTGTTCACAATGACAATGGCATCTTGAGACTCTCTCACAACGGTTCGATAGCGCTCAGAAAAACTACTGCTCTCGACGACAAAGAACATGGTCATCCCAACCATGAACAAAACGGAGGCAACCGGCATCATTGGTGGAAGGAGGTGCATATCATACACACTCATCAAATCTACAACCCCACCAATCACGAGCAAACTGGATGCCCCATAATAATAGCGCATTTCAGTCGACGCATTGGGAATATTGACGACAAACAGTCCCAATATCATTAGAATGAATGGAATGGACACAATGTCCAACAAAGTTCGAAGATGAACCACCCATTCCATCGTTGGAACAACAAAATTGCCCAGTCCCAACAGCAACAGTACAAGGACTGCCTTTCTAGACCATCGCATTGGAAACTGGGTAAAGGTACTGAGCATGTAAAAAGACAACCCAATACTGCAAGCAACTGCGAAGGCCTTAAAGCGAAGTTGCCACTCAACAGAATTGCTCAACACAAACCATACGTCCGCGCTGCCCATCACGTTGAAAGCCAGCGCCAAAGAAAAGGCACCAACACTCAAAAAGACTTCTTGGAGTGGGCGGAACAACACCAACAGAAACATACTGACCGCCGTACAAAGCAAAATTGTCAGCAAAAATACCGATGTCATACTCCGTATTCTGAAATACTCGGTCAGTTCTTCATAATTTCCCAACAACAAACTGTCGTCCAGCCCCCCAGTTTCAAACCCACCTTGCACATGAATCTCTAGATCTTGAATTGTAGAAGACAGTGGGAGCAACAGTACATCTCGACCAACTCGATCTGACAACGGTGCTGTCAATCGTTTACCATCCCCATAGACTTCTACAAAATACAAGGGACGAACAACCGCAATGGTCGGCGATACCAAACCCTCGATATTCAATGGCACCGTTAACTGTAGTATTTCTTCACTGTCCACGTCTTCTGGATAGGAAAATGGCACCGACAACTCTTGAAAACCTTGCGGACCTTTCAACAACACGGTTTCTATTGGCGTCCCCGGTCGATCTCCCCTAAAAAATACCACACCTCCGCCGATAACGATCGACAACACAAAGAATACGAACAGCCAAAGGCGTTTGTTCAATAAAGGGTGCATATAGAATTGGTGTTCTAAGGTTCCTTTGTATAATACAACAATTTGAATTTTTATGGTAAAGAAGTGCAAATATTGCATCAAATTATGGAGTAAAACTTCACAATCCTCTCCAACAAGATACATCGTTACATACCTTATGTTGAGCAAACCATGAACATGTATACTTTACTCACCGTGATTGGGTGCCAGTCATTGCCCGATCAGTTTCAGGTCCTGGACATTCTTGATGATGACTATGCACTTGTCCAGCAGTCCATAGACACTTTGCATACACCAAAAAGAATGGAAGGCGAATTGGGCAATCTGTACGTTGGTGGTGTGTTCAAAACGGATTTGCAGACTGCTGAGATAGAATACTCCAGTGGTCGTCCCTTGCATGTACATTACAGCATACACGATGGCACTGCACATCCGGTTGATCGAGACGGACTGATAGCGTTTTCGTTCTACAAGCACTTAGAGGACACAGTCAATTTCATCCAACAAGGCGATGCTTCACTGGGCGATATTTTGCCGATGCACACGGCAATTTCCCCCGTCATTTCCGATCTAACGCTGGCTTTCCTCCCAATGGAAAATGCAGCATATGTTCCAACCTTACACCATTTTTTGTTGCTGACCGATGCCATTCCAAAAGACGTTCCGTTGGCAGCAAACAAAGGCGTCGTGGCCCATGAGTTCGGCCATGCCCTCTTTCACTATTTGACCACGGGTGGAACGACAACCCAGCGATTTCTCCAGATGGATGCCGAGGGCTACGAGTCGGTCTACAGTTTGGATGAAGGACTGGCTGATGTGTTGGGATACTTGGTGAGCAATCGTCCAAACTTTATCGCTGACTCACTCACCGATCAAGATCGCGCCTTGGACACAGAACATTTGGCCGTTGATGTAAACCCATTGCCTGGCGAAAGTGATGATGAAGGGTTCTTGCCCACTTATGACCCCTACTCTTTGGGCTCAGTGTTCGCCGCAACCGTTTGGGAAGTGGATGTTGAACTCAACGACCGAACTCGGATTTTCAACTGGCTCGTCGCCACAACAAAAGAATTCGCTCGTCAAGTCAACAGTCAAGAGCGTCCGGATGGCACAGACCTTGGTATGCAGTGGTTAGATGTATGGGTGGATTTGGCAGAGTCTGACAGGGAACGCCAGTTGGCATGTGCAGCCATCAACGCTCGCTGGACAGAAGTCTATGAGGTGTCGACATGCACCGACTGACTCTCATCATATTGAGCATTCTGTACTCGGGATCTGCGTTCGGAGACGATGCAAGTGAACCCTCTCGCTCTGAACGTTCGAAGGGATTGAGCATTCAGACCACGGGCTTGGACTCTTCCAT
>CBFICN010000354.1:0-3053 GCA_965661045.1 uncultured Myxococcota bacterium
CAATCCTCCACCTCGGCCTCTTCTTGGCGTTCGTTGTCGGCAATCCAATCAGCTTCTTGTTGTAAATCGGAATCAAATTGAGCAATCAACGCTTCCATCTCATCCATTGCATCGCTCATGTCATCCTCTTGTGCACCGCTCTTTCGTCTCAACAGCAGACGTGCTTCATCCAACAACTGCCCATCCAAGACACCCAATCCAATGACCTCCCGGATGTCCTGCTGTAGCAACGTGTCCAAGAGCGAGCGTGCCAGTGCATATGGCGTTTTGGGGTTGCAGACAATCGCTTTTCGAACCTTGTAGCGGCCAGACCACTTGGGGTGCTTGGCCACCAAATCAATGATCGCCGGCTGTGTTGGTCGTCGAGCGGCAATCTTCACCACATCGCGCTCTGTGATTCTTGGATTGTCAAGCAACAGGTCAATCACCCGCCAATTTTGATCGTGAAGGAGTCGGTCGAGCATATTGCGATTGGACTCACGAGCCGCTTTTCGCCGCCACCCCAATGGCAATTCCAAATGTTCATTGGTGGAGATGCCTTGGGTATCCATGTGCTGAATCGGCTTGTTATGCGATCCAGAAACCCCAGAAAAGAACAGCCCTTGGATATTTTCGAGGCCCCGTTCTCGCGCGATGCCGTACGCTTCTTTGAGCGTGTCGTAAGGGAGTTGGGATACGGCAGACGGCTCCAATGCAAACTCCTGCATCAATTCTCGAGCCGAAGGGTGTCCATGAAATGCACGGGTGTGGATGTGATTGAGAGAAAAAACCAGTTCAGTCGGAGTCAACACTGAGGCGAACTCCACCACCAACGTACGGCGCATCGCTCGCTCATGAATGGACAGCACTCGTTTTTCAAGCTGTTTGAGTTGATGCAAACAATGTTCAACATCAATGTCTGGCCACAAATTTGAATCTTCCAATGGCATTCTGTTACACCTTCGATACAAGTCATGTATATTGCTTAGTGTATCGGATTTTCTATGGAGACACACCACTCGATGACCACGTTTGTAGACCGTCCACACACACACCTCATCAGACGCATTGTTCAAAGGCTCGGCTTCACGTTGGTTTGGGGCATTGTCATTGTTGGGTGCAACACCACCGACCCTCTACC
Organism: uncultured Myxococcota bacterium; assembly: GCA_965661045.1. Lineage (GTDB taxonomy): Bacteria > Myxococcota_A > UBA796 > UBA796 > UBA796 > CAJWHX01. Next base: position 1,121 of record CBFICN010000354.1, read on the forward strand.
CCAAGCGGAACCCGTACAACTCATTCCTGCACCAAAGACAAATCGAGCCAAGGTTCGACACCTGCTGTTGACCTATGAAGGGGCTTGGCGTTCAACCACGCGCCGAACCAAGGACAACGCACAAACACAAGCGCACAGTTACAAAGCCTTGCTCGATGAAGGTGTAGACTTTGGATATCTCGCCGCTCAATACTCAGAAGATCCACAAAAGAAGGATGGTGGCTTGATCGGCGTTGTGGAAAAGGGCCAAATGGTTGCTGAATTTGAAAGCGCACTCTTTGACCTCGACATCAATGAAATTTCCGACGTAGTAGAAACGGGTTTTGGATTCCACATTCTGCAACGTCTTCCGTTGGAAGAGTGTCTGTTGATACACATCGAAGTGGATTCTATCGAGGACAAAGAGTTGGTCGACGCTGGCTTAGATCAAGGACAAGATCCCAGATCGCTGGCACAGAAATACTCAATCGCGCCCCATGGCATTCGGGGTGGAGAATTGGGGTGGTTCGAAAGAACAGACTTGGATACTTCATTTGTAGGCCCTGTGTTTGCACTGCAAATCGGTACCTGTACGGAAGCCATTGCGCGTGACAACACATGGCACTTCTTTTGTCGACAGGGCTAACACTACACTCAAATCAGCGACGCACAAGTGAGGATGGACATGCAACAAAAACACTGGATCGGATTGGGACTCTTGGTACTCGCTTTGGGTGGTGGATACTATTATTACACCACGCAAGTCGTTCCACCCGAAGAAGTCGCCGAGCAAAGTGAAAAGGACGTTACCCGCGAAGAAACCGAAGCCCACATGCGTCAGATTGGGTACGTCCAATAACCACGAACAGCCCTTCACCACAATACGGGAATCTATGATGGACACCTCTTACAATGACATCCCTTACATGGGGCGCGTTCACGCGCAAACACACATCGAAAGACTGGGCTTGGCAGCACGCGTTTTTGGCATGGACACCGTTCCTGTACAGCACGCTCGGGTATTGGAACTGGGCTGTGGGGATGGTTCCAACCTCGTCAACATGGCGGTCAACTTACCCGACGCAACGTTCGTAGGGGTCGACGGTTCTGAAGTGCACATTGAACGTGGACAGCAAATGGCGAAGGTAGCGGGAGCCCACAACGTACAGCTTGAAGCGATGGACATCACCGAAATCAAAGCGCAGTTTGGTACCTTTGACTACATCATCTGCCACGGTGTGTTTTCATGGGTACCCGATACAGTTCGAGAAGCCATCCTTCGCATTTGTCGTGAACAAATGAGCCCACTCGGGATCGGCTACATTTCCTACAATGCTTACCCCGCCTGGAAACAGCACGAAATGCTGCGGGATATGATGCGCTTTCACGCCTTTCGTATGGAGGACGCCAAAGAGCAAATTTTGCAAGCCCGTGCCTTGGTCCAGTTTTTGGGGGCACACGTTCCCGACGCAGTCAACAATTCCTACGGTCAGTTCGTCAGCTCACAAGTTGATTTTATCTCTGGACTAACAGAGGAATATCTGTACCATGAATACTTGGAAGCCCACAACCAGCCCTACTGGTTCTATGAGTTCATCAAATTACTGGACAACAACGCCTTACAATACCTTGGAGACACTGACCTCAGCAGTATGATCAACCTTCACTGGCCGGATGAAACCCGCGAGGTGTTGAACCACATCTCCCCCACCCAATATGAACTTGAGCAGTACATGGACATGCTTCGATGCCGTCGATTCCGATGCTCTTTGTTCGTTCACCACGCCCGTGAAGTGACCCGTGGCATTGAACCAAAAGTCTTCAAAGATTTCTATTACTCCTACAAAGCCTGTGACAAATGGCTCAAAGATGACAACGAAGACACACAGCAACAAAATGACGCAGACACTGAGAACACAAAAGAACCCACAGCCGAGGAAGCCTTAATCGCTGC
>CBFICN010000355.1:0-3049 GCA_965661045.1 uncultured Myxococcota bacterium
TCTGCTTAGAAGACAACCAAGTTTCCAACTCTCTTTGTATGTAGACTCCTTGCAACAATATCTGAATGTGCGCTGGTTGCTGATTGCGCCATCGACGTGGATGCTGTTGCCCCAAAGACAACAGCTGATTCAGTGGCTCATCCGACAATGCTTGCTCTATACTGATCGAAGTGCCAAGATAAGTTTTGTACACCCACTGTAAAACGCCTTGTCGTACCTCCAACGGATAGCCCGACGTCAAAAAATTGAGCAGTCTTGACCACGGCCAACCAGATATCTGTGCGCAATCAAAGATCCGAAAAAATTCAACACTGACGGCTTGAAACAAAGGATTGGACGTTTGCATTGTCAATCTTCGATGCAACAGATCCAATTCACAGGAGTTTATCAAGTGTTCCGCGATGACTTTGGGAGGATTGGGAGATCGAAAAGCCTTATAATGTTGACCAAACCAACCTTTCCCATTTGGTGTTTGACGAGCACAAAAGGCATTCAGTGCCAACCGAAAAGATTCTTCTGGCCACAGCAGCGACACCAATTCTCTGAGTGTCTGGGCATCCATATTCTCCAAAGACGTGATTGCGATTGCCAGCACTTTTTCTTGTAAAACGGGATTGCTTCGTTCTCGAGCCAAATCTGGAATCCGTCTCAACATTGCTGGTTTCAGTTTCCACTGCCGCAACTGAGCCGTTTCTATTTGAAGCAACTTGTCCCGCAAAGCAGTATTCTTGGAGGGACTGGACCGCACCTTTCCTTTGGGTTCCGGTAAAGAATCCACCGCCTGCCGTAGTCGAATGGGCGTCCCCACAAACTGTAAATTTGTCGGAAACATCAACGCTCCAGTTGCTCTATCAAATCGTCCATCGCTTCACGCAGCCGCTCGATTGATCCATTGATTCGCAAAACACCCTCCGCCAATACGGAATCAAATTGAACAAGGGTACCATCCACCGACTGAGGCAACTGCTGTGCAAAAGCATTGACCCCAACCGTCAAGACATTTTGCATCTGCTCCATCTGCCCCGTCAGTTCCACCAACCGAGTGGACTGACTCGACAGCGTTTTCAACAATTGCGCGCTGAGTTTGCCCATCTGTTGGACACTTTGATTTTGCGACTCTGTAGCCTGCTTCATTGTCTCAATGGTGTTGGTACTGCCCTCAGAGACGACTCGAATGTCGTGAGAGGCCTGTTGCATCAAGCGCACAACTGGTTCTAAATTGTCAATGGTATTTTGGACCCCTTGCAAGGTTTGCGAAACGGCCGTGTTGCTTTGGTTTTGCAGACCCAAACTTTGCTCAATTTGCCCCAACAGTCCTTGCATATCCCCACCGGCTTTGCTGTACTTGTCCGCAGTAAAGGACAGTGCGTTGGACGCTTGCTGGAGTGAGTTGTTGAACCGTTGATAGGAATCCGCTGTCTCGGAAATGCTTGGAAAAACAGCCTGAAGTTGAGTGGAAGCCTGCATAAAGTTCTCAGAAACTGTGGTGGCCGGTTTCATACTGGCACTCAATCTTCCAACCACGGAATCCAATTGCTGTGCTGAGCCACCCAACTGAGACAGCGCGGGTGTCAAAGTTTCTACGAGTTCTTGCCAAGAGCCAATGTGACCTTCTTGTAAGGTCACTAGGGTAGACATCGACGATTGAGAGCGTTCTAGGGACTCGCTGTACTGACGATGCACCTGACCAAGTTGCAAGACCATATCAGACCCCATCTTCTCCATTGAACGCTGGGTTTGTACTTGTGCCTGATGCATGGCCTGTTGCAATTTTTCCCCGGCTTCTTGTGCTTGATCCAGCAAAGACTGTCCCGCCAGTTCCTGTTGTCTCGCCGCAGACAGCAACCCGTTTTGATACTGCTGAAAAATCTCTTGGAGTGAGACCTGCAAATCGGTACCGAAATCCGACAGTTTTGACTGTAAGTCAGTTTGGGTTTGCTGCACACTTTGCTGTAGCAGAGAAGCCATTTGTTGCGTAGTGTCTACTAAATGCTGGCTGGCCGTGCGTTGCTGAACGTTGGACTGTTCTATCAAACGCTGCTGCTTGGCAATGCCATCGCCAAGACGTTGGGTCATTTGCTCTTCGAGCAGTTTCAAAGCCTTCGCCAAATGTCCTTCCATGTCTCGTTGGGTATCGGTCAAGGTTTTCGACACCGTTTCGGATACAAACTGTGCATTCTCTCGCAAGGAAGTAGAGGCTTCCTGAATGGCACTGGACCATCCGTCGCCCACCTGACTGAGTTTGTCATGTGCATGCGTGGCTCCCTCTTTTAACGACGCCGCAGACTGTTGAACCGAGAGTTCCAAAGACTGTCCGGCCTCGTCAATGCGTTGGTTGAGTTTTCGACCCACCTCTTGAACAGACTGATCGAGAGACTGACTGGCATGTTCGAGGGCATCCCGAATGCTTTGCCCCATCTGCCCCCAATCTTCTAGAAAGGTTTGACTGGCTTGATGGAGACTTTGCTGCAACAATTTGGTGGAGTCCGACATCGTATCGGCCAGTTGCTGACGCACTTGAGACAGGGAAACATTGATATCGGAACCAGACTTTTTCAACGCATCCGAGATGTGCTGACTCGACGCGCGCATTTGACCATCCCAATCTGTTCCAACGGTACTCAATGTGTTGGCGATTTGTTGACTGGATGCGATGAGGTTGTTGGAGGCTTCACTGGCAGATCGCTCTACGTTGCTGCTCCAAGCGACACCACTGTCGTGTACCCGCGTCGACCAATCTTCCGCGCTCGCGGAAACAACATTGGATAAATTCGCTGTTGATTCGGTTAAGGTCGAGGCCCATTGAGTGGACTGCTTGGACATAGACGCCATCAACTCTTCGCCTACGCGCTGCATTTGCTCTGCGGCGTCTGTGTTGGACTGCTTCCAGTGTGTCCCGGCTTCCTCACTGGATTCTTTGAGCACCCTGCCCAACGCACTGGTCGATTCTTCAAACTGAGTTGCAACATTCAACCCAGACTGTTTGAGGGCTTCACTGGCAACCGAAACATCTTCAACAAACTTTTGACGGGCATCGATCAATTTGTCT
>CBFICN010000356.1:0-3013 GCA_965661045.1 uncultured Myxococcota bacterium
AAGGACGTTTTTCAGCAGGTTCGACGCAATACGGTCGATGTATTGCTGGTTATCGATGACTCTTGCTCAATGGCTGAAGAGCAAAACAAACTGGCCGACAATTTTCAATCGTTTATTTCTGCTTTTGATGGGGTCGACGTAGATTGGCAGATCGCTGTGACGACAACCGATACCTATCGAACAGACATACCGGGACGATTTCGCGGTGGGGAAGATGAACTCATCTTGGTGAACTCCGAAGGTAGAACGGTGGATGCTGTCCGATGGGATCGCGATTGGCCTTTTGAGGAGGGGGTTGCGATGCAACTGTCGGCTGATAAGTTCAGCACCACTTCCAACACCAGCATTCTCAATTGGTGTGCCGCACGAACGGAGTATGGTTCAGAAAATATGGGGTCACCGGGGAGTGAAAACCATTTGTGTGCAAACAATCAACCCCCACCACCGCTGTTGAGCGACACGGGAGACACTGGATTGTCAGATACTGGAAATTCAGAACCAGCAGATGAGCCTGCAGATGAACCTATAGATGAATCAGGGGACTCGGTTGTCCCTTCTGTTGGAGACATCATCTTTACAGAGGTGATGATTGACAGCAAAAATATAGAAGATTCACTGGGGGAGTGGATCGAATTGACCAATCTGACTGCCGAGCGACTGGATTTAACGGGGTTTTCGATTCAAGACGATGGTCGAAATTTCTTTGCACTGCCAGAAGAGACCATTGTGGAGGCAGGAGACACCTTGATCGTGGGACGTTCCAACGATGCCAGCAGCAATGGTGGAGTGGCTGTAGACGTTGTCTCTGAAGGACTGACATTGGCCAATAAAGTTTTTGTGTTGAGTTCAGCCCAAACCGATGTCCAAGAAAACTTTGAAGAAATGGTGGTCGTTGGGACAACGGGTTCGGGTATTGAAATGGGCTTGGAGGCTGCTCAAATGGCATTGAGTGAGCCGTTGCTGTCAACTGACAATCAAGGGTTTCTCCGAGACGACGCAAACTTGTCATTGATTTTTATTTCCGATGAGGACGATTTTTCCCCCCAGTCGGCACACAGTTATCTACGGCACTTTACAGATCTGAAAGGGGATGAGGCCTATCGAAACCACACGATGCTGAACGTATCTGCTGTAGTGGGAAAGGATCTCCCTGTCTATGACGGTGAACCTTCCTGTCAATCTGAAAATGGAATTGGCTATTATGGACCCAAGTACATCGAACTGGTCAATCGAACGGAGGGCAAAGTAGAAAGTATTTGTGCAGAAGACTTTTCTCCCATTGCTTCGGAACTGGGACTGGTGGCTTCTGGATTGCAACTCGAGTTTGCCTTGTCGGGGTTGCCAGACTTGGAAACATTGACGGTCTCTTTGTATTCCGAGAACAACGATGATTCGTTGATTGGGGAGTTGGTTCGTGGGGAAGACTATACGTACGTGATTGAAAGCAATGGGATTTTGTTTACGCCGGCGAGTTTACCAGCCTCTGAGACCTATATTTTGGCAGAGTACAAACTCTTACCAACGGGCGCCATTATTGAGCAAGACACTGGAGGCGTTGAAAGCGCAGGGGAAGGGCAATGACAATGATGCGATTGGTGATGTTGTGCTTCTTTTCTCTCAGCTTGGGGGTGTTGTCCGCCTGTCAAAGTGAGGCTCCGGAGTGTACAGAAGAGGTTCCGTGCGGTTTCGGTGAAACCTGTCAAGCGGGTGTCTGTGTGACTCAATCCTGTGCGACGTCCGCGCAGTGTGAGATGGAAAATTATTGTGACAAGGGTAGTTGTACATCGGGTTGCGAAAGTGACGATGATTGCTATCCGGGCGACGTTTGCGACCCCGATACAAAATCGTGTGCATCTGGCTTTTGTACCGACACCCACATTGATTGTGACTTCAAAGAGTTTTGCAATGTCGTGACGGGAGAATGCACTGAAGGATCAGGCATTTACTGCAAAGAATGTGAAGTCAACGCGGACTGTGGTGGCAATGGCAATGTCTGTATGCATTGGGGTTTGCAGCGTGACTTTTGTGGGGTTTCGTGTGAGCAAGACACCGATTGTCCTTCTGGCTTTACTTGTACCGATTGGAACGATACAGAAACGGGCACGATTACCAGACAGTGTGCGACCTATTGCTGGTTGTACATTGATGAGCGACCAATACCGGAGGGCAATGTCAATGCCGCCGCCGCAGTTGGAATGGAATGCACGCCCAGAGACGTTTCTGAAACCGTTCTGTCTGTTGGAGAATAACCATGTTTTCGCTCGGGATATTGCTGGCTTGTACGCCTGAAGTCAAAGACACTGGCGAAGAGACAACCAATGTTGCACCTCAAATTACTTGGATAGAACCATCAACGCGTTTGATTGACGGTAATTCCTTGGAAATATCGGTTTCAATTGTGGATGAAGACGGTATACAGTCGGCCACGTTGTACCATCGTTCAATTGGGTCGTCCTATTGGGAGCAACTCGATTTAGAAAATGACGCGGAAGAACAGTGGTCTGCAACAATCCCGACCGTTTCTTTGCCAGGAATCGAGTTTTACATCAAGGCTGAAGATTTGGGCAGTCCGATCGCGACGTCCTTGTATCCTGCTCGGGGTCCTTCTGAACCACAAACCGTTCGAGCTTATCCAGAATCCTTGCCGCTACCATTCAATGAAACATTCACATTGGAAGAAGGGGAACTGACCTTATTGGACATGGATTGGTGGACGCCGTCTGAAACCCGAGACACCTACCAATGGCTTCTCAATGAGGCTTTTGGACGAATCGACGAAGGGTCGGTGTACCACCTGCGTGGCTCGGAAGGGATGCCAGAACTGAGGGATTGGTTGATTTCTCCGCCGTTGGATTTCTCCGCTGAGAGTTCCATCATGGTCGGTTGGTGGGAATACGGCTTGGCTGTGGATGCACTTGAAGAACATTCTCTGTGGGTGTCGACGGGGTCTCGTCTTCCGGACGATGGTGATTTCGAGCAAATAGAAATACTTGATACCCCAATCTCAGGAGAG
>CBFICN010000357.1:0-3011 GCA_965661045.1 uncultured Myxococcota bacterium
GGCGCACACCAAAATGTCGCATCGTCGTTGCTGGCCGCATCATAGAAAAGAACATCGAGTTGCATCGATCGACCAGAAACGTCCGGCATTGTCGCACCGTCATCCCACATGACTTGATCAAGGACCACATCACCGAACTTTAAGGACAAACTGTCTTCTTCATTGCTCAATACAATTCCATCATAGCGATAATCCAAAGCGATACCGCCATTTGTCGAAGTATTGCTGTTGTTTCCAAGAAGCGCATACCCTTCTGGGGGAACGACAACCGGTGTTGTACTCACAATGCGATGCACCTCGACACCATCCACGTCAGAAATTGTCAAACCATTGAGCAAGACTTCTTCCGTTCCTGGATTGTAGACCTCAAACCACTCCCCTCTGGTATCGGCAACTGCACTGGGGTTGTTCATAATCTCCGAAATCAACACCAACCCTTCAGTGTACACAGAGTCATCTTCATCGACCAACCCATCACAATCGTCGTCCTTGGTGTTTTCTGTAACCTCAGAACCCTCGGGGTTGACATTGGCGTCATTGTCGTCACAGTCCAATACTTCGCTGCTGGACACACAGGTACCAAAACCATCGCCATCTCCATCGAAGCCTTCGTCAACTTCACCGTCCCCATCATTGTCGAGTCCGTCACACTCTTCAACATCAACACAGTCGGGGGCTCCATCTCCATCGGTATCTTCGAAACCTTCATCAACCAGTCCATCTCCGTCGTTGTCTACACCATCGCATTCTTCAACATCAATGCAGTCAGCGAGGTCATCACCATCCATATTGTCGAAGCCCTCATCGATGACACTGTTGCAGTTGTTGTCAATTCCGTCGCATGCTTCCACTGCCCCCGGAAAGATTTCATCGTTTTCATCATCACAGTCACCATCGGCAACCGTCCAACCATCTTCGTCCAAATCCTCACTCGGAGCAGCAGTATCCAACACCCCACTGTCTTGCGGATCGGTTTCAATAACACCACCTTTGTCGGAACAACCCAAAGTCAAAAGTAGAAGAAGTGAAGAAATAGAGGACGTGCGCATTGCGATCTCCTAAGTGGTTAACCTACATTCTATACTATATATCAAATACCATACCCCTCGACAAAACACCACTGAAAACCGTACTCAAAGCCAAAGAAGAAAAAAGTGCGCATTGTGGTTTGACAGATTTTCCATTTCAAATTAAGTTCTATACATCTTGACACTGTGCGGGAATAGCTCAGTTGGTAGAGCATGAGCTTGCCATGCTCAGGGTCGCGAGTTCGAGTCTCGTTTCCCGCTTTTAAAACGTACGTCAAGTTTATTACCCAATAAATATGGCAGCGAAAAGGTCACTCTGGTGGCCTTTTCTTATTTTAGAAACTTTCAATACACTTCCTGTATTTGATACGGCCAATTCGGTCTGTTCATCATACGGATGGTCAAGTTCAGCGTGTACCACCAGTTTGTGAACATCAAGGAAAGAACAACAATCCGCATTGATTTTTCGGTTAAAAGTCCATAAACACAGAACAAACATCCCTACCCCTTCACATGGAGACAGAATGAAACTCGGATCACTCAATCACGGACGCGATGGGAAACTCATCGTCATCAGCAAAGACAACACTCGCTACGTTGAAGCCACGGGCATTGCAGACACCATGCAACATGCACTCGAAAACTGGACCAATGTAGAGGCACAATTGGAAGCGCTTTATAATGGTTTAAACACCAGTACCGAAGGTACGCCTTTGGATACAACAGCACTGCACTCTCCCCTACCACGTGCCTACGAATGGATCGATGGATCGGCTTACATCAACCACATCGTCTTGGTTCGCAAAGCGAGAAATGCTGAGCCACCAGAGACATTGAAAACAGATCCCCTCGTGTACCAAGGTGGTTCCAGTGTATTCCTTCGTCCAACACAAGATATCCCCCTCAAGAACTTCGACTGGGGCTGTGACTTCGAATCAGAAATCTGTGTGGTCCTCGACGATATCCCAATGGGAACCAGTGGTGCCGATGTAGACAAGTACATCCGCTTGGTGATGCTCTGCAACGATGTCACCCTTCGCAACTTGATTCCACCAGAACTTAAAAAGGGCTTTGGGTTCTTCAACTCGAAACCGGCCACAGCATTTTCTCCAATTGCCGTCACACCAGATGAAATCGATGAATTCTGGAAAGAAGGACGACTGCACCTCAACATGAAAACCATCTTGAATGGCGAAGTGTTTGGGGACGTCGAGTCTGGTCCAGAGATGCACTTCTCTTTCCGCGACATCATCACACACATCTGTAAAACCCGTTCCTTCTGTGCTGGAACCATCGTCGGTTCAGGTACCGTCTCCAATGTCGATACGTCTCGTGGCTCTTCTTGCCTCAGCGAACGACGCATGCTCGAAATCATCGCCACTGGTTCTGCAAGTACGTCCTACTTGAAAGATGGCGACCACGTCCAAATCGAGATGTTCACCCCAGACGGGCAGAGCGTATTCGGTCAGATCAACCAAACCGTCAAAGAAATCTAAAGGACGCAGCATGAAACTCTACACCTATTGGCGCAGTTCTTGTTCTTGGCGGGTCCGCATCGCTTTGAATCTCAAAGGATTGGACTATGAACTGCATCCTGTCCATTTGGTGAAAGACGGCGGGGAGCAACACAGCGAGTGGTACCGAGAGATCAATCCACAAGCCCAGCTCCCCACCCTAGAGTTGTCTGACGGTGCCCATCTCACACAATCGATGGCCATCATGATGTACCTAGAACAGGTGCATCCAGCAGTGTCCCTCCTTCCAACAGAGCCCCTGCTCTACGCCAAGATCATACAGCTCGCAGAAATCATCAACGCCGGTATCCAGCCCCTGCAAAACCTCTCTGTCCTGCAGTTCCTCAACACGCAAGACCCTTCCAAGGAACTCAGTATGTCTTGGGCTAAAGGCGTCATCCAGCGCGGTCTCGAAGACCTAGAGTCCCTGGTCGCAGACTCGAATACGCAATTCCTGCTCACCGACACC
>CBFICN010000358.1:0-3006 GCA_965661045.1 uncultured Myxococcota bacterium
AGTGATCGATTTACGTATTTATCGATTTTGAGTGCCGCTCAATTTGAAGCCCAAAATTATGATGCAGCCCTGTCAGCCTATCAAGAATTGGTTGCAATGGATGACAGCATCATCGACTTTCACTTGAGCATTGGAAAATGCTATCGAAAGTTGGGTGTTTTCAATCAAGCAAAGATCTTTTATACCAAATTGAAAACCCTCTTTCCTGACAGTGGTGACCCATGGTTTGAGAATGGCGCTCTGTACTTAGACATCAACGAACTCGACAATGCCAAAAAAGAGTTTTTGGAAGCAAAAGAGAAGTACAAGCAACAAGAGAACACAGCACGAATGGAGGCCGCACAAAATCAAGTTGATGAAGTGGATTGGAAAGTGGCCAAAAGTTTAATGAGTAGACGAGACCTCGCCAATGCCTGTCCCGCCCTGTACGAGGTGTATCTAAGAAATCCTCGGCGCCAGTTTGGTCTCGACGCTGCGGTTTGCTACCGAGAAGACAAACAACTCAATGTCTCAAAAGTATTGTTCATCGAACTCCTGTACAATTTCCCAACCGATTCAGCCGTTTTCTTAGAGTTCTTTGAAACCTTAAAAGCCCAAGGAAACTATTCTGAAGGTAAACGCTTACTGTTGCAATTTGTAGGCGATCATGGATACTCAAATCCACAAGTAGTTTCTAGACTGGCTGGTATATACCTTGGTGAAAACGAAAGTCAAAATGCATTGGATACACTTGCCGATGGTCGAAAAGAACTGAAAGGTAGCCCCATTCCATTATCCTTTTTCTTAATTGCCGGAACTGCACATCGAAATCTTGGAAACAACAAAGTAGCCGAACAACTTTTCGCCAAAGCAAGAGAGCAAGCACCGGAGTTGTTGGACGTGTTGTTGGAACTGATCGACACAAAGAGTAAAGACAATCGAACGATAGAAGCCGAAACACAGCTTGCTGAATGGTACGAAGAAAAGGGGCTGGATGCCCGTGTCCTGAATGCCAGAGCAAAAATCTACCTGTCTCAAGAAAAATGGACCGAAGCCATTCGCGATTGTACACTTGTCCTGACTGATCCATCTACCAATCCGGATGAACGTCAAATCACTACAGCGAAAATCTTAATTTTGGATGCCAGAACAGGGTTGGCAAAACGCTCGATGGCTCTAGGACAATATGAAAAAGCAGCCGGTGAATTTCAGGCGTTGCGAATTGATGAATTTAGACAGGAAATGCAAATACAAAGAGCCATCGATCTTGCAGCAACGGTGCCATTTGTTGGAGAGTCAAACAGAACCGACGCCGTCTTGGGCGATGCGCTCGTAAAAGACCCAAACAATGTCAATATCAAGCAAGTTTGGGGAGAAGTTTTATTGCAAGAGCATCGTGCCCCCCAGGTTCTGGATACCGTGAGTCTTATTGTGGGAAAAGACCACATGTATCAGTATGGACGTTCGATCCTGGTGCTGAAAGCGCTCATGGAAATGGGACGCTGGGACGATTTGGGAGATACCCTCTATGCGATTGATATACAAGATGAAGCATTGAAACTGGTTGACAGTCTTGGGAATCCCATCCCGCAAACGAGACGCAATGATATTGAGGGGGTACGTGCAATCTATTATGAAAATATGGGACAGACGGATCGCGCCATTCAAATCTACAAATCCTTGGCAGAAGCAACAGGTCTACCGGATTTTGAACTCAGCATCGTCAACATTTATCAAAGACAGAAAAAAAATGATGAAGCAAAAGCCCTGTTGTTGGACATGTTGGAGAGGTATCCGTTGAGACCAGGTGGTCGAGGTCGAAAAGACAAAGCCAAAGTACTTCAGGCTTATGGCTCATTCATGCTGGGACAAAATGACCCAGAAGAGTGGCAACGGGCTGGTCGAGCGGGCATTGAAATACTCAAAGCAGAACTTTGTGAAAATTTTTGGCTACGGTATGAATCTGGCAAACTGGATATACCCCCACAACCCACTGCGACAGAATATCATTATTCTGAAGAACCACCCGAGCCCAAGTGCTCATTTGCCATAGAGTTTGATGAATACGTTGCCCTTGGAAATGCGTATTTTGGCATCATGGACTTTGACAATGCCGAACGGGTTTACACAAAGGTACTGCAATATTTCCCAAAACATTACAAGTCGCAGTCTACCTTGGGACATCTCTATTTAGAAAAAAGAGATTACTTTCAAGCAAGTGAAGCCTTTAAAGGGGCTGCTCTAATCCAACCAAAGAACCCCTATGCCCTCGTTGATTTGACCAACGTGTATTTGCGCGCTGGGCACCCTGGAAAAGCACGGGATGCAGAACTGAAAGCCATGCCACACATCAGTGGATTTGACGACTTGGTGTTGAATATAAAGAAGTCCAGTATTGGCACACTGGCCTATCGCCCAATACCGCAACTCGGCTTGGTGAGTTCATTTACACGATTGAGTGTGCGACCACACGCGATGACACTGGTTCGTGAAACGGCGTTCTCTGATCAACCGGTCGCGGGATTTCAAATTGATCAAAGTGTTCTCAACCAAAGTTTCAATTTTGTGGGACCTGAAACGGCAAGGTATTCTGTAGACTATACCCACGTAAATTCGTCTGGCAGTCTAGACGTTGTCGCCAATTTGTTTGAATTCAAACGAAGCACAACAGACCTTTTGCCCAATGGTATTCTGCAAAAGCAACTCTCTGGAATTTACTTGCTGGAAAATGAAAAGTTTGTACAAACAACTGCGCGTGGATTTCCCATGATCAAGTTTGTGGCCAATTACAAACCCACTGGCTCTTCAATCTTGTACGAGGGGAAGACCAGTTATGGGGTGCAACGCTTGGATAGATATGGTCTTCCAACAGAGTTCTTTTTGGGTACGGGAAGCGTTGCTTGGAGCAAAGGATTGGATTCCTTGTTTCAATCGGTCAGTTTTCGTCGAGACAAATTGCCCAGTGGCACAAATTTCAACAGCATCATGACGGAGACTGCAGCTCAATCATCTTTTGACAAGGTGATT
>CBFICN010000359.1:0-3001 GCA_965661045.1 uncultured Myxococcota bacterium
TGCACTGGGCAAAGAACTCCCGGGAAGATTTCACAAGTATCATTTGGGTGCATGCGCCACCGCTAACAAAACAACTGCATAATCCCGGTTGTTCAATGGAAAAGAAAGCCTTTCTCAAAATACTGAGTGGTCCCAAAGAAGGTCACAACATTCCCCTCGAAGACAACGCGATGTTGATTGGTCGAAAATCTGGGGACATCGTCATTCACGATCCACTGATATCGTCTAAGCACGCAAAGATTTTCAAACTCGATGGGCATTGGTACATTGAAGACCTCCAGTCTACCAATGGCCTAACAGTAGACGGAAAGCTAACTCAGCGGACGCGTCTACACGCGGGATCTGAAATCGTGATTGGAAACAGCACCATGGTGCTATTCGTGGGCTCCCCCAAGAAAAAAACGCCTGGCCCCGTCCAGGGTCAAACCAGTCCAAAAGTGGAACTGGCATGGCTATTGGATGAGGAACTGGAAGCCGATATTGACATTAAAAATCTGGACAACATTTCCAATGAACTGCGTGTCCCACCCAATTTCTACGCGGACATCGAGGTCATCAACGGCGCAGATATTGGGAAGGTTTTTTCGGTCGGTGTGGGAACCATGATCATTGGTAGACTCTATGGTGAGATTCCATTGTCCGATCCGGAGATTTCTCGAAGACATGCACTGCTGGAAATCTTCAGTCGAGACATGATCTTTGTTCGGGACCTCAATTCCACCAACGGGACCTACCACAATGGGCGCAATATAGAACGAAGCAAACTGAACCCAACCGATACGATTGGACTCGGCTCTTCCCTCCTACGGTTGCGAATCAAGAACTGAAAGATGATCGATTTTCAATGGATGCCAATAGATGTTTCTTTGGATATTGAGTAACACAGTCACTCCTGCGCATGCTGTCGTGCCTTTTCCTCTGGAGCAAATGGAACTACGCTTGGAAGCGACTGCGAGTATGCGTTCCAAACGAAACTCTTCGAATGCCCCAACAATCCCCCAAGAAGCGTATCGGCTTGCCAGTCTTGGCCATGTGGCAACCGGACTGACCAGTGTTCGTGGACAACAAGCGACTGGATGGGGTGTGGGTGTATTTGATATTGGAATCGAAGAACTCTTTGCCGCACTGAACGAAGAAGAATCGCACGTCGCACTGTCACCCGTTGATTACACAAAAATTGTTCGCGGACACTCCTGTTCAAACAAGCGTTTGGTCATGATGCACTTGCCGATCCCACTTCTGTCCGATCGATGGTGGGTGACGGAACAAGGCACGTCTCCAAACCTTCGAACAATCAGCAAGGGTGAGATGGCTGAATTGACTTGGGTCGCCATCAGCGATACGAAACACTTTGCCCTAGATGAGAAGAGTACACAGTATACCGCTGGTGCCGTCTGGGTCACGCAAAGTGAGGGCGCTTGGTTGCTGATTCAACTGGATGAGCAGCATACGCTGGGGGAATATCACGCATGGTCCAATCCAGGGGGATACATACCGTCCAATGTCGCGTCTTCTTTAAGTGCTGGTGGCATCCAAGATACATTCACCGCAATGGAACAGTTTGCCAAGAATGAGACTGAAAAATGCACATTTGAATGGCCGTAAACACAGACCTGCTCACCACTCAATATCGAACCACTGTCCCGGATAAAAAGAGACATAGGGATACCCCCACCCGTTTGGATATTGATCGCAGTAATACTCTGGTGGACCACACCATCCAGACGCAAAACCAATTTCAAACTGACTCAATGCCAAATCCAAATCTTCACTGTCAAAACGCATCAAAATATGATGATCATCGGGGAAAGAGACGCTTAACGGTCCAAGGGGTTGAAAGCCAACCCCTGAAAT
This sequence comes from uncultured Myxococcota bacterium, assembly GCA_965661045.1. GTDB lineage: Bacteria > Myxococcota_A > UBA796 > UBA796 > UBA796 > CAJWHX01. The sequence goes on from CBFICN010000359.1 coordinate 1,855, forward strand.
GTACCCTTGCAAAGTACCAACGCCAGATTGCACCACCCAACGGAAGTAGGAATACCCAGCCCCGCCGGAACGCCCCCATGCCTCAACGAAAGCTGTAGAGGGATCGATCACGGTCGATGAAGCGATGCGCATTTCCACTTCGCTGCCGATGACTCGATACTCTATTTTTTCCATGTCCAACGCCGTCGAATCCAAAGAATCGGCTGGATCGTCCAACAATGGAGATACCCCAATCCAAGGTGCCTCTCCCAACAACAGTTGCACTCGATCGGTGAATACTGTGGTGTTGTCTTCCATCGTCAACAACAGATCAATCGCATCTCCAGGATTCCCACCGTTGACGGTGATAAAGAAATCATCTTCTTCTTTTTGGGCCCCTACGGTCACAAAACCAAAAGAAGGATTGTCGTTGACGATGGAGGCATTGACTGTCGAGGTCGATTCTACACTCAACGCTGCTTGTACAACCCCGTCGGCGCTTTGACCACCCGAATTCGCAATGGCGATCTCGAGCTGCGCGCTTTCATTGGGATCCAGTTTCCCGTCGTTGTTACCAGTTGTATCCAGCACCAATACCCCCGTAATGCCCAGTCGTGGATAGGGAACATCAATCTGTACTGGCACGACCCACGATTCTATAGAATCCGCCAGCAACACCGAAATGGTGACGGGAGTGGAGGATGTGTGGTTGGGGTCGATGTTGATTGTGGTGTTGATGGTGTGCGTTTCATTTCGACTCCAGTTGTCTGGATCTACGATGCCCAACTGGGATGACAGCACTGAAACGTTCGGATCGTCACTGTACACGGACCCTACAACAAATCCTTGTGTATTCGCCCCACGGTTGACCAGTTCTACCGTCAAAGGAATGTTCGTGTCACCTGGCTGAAGATTGGTCGGACTGACGGACAGCGATTCAAGTTCTGGTGGTGGGGGCAACTGAATTTCGACTGGGAATTCTGGCAAGGCGACTTCTGTATTGGCGGACCCGACAACCGTTGTTCCATACCCGACACTAAAGTTCTGTACTATGGTGGTTCCAGAAGCTTCAAGCCGTAAAAACCAGCGTTCCGGACCTGCTTCTGGTGGCAAATTTTCAAACTGATCGGTCACTTCCAAAGTCAATGCGTGCACCCCAACATCCAAG
>CBFICN010000360.1:0-2935 GCA_965661045.1 uncultured Myxococcota bacterium
GAAAGAAATTTTGGCACGCATTCCCAAATATCAACGCATTGACACCTGCATTGATGAAGCCGAATACACCAATCGGTATGCAAAGGCGGTAGAGTTTGCCGATCGCAATGTTGGACGCGTCATTCAAGCCCTCAAAGATGAAGGTCGCTACGAAAATGCCCTGATCGTTGTGACGGCAGATCACGGTGAGAGTTTCACAGAACGAGATTTGTGGTTTGATCACGGCACAACAGCCCATGAGGAACAACTGCACGTTCCACTGATCATCAAATATCCACAGAACACACGTGCGGGCGAAAAGGATGACCGCTTGGTCTCTTTGTTGGACATTGCCCCAACTGTACTTTCCGTTGTTGACCTACCAGCCTTACCCAAAGCCACCGGTAGGAGCCTCATCGATACCGATGCCCCCATACGTGACGTAGTATACGGAGAAAGTTCTCACTGCAAGAAGAACGCCCTACTCTCCTGCAACCCCATCGGTCCTCAAGGAAAAGTATTCGCCCTGCGCAATACCGAGTTCAGCATTGTGCAACAGGGTGATGAACTGACCGAGTACAACCGCACACAAGACCCTTCTGAACTCCATCCACTGCCACTGACCAGCGCGCTTGGAAGCGATTTGACCGAGTTTGCAATCGAACGCCGAGAACAGGTCAAGGACTTGGTGTGGCCACCACCCAACAAGCGCAGTGTCGAATTTCAACAACTGCAACAACTCGGATACGTCAACGAGTGATGTCAACCACACGCGTTTCAAATGGTGCCACAACTTAGGACACTTGAATGGTATGGTAGGCCAATAAACTGCCGTCGTCATTTTGGCGGGTGCTCATCGTAAAGACCCCTGTATCATTTGGAAAGACCCCGTCGCGCTCGAGTGGCGTATCTTGATCTCCACGATGGCTGTAGAGCGGATGGGTGGTGTACACCTCGGTTGCGATTTCATTGGTGAAAGCAAACTGAGAGATGACCCGAGACGTTTGATTCTCATCACTCACGGCAAAGTGGATGTGAATGGTCCTTCCTGGATACCAGCCCGGAAAGCAACTCTTAAAGTTCACGCGACCATTGGCATCGGTCACCAACTGTCCGCGGTACCAAGAAGAACGCAGTGCACCTTCATCATCGCCCGTACAGAATCCTGGTGCAAAACCGTCCGCATCTGCACTTTCTGAAGTGTCTCCAGAGTACACCCCGTTGGCATCACAGTGCCACACCTCGATGGTGTGGTTGGCAAGCGGGTTGCAATTGCTGTCGATCAGTCGCAAACACAGTTGCATCGGCAACCCAGTAAAGCCTTCCGAGATGTCTTCGCCGGTCGAGTCTTGGAAATAGCAAGGCCCTTTCGTCGTCGCACTCATCAGGTTGACTTCACAGTTTCCACCATTGTCAAAGATGCTGTCGTCGGGGTATGCAGCGGTCATCAGCGCCGTACCACCAATCAACCAACCGTCTGCCGTCACGCTGCCCTCTTCCGCCGTATCTGCAGGATCACCCGTTTCAGAAGAAGGTTCTGAGGATGGCTCTCCACTTGGCTCACCGACTGGCTCATTTTCAGTGTCAACGTCTCCGATTGCGGTATCGGCTTCTTTCTCTCCACAACCAGCATTGATACCGACGACGGAGAGTGCTCCGATGGTTTTGAGGAGGTCTCTACGGGAGATGGACTTGGATATGGACATTGTTGGCTCCGATGTGCAGTGTGTGTTTAGTATATCGGATGGAGTTTGGGATTCCTAATGGTGTGAAGATCTTCATTTGGTCTATTCGAGTTCGCAACCCAAAAGTATCAGTTAAAATGATACCATGATTACAAAAGATATATTAGACGCCTATGACAAGTTCCTTGAGGGGCGTGGATTACAGCTCGAAGCCATTATTGTTGGTGGAACTGCACTCAACCTCTTGGGATATATCTCTCGTCAAACACGAGATGTGGATATCATTGCTCCAGAACTTTCTGAGGCTTTAAAACTTACCAGTGAAGAGTTCTCCAAGACCATACCAACACTCTGGTCCAATTGGCTGAACAATGGTCCTTCTTCATTGGTTGAGATTCTGCCTACGGGATGGAAAACTAGACTTCAAGATTCCTATATTGGGACAGCACTCCACCTGAAGACGCTCGGACGATCAGATTTACTCAAAACCAAACTGTTTGCCTACTGTGACCGAGGAACCGTTTTTTCCGACTGTCTTGCCATGAAGCCAACACCTGCAGAACTGGATGAAGCCCGAACATGGGTGGTCTTACAAAATGCCAACCCTTTATGGCCAGAGCATGTTCGAGCCAGTTTTGAGGTCTTAACACAACAACTGAAAGGCTAACGAATGGGACACACAAGAGAATTGCTGCATCCACTCGATGATATTCCTTCCATGCTCGCCAGTATTGGTTGCAATCTCAATGCCTCCCCTGTCGTGAATGCAGATATTGAGTATACACTCTACAAAGCATCTCAAGAATCATTGGAAAATCTAGACTTTCGTACACTCTCTTTGATCGTACACTGGATCGACATTCACGGATCAATTGTCAACGTACCCAGATTGAAACGATTGCTCCAACAATCCACCCCAGATACTCAACGATGGTGGAGATCGATTGCTGAATGGAGACAAGAACAGCATAAATGGCAGTCTCTACTGCGATTGAAGAGTCCTGTCGAACGGTGGGAACTGCTCCCTGCTGGCACGGATTTTCAAATTTCTAGGAAAGGTGAAGACCCTCGGTTTATGGATACCAATCTACGAATTCCAAATGGGTTACTGCCCATCCGAGAAGGTGATATTCTCAGTCCGAAATACCTCATTCAACATCATCCAATGTATGCCAATCGAGTGCGTTTTGGGGTGTGTCTTCGAGCCGATTTATGGACGCATTTGGAAATCGAACCGAGTTTGAGCGCCGCACAGCTGGCAAAACGGGTGG
>CBFICN010000361.1:0-2909 GCA_965661045.1 uncultured Myxococcota bacterium
CGCTTCAGCCAACACCTTGGCCGGTTCCAAGTCCCCGTTGGCATTGGCGTAGGTTGTTGAGTTTCCACCCGTCCCATGACTGTAAATGGCTACAGGCCAACCCGTCTCAGGCATGTCTCCAGTGGGGACAGAGATGCGAAAATTGGCGCGTTCCCATTCAAAGATTTTCGGCCGCGTACCGTCTTCAAAGGCAAATCCACCACCAGTACTGGAATAGGGCTTTTGTCCATACTGCCACAGAGGAAGCAGCAGTTCACCATCATAGGCGGTGTATTGATCGGCTTCATAGCCCAACTCCACCCATGGAGACAATGTCGGTACAGTCAACTCTGTGTCGATTCTGTGCGCAAAGTTCACCATATCTTTGATGGGGTCTTGGGTTTTGAAGATTGTGAAGGCGGCAATGTCATCCGTCTTCAACTCTAAATGTTTCCACGTCTCATACAAGTAGAGTGTATCTGCCACCAGTCGATCGGTGGTGTCGTACCATTCTTCATGTTCTTCCCACAGACCGGGCAGGCCATCGTCGTAATCAACCAATTCACGAGTGAGAACCGCAGCATACAAAGTATCTGGACGCAACGGAAAGCCCCATACCGGTGCAAGGCTCAAGAAATTTGCGGGTTGCCAATTTGTTTCTTCGTCTTGGTAATCCCATTGGACGGGTATTTGCTCGCCTCGATATGGAGAGGTGGGGTCGATGTCCAGTAGGTATACAGTCGAGTCATTGCCGATGGATTCTTCTGGGGTGGGCAGTCGTTCCAAATCGAGCGGCCCGGTCATCGGAAAGTAGATGGGTGAGTTGTTGCCAAATCCATCCAGTTTGCGTCCTTCTTCAACAAACTTCGAGATTAGCGGATTGTCACTTGGGTTGGGAAAGTTTTGAAGATCTGGGTGCCCATCGGTCATGCGTGCATGATTTGGCCAAGGAGCGGTAAAGAAACCAAGATTGTCCTGTCGCACGGTGACAGTTGGCAGATCTGCACCACAGGCGAAGAGGGTCAAAAGAAACATGTGAGGCTCCGTTACTGGTGCAACCAAGGACTGCGAAACCATTCGGGATGGGTGCGAAGCATTTGGGGATAGGGGACGTCGTCGAGCCAAGCGCGGGTTTTGGCAAACTGTTTCCATGTGGTCGAGGTGAGGGCTTTGTCATTGCGCAACGAGGCTTCCAAGAATCGTTGGTGGGTACTCATCATTACCGACAAAGGATGAATGGTACTTTCCAAATGGGTTTGCAACAGTTGGTCCGCGTGCTTGTCTTCTCCACGCCAAAAGCGCAACAGTGGAATGGTCATCGGACTGCCAGTGGGTTGATCGAAGGATTGTCCGTGATATTGCACCAACCACTCTCGAAATTCGGCATCGTTGTCCATGAAGTCGTACTCCAAGGCATGTTCTCCAATTTGAATCTTGCTGGCTGAACCGTTGAGGCGTTTGCTCAGCATCAGCATGTCTGCATATTCTTGTTGAAGTTGCGGTGGAATGGGGTAGCCGTTGAGCGCCGATAGGGTTTGAATGGCTGTGGTTTTGGCCTGTTCATAGAGTTTGGCTTTGCCCAAGTGGATTGAGAAGAGCGCTTTGTTGTGGGGCATTCCCAGTGCAACGTACTTTTCCATTCCCTTGGTGGATCCAGCCAATTCTCGAGCCAGCACTCGAAGGTGATACCCCAAGATTTTCTCGTCTGTGGTGGTTTCGGGACCATTCAGTGCAATCTCTTTGAGTGTGCTTTGGGCTGCGGAAATGTTCAATAGACCGGTGTAGGCGACGGCTTTGAGTAGTTTGAGTCGGTTGTGTAAAGAAGTCGGTGTGACTTCCAGAGCCTCATCAAAACGGTTGGGGTGACAAGGGACGCTCTGCACAAGTTTGCCGTAAGAAACCCACCACTCGCTGCCATCGGTCCCCCACAAGGCGTCAAGGCTGCTGGTTATTAAGCTATTCTCGGTTGTCTCGAAGGCGTCTTTGTTGGCTGTCTCTGAGTTTGTCGCGTCTTTGTTGGCACTGTTTGCTTTGGCATTCATTGTTCCCAAGGCGAGGGTTGCACATTGCCATGACGCGTCTGACTTGTGGCTCAAAACAGCACTCAACCATTCATCGTTCCAGCTTTGTTGATCGATGGCCCACTCGACAAATATGGGCTGGTCAGCGTCCGGCAGGGTGCTCCAGTCAAAACTCTGAATGTCCACGACTTCTGTGCTTGTGTCAAATGGCAATTCATGACGCCAGCCTTTGGGGCAGTCTACCCATGCAGCGCACCCATCCATCAGCGTATCCTTGTCACCGGTGTACAGTGCCGAAACGGCTTGGATGTTTGAGAAGACACTGTCTTTTTGAGATTGTGCCAACGTCAGTGCGTCACTGAACTGACCGTATTGCAGTAAGGTACGACCACGAATGGCGTTCCACGTGTCATTGTCGGGTCGATCGCTTAAAAAGTCGAGGTGGTTTTGCGGTACGATGGCGTCTTGTTCACCCCGTAAGACTTCAGAAAAGAAAAAATCTGACAAAATGAGATCCGTTTCATCTTCTGCTTTGGTAGCTGTGTTCCATAGAAAAGGTGAGAACTTGGCAAGTCGATAACTCAATCTGGCGCGGCGCCAGGGCGTAGCAGAGTTGTCTGCACTCGAGATTTGCTTTTGAAAGTGGTGTCCGACCTGTAAACTGATGTAAGGAACAGTCAAGAGAACGGTGGCGATGCTGAGCAAGGAACGAATCATGGTACGGTATTTGGGGTAGTGAGACTATTTCCATGTAACATACTACAACAGACCTAGACAATTGCCACATTTTAAGCGAGTTACTAGAGCTCTCGGCAGTTTGACGTTATTCTGAATTATACAACGAGGCATTTATGATCATTTTACTGTCGGGCATTGCCTTCGCTTGAAGCGGTGGCTGAAGCACTCAGC
>CBFICN010000362.1:0-2900 GCA_965661045.1 uncultured Myxococcota bacterium
CTAGCTAGGGGTGTTATGGAATATACAATACTCTAAACATTCATGATGTGCAAGTCCATGCCAAAAACTGACCGAGTATAAAAAAATCTACAACAGTTCCAGCACTTCTTCAGGACGATACCGAACATAATGCTCCATCGCAGTCTTATAGGTGTGTCCCATCTCCTCCTGATAGCGCTTGATAGGCAGACCATTCTCTATCAGCGTTCTAGGATAGGGGTAAAGTGTACAACACGGGCAGTCCAAAAATCAGTATCCAAGCCCATTTATGCTAGCACAGTCTTGAAATTTTATGTTTACTTTACCGATTCAAATTCCAACAGTGCACGTTCAACCGACAATATTGCACCAGAGAGTCCGCGTTCAGTCTGTGTGCCATCGCCAATGATGGTGAGGTTGTGCTCGGGGAAATGTTGTCGTTCACAGTTGATGGACTTGGAAAAGGCGTATTTCCACCAGTGAACATTGGACCAGGCAACACTTGGCAAGGATTGACCAAACAGTTGCTCAAGTTCAGGGAATACCTGAGCCAACACGTCGTCAGCTGGTAACTTCCAATTTACAAGTGTCCAATCTCCATCCAGTACCAGCGTCCAATGTCGTCCTTCTGTGCAAGAGTCTTGTTTGGAGAGAAAGTGAATCAGGTTGTTCTCCACAAAGCCTCCGTCCCACTGATTGGGTAGATGGATGGGGGAGGTAAACCGAAGCATGACGGAGCAGGCAGCGCTTTCGGTGACTTGAATGTCTGTAGCCACATCTTGTTGGACTGGTTGGGGCAAGAGTTCAAGCATTTGGGTATAGGGCACTGAAACAATCAACTGATCACACGTCCATGATGCATCTTCGCCATACAGGGTCCAACCATCATCGTGGCGTTCTAAGTGTGTGATGCGCGTTTGCATGTTCACGGTGCTCTTTGCTGTCCACGCTTTACAAAAGGTACTGGTTTCCGGAAAGAATCGAACTCGCTTTGCTTCGTGTGCCAGTTGCCACTCTGCTCCATTCCAGTATCCGAAGTCCTCTAGTTCTCTGGCGTGAGGGGAGTCCAACCATGGCTGCAAGATGGACTTCACCCTTTCATCTCGAATGTGAAGAAATTGCAGTCCGTGCAGAAAACGACCGTGTTCTGAGCGTCTATGGCACAGTCGGCCGCCGAGTCCACGTGCCTTTTCAAAGAGTTGTACGGTGTGCCCAGCCTCTGTCAATCTCTGAGCCATGAGACAGCCCGAAACACCCCCACCAATGATGCAGTAGTCACTGTGCGTTTGCATACTCTCTCCAATTGTCCACCACCAATACCCATCGATGCTTTTCTTGCCAGCCTTGGGGAACCTGCTCCATTTCAGAGAGCATCAGAAATCGATCTTTTTCCATTGGGCTATCGAGAACAGCTTGGGTGTCGATGAGTTCTCTTTCATCTGTGGTTAAGTAGGGGGCTATCCACCAAGGGTGGGACCGTATTTTCCACCGTGTATTTGTATTCTCAAACAGTTCAGCAAATACTTCGCGCCGAATCCAGTGGGCCTGAGGTTGAAGGGGATCGCAGCCCTTTGGTCTGACAAATTCTCTGTCATAGGCTGCTTGAAATCGACCGACAGAAATGACACGCTTTTTGGTTGGGATGCCAATGCCCAGTTCATTTAAGAGCGCATGGGTCTCCGGTTTGTCTGAGAGCAGTAGTTGTCGTCCCACCATCTTGGTGAGTTTGCGTTCCATCGAATCCACATGAGAGGGACCGACAAAGTCAATCCAGTCGGTCGAGGAGCAGCGCTGCATAAAGTATTTGATTGCCATTTCCCAGTGCTCAATTGTGCCATCGGGGGTCTCGATGATGAAGTCCATTGAGCCGATGCACTCCTTTTCACGAAAGACTTGCTGATCGTGTAGCAGCAGTTTGAAGTCTTGCTGGTGATCCAGAAAGTACAAAAACAAATCTTCGGCGTAAAGTCCCAATTTGTATTGACGAGGGGTGTTGACAAAATCCAACAGTCGGTCTGGTCGCTCAGTGGCCTCTTCCAAAATCCACGATTTGGCCTCATTGAACCACGTCAAGAATTGACTGCTGGGCACAACCGAAAATGCATCACAGTCTGCCAGCAAACACGGTGCATTCAGCAAGTAGGCCAAGTCTCTATGTGCAGGCTGGGGGAGTGACCAATAATAGTCCCAGTCCAATCCTTTGTAGGTGTTGATTCTGTCCATACAGCCATGTAACGGATTTTGCCCGATGCAGTATGTGTCCGTATGAATAGATCAATATAGACGGTGGTGCGGCGTTAGCTCAACTTCACTCGCCATTCGACACCATCAGCCGTATCCATGATGAGAATACCTTGGGCATCCAACTCGTCACGAATTTGGTCTGATGTTGCCCAGTCCTTGTTGCTACGCGCCTCTTTACGAGCGATCAACTTATCTTCGATCAAAGCAGCATCCAGTCCCAAGCGTCGAAGGCATTTTTGTTTGACTTCTGCTTGGAACTCAGACACGTTGGCGCCGAGCAGTCCGATAGCCGGTGCCATTTTGCGAAGCCCTTCCAGTGCTTTGGCGACGACGGGTCCACCACGTTTTTTGGCTTTCTTGTGGCTCGCAAAACGATTGATTGCTCGAGCGAGTTCAAACGCGAGACCGAGTACACCTGATGTATTGAAGTCTTCATCTAGGAAGTTCAGCATTTTTTCTTGAAAAGTGGTTCCCAAGTCCAGTACAGTTTGGGCATCTTCACCCAAAGACTTGGCAACGTCTTCTGCCTTTTCCTGTCCCTTCATCGATTCTGCAGATTCAATGGCCTCATAGAGACGAGCCAGCATCGCGAGCGCCTCATTGAGTGCGTCACCAGACCATGGCAATGGAGAACGGTAATGATTTTGAAGCAAGTACAAACGAATTGCTTCTGCGGG
>CBFICN010000363.1:0-2903 GCA_965661045.1 uncultured Myxococcota bacterium
TCTTCTGCCAAAGGCAACGGACCCAGCAATGGACCACCAAACCTACCCGGCTCAAGTCCCAGTGAAGATTTGTCCTCTTCATGGACCAATCGTCTTGCAGTCGCTGCGCAACCAGACCTTGGGACAAAACCCGCATCCTGTCCCGATGTGGATGGAGATGGCTTTGTCGATGCAAAACTGTGTGGTGATTGGGTCAACGTCGACCAAGCAGACTGCGATGATTCCAACCCCTCCGTCACCCCAGCCAATGAGCGATACATTCCAAGTGGACGATTCATTATGGGCTCTGCATCCAGTCACGCCGGAGCCGACGAAGCACCAGTACACATTGTCCACCTGGATGGCTACTGTGTCGATGTCGATGAAGTCAATGCCAGCAGCTTTGCAGAATGGCTCAATGCCAACAACCGATTGCCCACCGGCAGTGACGTTCGAAGCCTAACTGTTGGAAAGCGAGTCTCCGTCGAAGATGGTCGAGAAAAACACCCCGCCGAAGGGGTCACCTGGCAAGAGGCTTCCGACTTTTGTCGAGACCAAGGAAAATCCTTGCCGACAGAAGCACAATGGGAAAAAACAGCCCGGGGTGGATGTGAACTCGGCACCAACGCTCAACAATGTGACAAAGAAGATCTGCGGGCCTATCCATGGGGATCTGAAGCACCGTCTTGTAAATTGGCAAACCATCAACTGTCTGCCAGTGGACTGCCGAAATTGTGCGTATCGGACACCCTACTGCCCACTGAGCTCGATCAAGGCAAAGGCCCCTATGGACATCGTCATCTAGCGGGCAATATTTGGGAATATGTCGCAGATGTGTGGCATCCAACGGTCTACACGGAAGCTCTTCGAAGCAATCCTGCGGGACCAAAATCTGGTGACGTACACGTTTTGCGGGGCGGTGGCTGGAACACCTTCTCAACCAACATGCGGGTGGCCAATCGCTTCCATGATCTAATCATGGGTTCTGCCAGCGGATTTCGCTGTGCCCGCAGTTTTACCGCACAGCAGTTTGACGATGTAGAACCACTGGTCTTTTCCACCATCGAAGGGACCATTTCTTCTACCAGACCCCTGAAGGGACGTGCTTTGTACGTCACAGCATTTGACGCCAACGATGCAGATTCAAGAGGCATGTTAATTCCAGGTCGGTCTCCGATTGCCGAAACGCGTCTTACACCAAATGAAGACACAACGCAGGCCTTTTCATTGAATCTACCCCACGGTTCTTACATTGTATCGGCGGCTTTGGATGCTGGAACCGGTGCCAACAAAGAGGACTATGTATCGGCATCGGGTTCTGGAGGGTTTGGACACGCCAAAGAAAACCCCATCCAAGTGTCTGAAGCCGTATCCGGTATTCAAATTGAACTGAGGTCTGCGCCAATGATGAAAGCTCCGAACAAGCCCAATCACTTGAATCAACCCAATAAACAGGGCAAGCCCACCCCAATGATGAAGGGCAATGGACAAAAAATGAGGACACCATGAACCTCAAGAAATTACTTTTTTCCTTTGCACCGTTGCTGCTTCTCACAACTTGTGGGGAAATTGGAGCGCGTTTAGCGGGAGCACCCGAGTGTACAGCCATTGTACCCGATGCTGGAGATTGGGACACGATGCAAGGAGACCCCGAGTTGCTGTGGGCCTTGGAGCCCAATCGACGTTTTCAGACGGGCAACGACGTCACAGAAATCAACAGTGTTGGACTGCGAGAACAGTTGCTTCCAAGCACCCCAAAGAAGGCAAATGAAAAGCGAATTTTGGTTACGGGAGATTCCAGCATTTATGGGTGGGGAGTACAAGACCATCAAACCTATGCAGTCAATTTGGAAACAGAACTCAATCGAATCTTACCTTTTCCGATAGAAGTCATCAACCTGGGTGTGCCAGGATATTCGACTGAACAAACGCTCAAACTGCTGGACAAGGTCGGTTGGAGCTATCAACCCGATTTGGTGGTCGTCAGCAACATCTTCAGCGATTGCAACATCGACGCCTTTCAAGATGAACAAGCGATGGCGCTGGCCAATCCAGAAAGCAGTCTGGTATACCGAAGCCTTCGGACGTCCAGGCTCTACTGTTCGGCCTACATGCCTTGGGCAAAGTTTCAAGCATCTCTGAACCAAAGCCCCAATCGAGTATTGATGCCGGGTATGCCAACCGGTCCCAATGCTGCCGTCACCCTTGAAAACCTCAACAAAGTGATTGGACTGTCTCGAGTACCGATGAATAAATACCTCGACAATCTCAGTACCATTCAACAGCAAGCCAAGGAACGAGGGGCCACAATGTTGCTGGCCCCACTAGCCCAAGAGTGGGACGTCGGCATTTGGAATGTCCCGATGCCACCCCCGGATGAAAATCACGTTTTGCCTTGGCAACCGTATCGAGAAGCCCAGAAAGAATGGGCAACCGAGCACCAAGTAAACATTGTCTCTTTTCCAGAAGCCTTTGCACAGTACACAGGAAACCCCGCCGGATTGTTTGTCGATCACATGCACCCCAGTCCCACAGGGACAAAAATCATGGCACAAGCCATCGCCAAGCACATCAAAGCACATCCAGAATTGCTAAAGTGACGGTATCCCAAGAACGGGATAATTGTCGATGATCAACCAATGCGATATTTGTTCAACAAACACACTGCTGAGATTACCATGCCACGTTTATTACCCCTTTCCCTGATTTTCTTACTGGGATGTCCAGTTGAGCCCAAAGACATTCAAGATGTAAACGCTGCTGGACCAGGCAAACCGACCGGTGGACAACAAGGTGGACAGGGCATGGGTGGACAGCCACCTCAGGGCAACGGCGGTATGGGTCAAGGACAGATGGGCCAAGGACAGATGGGACAAGGACAGATGGGACAAGGACAGATGGGCCAACAGGGAATGGGTGGACTG
>CBFICN010000364.1:0-2897 GCA_965661045.1 uncultured Myxococcota bacterium
AGACAAGGCAACACGTGCACGGGCCCCAGGAGGTTCATTCATCTGACCATATACCAAGGCCACTTTTGAACCTTCAACTTCTACGGCAGGCAATCCGTTGGATGGATCAGAAAGGATTGGGTGTCCTTCATCATCTTTACGACAGTTGATGACGTTTGATTCAATCATTTCAAACCACAAGTCGTTTCCTTCACGGGTACGTTCACCAACACCACCAAATACAGAGAAACCACCGTGTCCCTTTGCAATGTTGTTGATCAACTCCATAATGAGAACTGTTTTGCCCACACCGGCACCACCGAATAGACCAATCTTACCACCACGGGCATATGGGGCGAGAAGATCCACGACTTTGATACCCGTTTCCAACACCTCCATTTCAGTCGATTGTTCTACAAACTCTGGAGGTGGACGGTGAATTGGACGGAATTTCGCTTCGTCTTCTTCTGAGAAAATTGGACCGAGATCATCTACGGGCTTTCCGATCACGTTGATGATGCGACCCAAGGCTTTTCGACCAACAGGTACAGAGATGGGTGCATTGGTGTTGAGAACTTCTTGACCGCGCATCAGACCGTCAGTGGTGTCCATTGAGATTGCACGTACTGTGTTTTCACCCAAGTGCTGAGCAACTTCCAATACAAGGTTGTTTGCTTCTTCATTGATGAAACTGTTTGATACTGTCAAAGCAGTCATAATTTTGGGGAGGTGTCCATCGTTGAACTCAATGTCAACAACTGGGCCCATCACTTGAACGATTTTTCCAGATGTGGCTTCCATATTGGCTCCTAAAGGATTTGAGATTAAATTTGTGTGTAACTATGTGAAAAGTTTGATTAAAGGGCTTCAGCACCAGAGATGATTTCTGTCAATTCTGTAGTAATGGCAGCCTGTCGTGCACGGTTATAAACCAAGGAGAGTTTGTCAATCATCTCACCAGCGTTGTTGGTTGCATTGTCCATGGCTTGCATTCGAGCCGCTTGCTCTCCAGCTTCTGTATCCAAGAAAGACTGAAGCAACTGTGAGCGCAAGGAGCGAGGCAGTAGGTCAGAAAGTATTTCTTGCCCACTTGGTTCATAGAGGTATTCACCAGCCTCATTACTGGTCTCATCTCCCTGTTCGAGCTGCATCGGCAAAATTTGTTTGGCGACAGGTTCTTGCATCATGACCGATTCAAATTTGTTGTAGCAAATGATGACCCGTTCAAAACCGTTGTTGGCCAACAAGTCCAACAGTTTGTCTCCCAGTTCGTTTGCAATCTCTACAAAGTCTTCTGGTTTACAGCCCATTTGATCATGAAGGAATTCGCACCCTGCTGTTTTCAATGAGGTGATGATCTTTCGACCATAGGCTAGAAACTTAACGGTTTTCCCTTCTGCCTCATACTGAGACTTTTGTTGTAGGGCAAACTTGGTAATCTGAGCGTTGAACGAGCCACACAGACCACGGTCTGAAGAATGGACCACCAACAATACATCTTGACCATTTTTGGGAATCGCCAACAAAGGATGTTCGATGGAGTCTTCCGCCGCAATCACACGAGATAGGACCGAACGTAGCGTGTCTTGGTACGGTTGAGCCGCACGAGCAGCTTGTTCAGCTTTGCGCATTTTTGCACCGGCAACCAGCTTCATTGCTCGGGTAATCTTTCGGGTGTTTTTCACAGAGCCAATGCGTCTGCGAATGTCGCGAAGAGATGCCATGATGTGCTCCTTTCAACGGATCAGTAAGTTTGCCTTAACAACAGTGAGTGATTGAAACTTGAATTATGCCCAAGTTTCACGAAATGATTTGATTGCGGCCAAGACATTTTCGCGAAGTTGACCTTTCTTCATTCTTGCTCCTTTTGCCTTGATGGCGTCCAGCAAGTCTGTGTGTGATTTCTCAAAGTGCGCTGTCATGTCGGCGATGAATGATGGAACACGGCTATCTACGATTTCATCACAGAATCCTTCCGTTCCAGCCAAGATGTGTACAATCTGCATTTCTACGTTGACAGGTGAGTACTGACCTTGCTTCAAGATCTCAACCAGCTTTGCCCCTCGAACAAGTTGCTGACGAGTCGCTGCATCCAAGTCGGAAGCGAACTGAGCAAATGCTTGAAGTTCTCGATACTGTGCCAAAGATAGACGCAGTGTACCAGCAACATCTTTCATTGCGGGGATCTGAGCAGAACCACCCACACGAGATACCGAGACCCCAACGTTTACAGCAGGACGAACACCTTGGTTGAACAAGTCGGATTCCAAGAAAATCTGACCATCGGTAATCGAAATAACGTTGGTTGGAATGTAGGCAGAAACGTCACCGGCTTGTGTTTCAATGATCGGAAGAGCCGTCAAAGAACCTGCGCCGTCACGGTCTGACATTTTTGCCGCACGTTCAAGCAAACGTGAGTGAATGTAGAATACGTCTCCAGGATAGGCTTCACGACCAGGAGGGCGACGAAGAAGCAGAGACAACTGACGGTATGCAGTGGCTTGCTTGGACAAGTCATCGTAAATGCACAGTGCATGTTGTCCTGGGTTGTCTCCACTTGCAGGCTTTCCATCAACTCCATTGTCACGGAAGTATTCACCGATGGTAACACCTGTGTATGGGGCCAAGAATTGCAATGGGGCAGATTCAGAGGCACCAGCTACGACTACACAGCTGTATTCCATGGCACCGAATTCTTCTAATTTCTTCACTACTTGAGCAACAGTCGACTGTTTCTGACCAATTGCAACATAGATACAGTGCATCTTCTTCAAAGGATCGTTGATGAATTCCTTTTGATTGATGATTGTGTCAATGCAAATAGCAGTCTTACCTGTTTGACGGTCACCAATGACCAACTCACGTTGACCACGCCCAATTGGAATCATTGCGTCGATAGATTTGATACCTGTTTGAAC
>CBFICN010000365.1:0-2866 GCA_965661045.1 uncultured Myxococcota bacterium
TGTGGACTGCTCACCACGATGGAAAACAAGAAGGCTTGGAGGAGGGCATTCAACAAGGTATCGAAAGAGGAAGAGAAGAAGGAGAACATCAAGCCAAACTTGAAACAGCAAGAAACTTTCTCCGACTTGGTCTGGGCATCGAACAAGTCGCAACGGGAACTGGATTGTCCGTCGAGCATGTCACCAGTCTCAAAGCCGACTTGGATGGTGATCCAAAATGACGATTGAGCATTGATCTTTGATCTTTGCTTTATGCCAGCAGACAATGGTCGAATGGTGAATCCATCATCGTTCGACCTTTTGTTTGCCCAATGTGGATGCGCTGGGAACAGGTACTCGAAACAACACCGTAACAGGAATCCTTGCTCCGAATGTTTTACGGGGCACGGTCCCCACATTTCCCCGTACACGGTCCGCACATTTCCCCGTAACGTGTAGCGGAATACGTACGGAACACACACGGAACAAGCCCCGTAACAGGAACCCCGATTCGGAACCACACACCCGCCGCTACGCTATCGCGGTACCGTAGGTGTCAGACTCCATACCCACACCCTACACCATCCTGATTTTCGGAGGCTAATTTCGCCCCCGCCGTCTCACCCTACTTCGTGTGTGGACGTGCTATTCGGACCAGCCCCCGAAAATCAAAGAGTGAGCCGCCTGTTTTGCCTGTCTGATGGTTTCAACATACCAACCAACACAGTTTCAAAGTGGAGAGTGAATGATGGATTCACAGGATGGGCGTAGGATATAAAAGGTCGCTATACTCTCGTATCCGAACCTTTTTAAACAAGGGAAGCCGAAGAATACAGCACCGCAAATCAACTTTTAGTGCTTCGCGTTCGTTCTCCTGTGTGATGCGTCGTGAAAACCTGTTTTTTAGTTGGTAAAGGGGTAAACGCCCTACGGGCTACGTCCTTCGGACTGAGCGACTAAGGGGCGGAAAGTGAGCCTTCAACATCATTGAGAAAAGTGTTGTGGAATCTAAAAGTGAACACAGAGATATTGAGAGAGGGATACTGTAGTATCCAAACGAAAAATCTCAAAGTTCACTTTCAGATACCGCAACAATCTGACCGATGATGGAAGGTTTACTGAACGGACCTCGAGAGACGAAAACCCAAGTAGTCGCTGCGATGCGTGGGGGCTACACTCCCGCGGGCCGACACGCTAGCGCCCCTAGCGCGGGCGTCCAAGCTACCACCACGGTTCACACGGCGCGAGCCACTGTCCGGACCCATAGGGTCCGTCTGACCGACACTGCTATAAGCACCAAATCTGTCCCAGCACCATTCCTCGACATTTCCACTCATATCGTAGAGTCCAAAACCATTGGGCTGCTTCAAACCAACTGGATGTGTTTCATAATCACTATTGTCATCATACCAAGCCACTTCATCTACGTTGTTGCTCCCTGCGTATTTGAAACGCTGACCAGAACGTGCACTGTACTCCCACTCTGCTTCAGTTGGCAATCTATATCCTTGCGCGTTCCAGTTGCACGTCACATTCTCACCGTTGATGGTATACACAGGTTTTAGACCTTCTCGCTTAGACAATTTGTTGCAAAATAGAACACAATCAAACCAACTCACACACTCCACTGGTCGACTCGCACTTTTGAAGTGACTCAGATTTGAACCCATCACACTTTCCCACAACGCCTGCGTCACTGCATATTTACCAATCAGGAAATCACGAGTCAATGTTACCTTATGTCGGGGCTTTTCAGCATCCCAAGCATCCTCATCATGCTCTAGTGCACCCATCATGAACTCACCAGCAGACACTCGAACCATTTCCTTCGTCATTCGAACACAAAAATCTTTCTCACTCTCCGATAGATTCTCGATAGCATCATCGAATCCTCGAAGCGCCATCGACTTAAAGGCACCACTCTCGTACAATGCCTGCCACATCGATTCACTTTTCACGGTTGCAACCAACACTCGTTCAGCAAACGACGGCCACACAAACTTTCCAACATCCCGCAAAACCACTGATTCTCCGTCCAGCCTCAAATAGCGGCATAGGTTCTCAGGGGCCAACGTAGTCATCAATGTCAGACCATTTCGGATGTTCTCAATGTCGTGGCTGTGAACACGTATGTCTATCTTATCAAGCTGGTCCGCCGGAAATGTTCCGTTGTTGTACTGTGTTTCGATAATTTTCCAGGTTTCCACGATTTTACTCATACAATCTCCAATCGTACATGGTGTTTCGATACAGATTGGGTATTCCAAAATCAACGATGTTTCAATCCTAAGATAAACTTTCGTCAATTTACCAAATACACAAGTATTTGAAATGATTGAGGTATTTTACACACAAATAAATAAACTGACGAAAGTGAACCAAATTGGTCAGTCAAAATTGACGAATTTTAACGAAAGACCATACTCATGCCGATACCCCTCCGGTTTGACCGACACTGAACCATTGGCACAAACTTTGCTGTTTCGTGGACTCAACCCCCACAAGATAGGAGCAACCATGCCCAAATACATTTCACTGATGTCCGATTTCGGATTCAAAAGAGTCTTCGCCAACCCCGATCATCCCCACATCCTCATCAGTTTCATTGAGTCCATCATTCCCGAACTTTCGATCGCTTCGATTGAACACATCGACACCACTCAATTTGCCGACTATGTCGATGACCGAACATCCATCTTTGACGTCTTTTGTCGACTCCACGACGGTTCCTTTGTCATCGTAGAAATGCAGCAGGTCAGACAGACCAAACGATTCTCTATGCCAGTCACATCATCCAAAGACAAGCCCAAAAAGGTAAATGGAACTATGAACTGCCCAAAATCTATGTCATCTCCCTGATGAACTTTCGACTGTCCCCGACTGACCG
>CBFICN010000366.1:0-2827 GCA_965661045.1 uncultured Myxococcota bacterium
GCCTTCCATACCGCACGGCATTGTAAAGCCAACATCGGCCAACATTGCACAATCAGCACCTTCACAGGTCATGTCCATTCCCACATCCCCATTCAGTTCAGTATTGGATGCAAACACACCAGCAAGGGTAAATGTTTGGGTAAACGTCATATCAGCATCTTGCTCTGATTCAGTCATCACCAACGGGTCACAACTGAAGTCTGAGCCGCTGAGGCTACACGCAAAACTCAAATCTTCATCCAACAAGAGTGTGTAGGAACCATCGTCATTTTTGGTCAGGTTCAAGGCAGCGGTGTCATCGGTTTCACTACCTGTGTCGCCATCGTCATCCATTCCACAAGTGTCAGTGGTGAATTCGATACTGGTCATTGTCCAACCACCTTCTTGAGGCTCAACAGTGACAGTTTCTCCTTCTTCACCAGCGGTATCTTCAGTTTTATCTCCACAAGCCATCAAAGCAAGGGGCATCAAAAGCATCCATTTTTGCATAATTATCTCCAAATATATTGTTTTGTGCAGTCAGCACATTGGTTACTATAAAATAAACATATTGACATGTCAAGCAATTATTTCTACTGACATTCTTCCATTGGGAGTTCACAAGATTCCCACCCAGCAGGCGTACAGCCATTGCTAAACCAAGTACACTCTCCTTCAGGTTCTTGGGCAAAAGTAATGGCTTCGGTACAGCCCATATCTGCAGACATACACCCCACTGGTGTGGTCTCAGTGGCCACCGTGTAACAGTCGTTTGCATCATCCACGTTAATGGATCGACCAACAATTGTGACACAGTCCGGTCTGGCATCACAAGCGTCTACGTCCAATTCCATGCAGTCAATCTCAATCTCTGCTGTATCTTCACTGGATGGTTCAGGTCCAGGTTCTCCGCTCGGTTCTGTACTTGGTTCCGCGCTAGGCTCTGCTGAGGCCTCTGTTGCTGGCTCGCTTGCCGGTTCACTTGCAGTGTCTTCTTTCTCTCCACAGGCAATCAATGCCCCCAATATCCACATCATTGTTTCTCCATTGTCTTTGACAGTGTGTTTGAGTTGAAGATGGTTTTGCCATCCACAACTGTTCATGCAAAAAAGGTGCCAACAAACGCTGACACCTCTAGACCTCTTTGAATCAATGACAATTAGACGTTCATCGCAAAAATTGATGTACCGTCCCATTTCGGATGTGTGTACGCAACTCCATCAACAACTCTCCGAGCATGTTTTGACCTTGGTTGTTTGATCCAGTGCCCCAAAAGTCGTCTCCCGGCTTTACTTGAACCAGTGGATGATTGCCCGTAGACAACAGCAACTCCATTAGATTTTTATGTTGGGTAAATTTCGCGTGGACGGCTTTGCGCATGACATTGACTTTTATTGCTTCCCAATGATCTCTCAACCGATGGCGACGACCAATGCGATAGGCTTCCATTGGGGTTGCACATTTCATCAGTCGCTTCACCTGTTGATGATCTGGGGTTCCAGCGCTCTTCATGGCCTGAAAATAAGCTTCTGAACCAGCCCATTCCTCACCGTCGATCATCAATTTGGGCTCCTCGAAATACCATTTCGCATGAACATTCGAAAACTCGGTTGCCCACACAAAGTTGCCATAATGATCTTCGCAAGCACGGACTGTAGCCCCCCCTCCAAGACCAAAGAAACTTTCTGAGACGATGCGTTGAGGATGCCACTGACCGAGTGTAAAACCCCATCCATGCTTCTGATTCAGAAACTGGTGTCTGGGAACATTGGAAATAAAGCAGTAAGATTCTGCCAGTGTTTTGGATAAAATTATCATATAGAAAACTCCAGAGGACATTTGTTTAGACTGCCTTCGAAACACCTCAGAAAACCATCGACATCGCTTTAGCAGTTTGTTTATTGTGGACGCAAGCTGTTGCTTTCAAATCACCACATAACTTACTAGACAATTGTCGAATTACTTTTCGGACAAAGTTGTATTCAGATGTCTATCAAATCAACACAATGGGAATTTCCTCCCATCGAGTTGTATACCTTGGAGATCGTCGACGCTGCTGACCGTGTAACTGTTTGACGCTCTTTGGGGTCACCCCAACGGTTAACGTGCCACGCCCGAACTGCTGATTGATCCCATCCAGTAGTTGCATCACTCGTGGATCCGGTGGCTGTATAAAGAGAGACAACTGTTGCACCCCGATTGGTTCCAAGTCACGTGCACACAGGGCAATGCGCTTTACACCAAACTCCAATTTCTGAGACAACAGTTCCCCTACCATGTCTCGAACAGCGACCACCAAGTCCCTCGTGTCATCACTGGGAATTGATAGTGTTCTAGATGTTCTAACCCAGTTGCGCCCCTCACTGTAACTACCAGAAAAAGAGAGACTCACCCTTCGAGCACGTACTTTTTTCCTTCTCAATTTCCGAGCCAACTCTTGAACAAAACCACAGGTCCGAACTTCAATTTTCGCAGGTCTCCACAATGTTTCTGACAAGGAACGACCAAAGACAACCGTTTGAGGAAGTGGTGGGGCTGGCTTGAACTCTATAACGGAATCGCCCCACAATTCAGTCCACGTTCTCCAGCCAGTAATGGTCAATTGTTTTCGAACCCAGTTGGCATCTGCTTGCGTAAAATCCCAGGCAGTCTGGATATCTGCATTCATAAGTTTACGTTTGGAGGCCCGACCAATGCCCCATACATCTCCCACATCCAACATCTGTAACGCATCCACCCTGTCCTTCTCCGTGGCGATAACAGACACCCCTTTAAAGCCAAAGTGTGTGCGTGGCAACAAACGTTTCTTGGCCAGCCGATTCGCAACCTTGGCCAGTGTCTTGGTGGG
>CBFICN010000367.1:0-2809 GCA_965661045.1 uncultured Myxococcota bacterium
CATTGGGATTCTTGTGTAAATACTGTTGGTGATAGTATTTACCCCAATCGATAAGCCTTCGAATCCTTCAACTGTCTCGCACGTGCAAACACCTCCACACCCTCACGAGCCCCAACAGCACGTTGAATCTCTGTTGAGTCAACCCGCACAAAGGGGTTGCTGTCACATTCAATCTGAATCGTTGACGGAAGGGTACTTTCACCCCGTCCTCGAATGGTCTTGACCTGTTCAAAACGGTCAACAAGCAACGAATTGCCAGACTCTACCGACATGGCAAACAGAAGATTGTCTTCTGTATATTCGTGGGCTGGGCAGACAAAGGTCTCCGGTGGCAATCCCGCCAACCGTTGCAGAGACGCGTGCATCTTCGCAGGTGGACCATCAAACAAATACCCACATCCCCCACTGAACATCGTATCCCCACAAAAGACAAAGTCCGCCACGAGGAAGGATAGGTGTCCGTCAATGTGTCCCTCGGTGCACCAAACGGTGACGTCCAAGTTCCCAAGTGTGAAGACATCGCCCTCATCCACACCCATCGTGATGTGCGGGATATCGCCTGATCGGGTCCGACAGCCGATGACTTCAACACCTTCGAGCAATCCACGCTTTCCCAAGTCTCGATTGATGCCAATATGATCACCGTGGGTGTGGGTGTTCAAGATGTGGGTAATGCGCAGGTTGTTGGCTTCGATATAGGGTAGCACTTCCTTGGCAGAGGGACCGTCGATCACTGCACACAACCCCGTTGCGTATTCGATCAGCCAAATCACATTGTCTTTGTGGGCAGGTACCTGGTGGACGATGCAATTGTGGGTCTTGGAGTGCGTGGGTGCTGGTGGGATGGTGATGCAGTGCATGATTTCCTTTGTGTTTCAATAGGACTCATCTAGGTAGAGAATGCGTGTCAGAACACGTTTGATATTTGGTTTGTCAAGAATACTGTGCGGAACACAATCTGAGCCTGAAGTATCTACAACAGTTTCGATGGAATCTGGCCATGTGACATCAAATTTTTGAATGCCTTGAAGCATGACGGTTGTGACTGTTTTGGGTAAGGTACATTGAATGTTTGCGTCTTGTACTCTAATTCCCAACCGTTTTAATTTGGGTAACTGTTCGATTTGTCTAGAGAATAAGTCCCAATCAAATCGCTCCATCAGCCAAGGACCATTTGGAAGAAACACAGACTGATATTCCCCATATAGAAACAGATCGCCACCACAGTTGTCTTCGTATGGTGATTCACCGATGTATATACGTTCCAAATTGATGCAGGTTTCCAATCCAATAATTTTCTCCAATGCATTGGTTGCATCCAAATAAAGTTCCTTTAATTTTGTGAATCCAGTTAGATTGAGTTCTTTGAGATAGGGCTGGCATTCAAGTTTGATGATGGCACTATTTTTAAACTCTGGGGCATGATAGATAGTCGGTGCGACCATTTCTTGGATGTTGTATCTGCAATTGGTTTGTCCATGGAACATGGTTGTTGCATGACGTACCAGTAACTGTTCACGATGAGTACCCCTCCAAGTCCTCCAAAGAGCAACCATTTCTTCTATGGCCCTCTCTCTCAGTGTTGTCCAAAGTTCGAATCCTTGTTCTACAAAATCGGGATTGTCAGACTGTATCAGTGTATCCAATTTTGCATATTCTTCGGTTTTCATCCATTCGTGCAGCTCTTTGTACTGTTCCAATGCTGATTTGGAGGTGAGTAGGGTGTGTGGTTTCCCCCAAGTGGGGTCTTCCTCCGGGACAAATGCTGACATGTTGGGTGAGTTGGCATAAAAATCGAGGATGGATTGAGCCTCTGAATACCACCGACGAATATAGAGTTCTTGTAATTTGGGATGTCCACCATTTCCAAGATTGTCAGATTCAAACAGTACGTGGGTTGCATTGGGTGCTTTTTTCAATAAGTCCGAGAGTGTTTCGTCGTTCTCATTCGATTGAATCCAAATCCGGGTTGCGTTGATTTTTTTCTTTCGAAGCAACGATTTACCCGCACGTATGGCAGATTGTATGTCGGAAAATAATTCAGGATCTTTTTCCTTAGAGACGACGGATTGACCCAATACATTCCAAAATTTGTGCTCGGCTCCATAGAGCGAGATGCTATTTTTAGGGGTATCGTCGTTGTGATTTTTTGTATTGTTATTCTTTATATAGTGTCCTTCTCTTGGTCTATTGAGGATGTCTTTAAACTGTATAGTAGATATGATGTCATAGTCAGTAGCTCCTTCATCGTCAGCAAATAGAATGCGAAACGTCTCACCGATCCACTCAAGTGGATAAAGTTTTTTACAAGCAGTTATATTCCATGACGGATCTTCTATATAGTCTTCTATAGGTTCTTGACATCGAAGAGATAAACCAGAGTTGGTGGTGATGACAACGTTGAAATTAACAGAGTATGTTGCGACCGTCCTATCGTGATATATCGTCGTTAAGATACCTATTTGCTCAATTTTATCGTCAATGAGCGGGGTCTTTTCGTGTACATCTTTGATGATTTCACCGACGACTTGAAAAAAGGCTTCTTTGAATATCTTAGATTTTGTTTCGAAATAAGGAAGCGTATAATACCAAATCACATTGTTGTATCCATAATCTTGATGAAAAATTTGCTCATACAAGTGTTCCAGTTTTTCTAGTACTAGGGCAGTTGGTGCATCGTAAGGTATGCCCAGGTCTTCAGTGAAGAATTGTCTGAGCCTCTCTGACTTAGCAGTATCCTCAGGGGATTCAATCCCCATATGTGTAAAGAGGGCTTCAATGTTTTCATCGATTCCCAACTTCTTGCAGG
>CBFICN010000368.1:0-2789 GCA_965661045.1 uncultured Myxococcota bacterium
CGACTCCATGACCGTCCAATACGTAAAGTCAAACTGTAGTGTTACGGAGTCTGTCCCCAACTGCTGTTGTAGAAGATCGTCGGTCACACGGGCCACAACACTGGTTGACACGCCAGCCTGACCGATGTCCCAACAGCCTTCTGCCGAGTCACATGTGGTTTCACGAGCAAACTGGATGGCGTCCGGCCAAGCCGATTCGATCAGGTCTCCCGCCCAATCTGACAACACCAAAGAATGTCCTTTAGACGTAAAAGAATACAAGTTCTCTGCGATTTGTGGATTCGAAACAAACGTCGCATCCGATTCCATACTGTTGTACTCTAAATCACCAAGCCCTCGTGTGCCAGAATTGATGAACAGCACATCGTACTCATTCATGACCAGCCCACCGGACTCGGTTTCTCCTTCCAACAAATACTCAGCGGTCAATTGAAAGGCATCTGGATCCAGCTCAGGGTTGTATACAGCTTGAGAAATGAACCCTTCAAACTCCGTATAGTCAATGCCCAATCGGATCAAGGACGCCCCCATGTGATCAAAGTCCCCACTAACCATGGCAACATCATCCCAACGCAACGCTTTGATCTCTTGATCAGAATTGCAGCCCAGCAATGCGCTCAACATCCAAGCAACCATGATTACTCCAAAACAAACTGTGTTGACAAAGATATCACCGAAGAAGACTGGTTCTCCTGATAAATACTCTCAGGAAAGCCAAACAACGGACCTTCTATGTAACTCAGTGCTGAAAACTCTACCGGTTCTGACTTCAACTGAGACAACTCGACCGCTGTCAAAGCATGAGAACCATCGTCCCACGGCAACACACCAGCAAACCCTCCTTTGTCTAATTCCTCGATGGTACCGGAAACACTAACGGAGAAGACGGCATCTGGATAGGTCATTGCTGGGGTCCACTGCATCTCAAAATCTGTGGTTTTGTCGTGCACCAGGCCACACAAATCTGGAGAGACCCACTGCCAGTCTGCTGGCACCGTTGGCTGCACACCATTTAAGATGTACTCTCCAATTCCTGCGGGATCTCCTTGCGTATGCAAATCATAGAACTGATTCGGTACGTAATCGTCCATCGTTAAATTGACACCCGTGTAATAGGTTGTGTTCGAGGCGGGATCAAAGACCTTCTCCAAGGTCACAATGTTGGCATCCGACTCAAACCAGACGTAATCGCCAGCAGACAAGGTTGTTGGGAAGGGACAATCTTCATCACCACCGCCACCACCGTCCGGATAGGGAAACACGCCATTGTTGTCATAGGGCTGAGGTCCCGATGGAGGGCTACCACTCCCACCACCACATGGAGGATTCAACGGAATGAAGAAGATTGCCTGAGCGTTGATCCGCTCATTGGGTTCACAAGTGATGGGGTCGATGCTCCTAGAAACAGAAAAGTCCAAAGAAATTGCCACCTCTGAGACATCCCAAGCACCACCCACTACATCGAAAGCGTCCGAAATGCGAACAGAATCATCCGAGGTTTCAATTTGTACATCGCGGTTCCCCAATGCGGCCGCGTTGGACAGTGTCATGCGACCATAGAGATTCTGCGCGTCGAGAACCGTAATCTCTTCAACCAAAATGTCTGGATTTTCGCCAAATCGATCAAAAAATGTCAATTCTGGAGTGGAGGACAAAAAGTCTGTCCCCCTGGCACGAACCGTAAATTCGACGGTATCTCCCTGAGCGGCTTCTCCGGGTTCAAAACTGGCGACCAACCCAACTCGATCCACTTGAAAACCATCGTACAAAATTGTGCTGTTTTCGCCTGTATCCACTCGAACGTCGTGCCAACCGGCAGCCGCGTCTGTAGATACGGAAACCAATGCTTCAGCCAACGTCGGAGACAACACGTCAAATTCCAACACTTCGATGCCATCTCCAAAGAATGGCCACGAGACGCCAGACTCCCAAGTTGTGTTGCTCCCCAGCAAACCAATCTCGACCACCTCACCCATTTTCGCTTGGTTGGGCTCGATTATCAAAGAGTCCGCGACCACGGTAAATGACTGTTCCAAATTGTACGTTCCTTTCCCGGTTGAAACGACAACGTCTCTCTTACCCAACGCAGCTGTTGGCTCTATTTGAATATCAGCAGTGGCGTTCCAACCATCTTCAACATTCAGTTGCAATACCGAAATACCCTCACCAAAATCGGCTGTGGACGTATCATTGTATGTAAAAGCCGACCCAGAGCCATCGAAACGGACAACCATCGACGTCCCTTGACCACCGCTTGGTGGAGACAAAGACAGGACACTAAGTTCTTCTGATAATTGATCCGATTCCTTATCTGAGGTCCTTGTACAACCTATATTGACACACATAGAGACAAGAAGAGGTACAAAAGTGATTCTTCCCATAGAGATTCTCCACTAAAGTTTAGGATGATTGAGCAATATCACTCACCAATTAGTCTAGCACAGCAGGGTAGAATATCCACATTTCAAATACCTTTTGAATTTTTTGTACATTTTTTTGTACATTTTTGATACAAAATCAAATTTGTGTGTTATAATAAGTTCTCCACCCTAGAAAAGGACATTTTTATGGACAAAAACAAACTTGAGCAATCACTAAATGTCATTACAAATCGGGAGTATTCTATGTCTTCACGGGAGTTTCGACAGTCTAGCATCACTCTTTGGAATGAGATCTTGGGTATGGCGATGAAAATCAACCCTCAAAAATCGGATGAGATGACCAGTACTTTGTTCACTCGATTGATGAACCGTAGACAATCGGCCTTCCAAACGATATCGACCCCAAAA
>CBFICN010000369.1:0-2769 GCA_965661045.1 uncultured Myxococcota bacterium
CGCCTACTTGTTTGCAGCCGATCGACAAGACCACTTAAGTCGCGTTGTCTCACCTGCCTTGGAAAGAAACGCCATTGTCATCTCTGATCGCTATTACCACTCTTCATTGGCCTACCAATCTTTGTCCTTGAATTTTGACTTCGTAGCCCAACTAAACGCGCGATTTAGAAAACCCGACCTAACAATATTTTTGTTGCTGGAACCAGAAACCTCTTTCGAGCGGGTTCAAAAACGAGGACTGCCGGTTGAGCGATTCGAAACACTGGATCGTCTCAGAACCATCTCCAGTTCCTACAAAAAAGTAATTGAATACTGCACCCAACAAGGAGAGCACATCGTCTGCCTTGATGGGGCACAAAGCATTGAAGAAATTCACGAAAGCATTCTGCAAGCCGTCTCGGCTTTGACTGAAGCCAACAGCCAAACCTGAATTGCACCATGCAGATTCATTGGTTGGGTAAGCAACTTGAATATCGCCCAGTATACGAGCAGATGAAACGTATACTTGCGCAAAGAGTCAATGATGAAATAGAAGATCAACTGCTGTTGGTCGAACACCAACCGGTCTATACCGTTGGTCGTTCACGAAACGCGTCGCAAAACCTGCTGAATCCCGGACAAATTCCGGTGGAACAGATTGAACGAGGTGGCGACGTCACCTTTCACGGAACCGGTCAACTGACAGGCTATCCCATCGTCAAGTTACCGATGCTGGACATTCATGCCTACCTGCGTTTTCTCGAAGAGTTTTGGATTGCCGAATTGGGCCAACACAACATTACTGCCACCAGAGACGATAGAAATACCGGAGTGTGGGTCAACGGCAAAAAGATGGTCGCCATTGGGGTCGCCATGCGCCGACAAGTTTGCTGGCACGGGTTTGCCTGCAACCTCACTGTAGACTTGTCTCACTTTCGCAACATCAACCCCTGTGGCATGTCTTCTGACCTAGTTACACGCTGGGCCGACCATCAACCACCCCCCGAAATGAGTGCCTACGCATTGGAATTGGGTGAGCGATTTAGAACCGCTTGGAAAATCTGGTGTAACAAATCATAGACAAGTTCCGAAAAGAACTAGAAATCATAGACAGTTTGGGATAACACTCTTTCCATTGAACCCTTTGGAGGAGAGCCCCATGTTGGATCGAAACTTGGTCGCCAATGAGTTGGACCGTGTCCTGGAAAATCTGCACAAGAGAAATGCTAGTGAAGACCTCATCAGTGATTTGGAAAAATTGTCCGCCATCATTACTCGACGAAGAGAATTGCAAACACAAACCGATGGTCTTCGAGGGGAACGCAAAAAACTCAGCAAGCAAATTGGTGGCTTGATGAGAGAAAAAAAGCTTGATGAAGCAGAACAGATCAAGCACGAAGTAACCAAAATCGGCAACCGGTTGGATTTGTTGGAAGATGAACGAAAAGTGCTTCAAGGTCAAGAGAACGAACTGCTACTCGCCTTTCCCAATCTACTGGATCCACGGGTCCCTCAAGGTTCTGATGAAGAAGACAACGAACTGGTAGAACAGTGGGGAGAGCCAAAGACCTTTGATTTCGAACCCAAAGAGCATCACATCTTGGGAGAGGAATTGGGCCTCTATGATGCAGAACGCGCTGCAAAGGTCGCCGGAACCCGTTTTAGCATCTTGAAAGGTGATCTCGCCAAAATGGAACGGGCGTTGATTCAACTATTTTTAGATACCGCAGAAGACAATGGCTACACGGAGGTGGTTGTTCCCTACATTGTCAACCGAGACACCATGACTGGTACCGGTCAGTTGCCGAAATTTGAAGACGACTTGTTCAAACTCACCTCAGAGATCAACGGGATGGAGGGATTCTTGATTCCCACAGCCGAAGTACCCGTTACCAACATGTTCCGAGACGAGATCATCAACGAAGAAGATTTACCGATTCACCTGTGTGCCTTCACACCGTGCTTTAGAGCAGAAGCGGGATCGTACGGCAAAGATACACACGGGTTGATCAGACAGCACCAATTTCACAAAGTAGAATTGGTAAAGATCACCAAGCCTGAAAATTCTGATACGGCGCACCAAGACCTCACAGACCACGCTTGTGCAATTTTAGAAGCCTTGGAACTTCCTTACCGAAAAATGCGGCTGTGTTCAGGAGACACCAGTTTTGCGGCACAAATGTGCTTTGACTTAGAGGTGTGGTTGCCGGGTCAAGGAAAGTACCGTGAAATTTCTTCGTGTTCGAACTTTGGTGAGTTTCAAGCTCGACGAATGAAAACCCGCTTCCGCCCCAAAGGCAGCAAACCTCAATTCTGTCACACCGTCAATGGATCTGGACTGGCCGTTGGACGAACCTTGGTTGCCATCATGGAAAACTATCAACAGGCCGATGGTAGCATTGCCATTCCGACAGTCTTGCAACCTTACATGCGTGGAAAAACAAAAATCACACTGGAGGGCTGAAATCTAGTTGCAAGACAATTGAACTTGGGTTAAATCTATAGAAGATAATTGGTGACTTGGCCGAGCGGTTTAAGGCAACGGTTTTGAAAACCGTCGTAGTTAATAGCTACCGGGGGTTCGAATCCCCCAGTCACCTCATTTCTAAATGTTCTTTTTACCGTTGCCATTTGGCGACACCATTGTTGGTTTGTTCAAAGGAAAGGTCGACAAAAGTCGGGGCATTTCATTGACAAATTCCGTAAATCGTGATACGGAGATGTGTCCGAGTGGCCGAAGGAGCCCGATTGCTAATCGAGTGTTGGGAGAAATCTCGACCGAGGGTTCGA
>CBFICN010000370.1:0-2753 GCA_965661045.1 uncultured Myxococcota bacterium
AAGCCCATCGACTCGAATACCGGTTCCAAGATGCCTTCTGTGGGAGCGGTGAATTCTACGAACTCAAAACCGCAGAGACCCATTGGATTGTCAAACAAGTCAGCCATTTTCTACTCCAAATACAAGTGTCCAAAGAGGGTGGTGGATTGTTCTATTTGTAATGAGCCTTGACCACAAAGGCAACCCACGGACAGATTGAACCATGGGTGCAATGGTGCTTTCAGTTTATTTTTCATAGAATCGACCACAGTGTACGCAACCTGTAGAATGCGTTAGGAATTGACAGTCAGCAATCTTGTTCCTGCCCTGTGAGGATTTTATGAAATACGATGTGTTCTTTTCCATCTCTCAAACGCCTGTTGATGGCTACACACCCGACGAGCCAACGATGTTGCGAAACTTCTTCTCACAGGTTCAGTTGGCCGACCGATTGGGGTATGGCACGGCATGGGTCGCTCAAGCACACCTGTCTACGGAGGTGCAAAAACGCAACAAAAAACCGGTCGTACCACACTTTGAAGGTGAAATTGGATTGTGTACAGACTTCTTTCAACTTGCCCACAAAGTGTTTGCTTGCACCAAGAACATTGAAGTTGGCTCGGCAGTGATGAGTCTGATGTGCAACGGCGGCCCAATTGGAATGGCCGAGCGCATTGGAAACTTTTGTACACTGCACGGACTCAATCCAGATGAGCGTCGACGGTTGCACATTGGGTTTGCCACGGGACGATTTGAGTTTATGGGACGTCCGTATGGATTTGTGCCAAGGGATGCGGTGGAAGAGGCTGCTTGGCCTGCACTCAAAGGACAAATTTTCTTGGAAGCCAGCGACATCTTTCTACGACTGTTGCGGGGAGATGTGTTGTCGAGCAAGGACACGTATGAGACCATTCTGACCCGCAAAAACTTCCGTTCAGATGGGGATTGGGAACGGGTACAGCAAGCCGCGTATGAAACTTATGGATTGCCGATGGACACTGCAGAAGTACCAATTGCCAAGCGCTATGTCTTTGAAGAGATCAAAACCATTCCACAAGATTGGGATCGATCTTTGTTGTCGCTGATAGTTGGGTCTCACGATCCGGCTGCACAATTGCGGTGCAACCAGTGGATGCCGACCAAGGTGTTCAACCTGTCCATCACCAATGATGAGGTGATCAACAAAACCCATGAACGGATGGCGGCGTGTTTTCATGAGTCTGGAGGCGAGTGGAAGAGAGAATACATGCCCCGTACCGCGATGGTGTTTTTGCATGACGATCAAGACAAGAGTGTGGAGGAAAACGATGCGGCTGCCCACGCCCATGCGACCAAAGCTCTGTCTGCTTATTGGCAGGCATTGCAAGGAACGCTCGACCCCAAAAAGGTTGAAGCTGCAGCCAACAATGCACTGGTTGGTTCGCCAGAAACAATTGCCAACCAAATTGTCGAGCGCTATCACTCCGAAGATCGCTTGATGTTGTGGTTTGACTTCTTCAATCACGACAATGGACACGTATCGATGATGATGGAGCACTTTCAGTCAAAGGTCATACCGTTGGTGGCGGCAACGCTTGAGGGAGGTCAATGATGGAACCAGGTGCCGTAAAATATCCGACTTCACCCTTGGGGGAGACAGAAGAAGGGATTCCCACCGGAAGGGATGTTCCTTGGGAGCCTCTCGTTGACTATCGTCGGGCTGGGGTATCCGAAACCACCATTCACGGTGCAGTGGGTTGGGCCCATGGCAATGAGGTGATCCATCAGTTTGGCGGCAACGTGCTCTGTTACGGTCGTTCGATGATGAAACCCTTTATGATGCGGGTATTTTCAGATGTATTGGGGGACTTGGATCCTGAGCAACAGGCCATCTCCTTGGCTTCTCACAACGGTACGCCAGAACACGTTGCAGCGGCACAGTCGATTTTGAAACGGGATGAATGGGGCATGATGCAGACACCGTTGGATGTCCCACTGGTGCAGTTTGGGCGCCAGGTGCGTCGTCCGCGTCGTTGGTACCACTGCTGTTCAGGAGAGCATGCGGCAATTGTACGAGGCTGTCGGGAGAAAGGCTGGTCCAGAGTGGGGTATACCGTTCCGACCCATCCATTCTTTCAGGGATACTTGGCCGAATTGCAAAAGATTTTGGGGCGAGACTGGATGCCCAAACGGGTAGCCAGAGACGGATGTGGACTGCCGACGGTATCCAACACGGTGAGCGAATTGGCATTGTGTATGGCGTCTTTGGTGCAGCATCGCAAAGAAGATTGGATGTGGGATGCGATGGTTCAGTATCCAGACTTAATCGGTGGGTTCAATCGCTTGGACAGTACGATCATCAAAGCCGGTGGTGGACAGGTGATCGCCAAAGAAGGGGCCGATGGACTACTTGGATTGGGAATTGTACATCCAGACTATCCAAACGGTTTGGGGGTGGTCATCAAGATCGCCCACGGATGGAATGCCCAAGCCACGTGGTATGTCGCCAGAGCGGTGCTGGGTGTGTTGGGAATCAACCTTCGAAACCCCTATGCACTGCACCGTCAAAAAGCCTTTTTGGTTCCGGGGATTGTTCCGGAGCGTTATCTCAGCACCCTAGAAACAGTGAAAACATGGGATGAGTGGGATCCAAACAAAGACACCTACGACTATCGCTGGATGCAGTATCCAATGCGCTGAACAGCCTTCATCGATTCTAGTCAATAGTGAATGCAGGTTGATCCGGTGTATCGACGGTTGGTCTATATGGGTATGCACTGTAAATCCTAGTTCAT
>CBFICN010000371.1:0-2749 GCA_965661045.1 uncultured Myxococcota bacterium
GATGTTGAAACCAAGAGCATTTCTTTCATTGATGGGTGCGGATACCCGTTTTCCGCCCAATCCAGTTTCATTTTTCACGAAGTCAGAGAGGTTGTTGTCCATTGTGTAGAGAATCTCACCAGTGACAACTGTGCTGTCTGAAACGTCCAAGTTTACACCGGCAACAGTTGATAGAATGGCGGTGGGCAGTTGTCCTTCAGGCACTTGTTCTTTGTTGAAAGCATCGTACTGTACGAAGGTTCCACCTTCGGTTTCATATGTTGCTGGTTGCATCAGACCCACTCCCAAAGAGGGTGTCATGTGACGCTTTGGAATGTGGTGGGCAACATTGAATCGACCAAAGAGTTGTGGTGTGGTTGCCATGTCTGGGCTCATTGCCACACCGCTGGTCAAACCGGGTACGTTGAACAAGATGTACTCAATGTCCTTATACACCAGATCCACGTTGATTTGTGTGGTGTTGTAGAGGACGCTGGTCTGAATATCTCCAGCGACGGCTGTTTCAATAACGGTCTGTGTTGCGGCATCATCGGTTGGATCCAATAAGTTGTGTTGCAACACGTTGATCTCTGCTTGAACGATGGCTCCAAAACCATCCAGTTCACTGTGTGAAATGTAGGTGTCTCGACCAAAGTTTGGATCGTTGCGGTACAGTCTCAAGTCTGCCGATTGGAAAAACTTCATATCAGAGCGGGTTTTGTACGAAACCTGTCCGGTGTATCCAATCGCTTGAATGATTTCTCCATAGAGAGGAGAATTGGTATCTGGAACATTCTTGATTTGGTCTTGCTGAAACCATCCAGACCCAACTTCTAAACGCAAGTTCGGAGATGGCGCAATACCCGCTCCACCCAACAGGCCGTAGTAGGTTTGGTTGCGAGGCTGTCTGGTTTCTGGGGTGATGTAGTCACCAACTGCGGTCTTCGCACCCAAGTAGGCATAGTTATTCTTTTTGCGGTATTGAAGTTTCACACCCGGAACCGCACCTGGGTCAAAAGAGAAAATGCTTCGAGCACCCCAAGTTAAATCATAGGAGTATCCCAAACGGAAACGACCAGAATCGACAGCAAAACCGGTCAATGAAATGTTGTGGGCTGAACCGTCACCATCCCCTTTCAATCGACGGACGATGCGAACATAAGAACCGTCATCTCGAATGTTTGTACCGGGTTGGGTCATGTCTGGGTTGAGGAACGGTGTGTAGCGCAAAATGAATGCAGACTCGGTCCACCAGTTTGGATTGAAGCCTTCACTTTTGTTGTACAGAACGAGGTTGCTTCGAGAAATGTCATCGGTCACACGACGTTCGTAATTCTCGAAAAATGTCACGTTTCCACGTTGTACAAAGTTTGCCGAAGGGGAGTACAAATCAGGTCCAGCCAAAACGTTTGTGTCTTCAAACGCTGTGGTGACCCAAATGTCCATGAATTCACCTGCCTGTGCAGAGAGGAGAGTGGAAAATAGCCAAAGCATAGGATGCTCCTAGTAGCGGTGTAGTGATGAATGGATGAGTAAGGGTAAAGAAATTAGGTTTACGTTACCGTTGTCCTTTTGGAAAACGCGCCATCGGTCGAGCCGGACCGCGAGGACGACGAGGAGTTGAACCAATAGAGAACTCTTCTGAAATCCCACTGTCATCGGTGAGAATGATGATCCATTTTGACCAGATTTGATTCAGAACCCCAGTCACAGGACCAACGTCCACACCATCCAGTTCGATTGGATCAAAGGCATAACTGAGGGCAGATGAATCCACGTACATGACACAGGAGGTGTTCCCATCAGAAAAGGTGACCGGCCACTGCCCATAATCCAGGTAATCGGCAATTTCATCTGCGTTGCCATTGAAGGCAATTGTTGCAGATTCGATTCGTACCAACGCGGATTCGAAAGATTCCATTCGGTGATTGTCGTATTCACGGTTGTTGGTGTTGCACACTTGTCCACCCGTCAAGGTTTTGGGTTCTGGAACCAGGTCCAGGGCAAGGTTTTCATCCACTTCATATTCAGGAAACGAGAGTTGTGTGGACCCAAGATACTCTTGATTGCCACCGGTCAGTTTGGTGATTCTAGAACCAACTTGGACACCTGTGGGCTTGGAGAATGTGTAGACGTACAAAGATGCGTATCCACCATCTTCACTGTTGTTGTAATCATCCACGTCGGTCACCCAAAAGCCGTTCGGAGACACCGTTGTGGCAATGACATCACGGTTTGCCAAGTTGACCTCGGTAAACTCTGACACCAAGTGGTTGGTGGTGTTTTGGATGTAGGGTTCGCCGTTCGAGTCGGTTGTTTTGTTAAACTCTGCGATGGTTGGAAAGTTGAAGTTGATGACCTCTGACACGCCGGTTGCAAATGTGGGTTCACGTTCTGACGTTTGATCTTTGTCTCCTTCATCGGACAGCCAAATGCGGGTGGGTCCAAACGCGGCTTGGAAGCGAATCGTTTCATCTCCCGACACAATTTGACCATTTTCAATGCTGATCCAAGGGTCTTGCTCACTCGCCAAACGACCAGGCCGCACAGTGACTTTTAGGTCCCCCGTAAAAGGGAATTCATCGCCATTGCCGTCCAACGTACGTACAGACAGCGTGCGTTCGATGGGCTCTGCAGAAAAGGGCAGGGGGGCATCAGCATCCTCCGTATCCACAATGCTGACTTCCATGAAGTACATCTTGTCGGAGAGCGTGGATGTGACCGTTTGTGTGCAACCAAACAATGCAAATAACAAAGTGTTCATCTTAGT
>CBFICN010000372.1:0-2703 GCA_965661045.1 uncultured Myxococcota bacterium
CGCCATACACTGTGCCGCAAAATAAATCGATCGAAAAGGGTTTTGGGTGCGCCAACCAAAGGGCAGCGAGACTGCACACCGAGCGGCATCAAACTCATCAATGCGCAAACCTGCGAAAGCCGCCAATGGAAGTTTGGCACCCAAGTATGCTCCAAAGCCCAAGCGACTGCGCATTTGTCGAATGAGTTTTTCGTCTGCGGGAAAGGGTGGTTGGGTCATGGTCTTCTCCGTGTGGTCAAGTGTAGATCGGTTTGTACAATCTGTGTGAACATTTGTGGGTTTGAATACCCTTTTGCAAGAGGTGAATTAAGATAGGCTATTGGGAATGAATCTTCAGTGAGATACATTGCCTTGTACAGAATCCAATTAACCTGAATTCGCACCATTTAATATTGAGATATCCATTTCTTGTGAGGAGAGTATCATGATTTGGTCAACCTTGGGACTACTGCTGATGGGCAGTGTAGAAGCCAAACCCATTCCCGATGCTGAGTACAAACTCAAGCTAGACCCCTACAACCTCAACATTTCTGATTACCGCTTCCCAAGTGGACTGCGCATCATGTTTCAGTCTGAACAAACTCAGCCAGTGGTTGCGATCACTTCGGTGATTGATAGAGGTTCGGAGTACGATCAAGAAGGTGTGGACGGAATTGCTCACGTTCTGGAACACTTGGCCTTTCGTGCCAACCACGGCGGCATCAAAAACTGGGACTTGATCAGTCAAATGGGGGGGACGATCAACGCCTCGACCAGTGTAGACTGGACCAACTATATGACCATCGCTCCAAGAGACGCCTTGGTTCCTTTGATGCGAATTGAAGCGTTGCGCATGCAAAACGGTGTCAAAGGAGTCACCGAGCAAGACGTTGTCACAGAATCCGAGATCGCTCGAAACGAGCTTCGAATGCGCTATGAAAATGCCGCTGTTTCGGCAGCCATGGAAGTGATTGGGTCTCAACTCTACCCCGAGGGACATCCCTATGCGCGTTCAACGATCGGTAGCCACGAGACGTTGAGCAATATCAGTTTGGAGAAGGTACAAGAGTACATTGAAACCAACTATCGACCTGAGCACACCACGATTGTGGTGGTTGGGGACTTTGAACTCAAAGAAGCTGGAAACTTCATCTTTGATGCTTTCGAAGGGGCTGAAGAACTGTTGATGGCACCAGAAGATGCAGAGAATTTTATCAAACTCGAGACTCAAAACGATCGCATCAAGTTCTTGAATGAGTGGTCTCCTCGTTTGAACAATTACATGAATGAAGCTGCCAAGACAGACTTTCCGGCTCGTGTGGACTGTTCAAAGCGTGCGGAACCGCCGATGCCAACTATGCCGTTCACCAAAGATATCCCACGCATACAAGGGTTGACCGATACCACTACAGCTGTGTTGGCGTGGTCATTGCCCGGTGGATATTGTGAAGATCAGCCAACCATGCAGATGGCATCGTCTTTGTTGACCAACTACATCTATCAAAACATCGTCCCATCGTGGGAGTACGGGAAAGACGACGGATCGGTTTCCGGAATTGGGTGTTTCCTCAATCCTGAAGAGTATTACTCGACGTTGCTGTGCTTTGTGGAGCAAGGTCAGGGTGGATATTCCGCAGAGCGATTGGTAGAGAAAGCCGCCGACGCACTGTATTTGCAAACCCAAAAGTATGATCCCAACATGGTAAACTCCTTTGTGGAATGGAACTTTAACTATGCCCGTTCTCAAGGGATGGCGTCATTGCTACAGTCGGTGGACTCAGTGTCTGACTTGTTTTCTGGTCGTGCTACCGCAACCGCGATGTACACCCATTTCACTGGGGACCCACAATACTTCACGGCAAACATGAATGCCGTCAACCAGGTGACCCAAGCGGCAACACAGGAAGTTGCGTCCAAGTACATCACCCGTGACCGCATGGTGGCCGTGATTGTAGAGCCGATGGACGAAGAAGAAAGAGAACGACGTGAAGCCGCAGCCCGCAAAGACTCTCGCTCTGAAGAAGTCAAGCAGTACCACGCAACCAAAGACGAAGACCGGTACAAATCTTTGTATAAGGCCGAAGAAGTCAACAAAGCGATGATTGAGGCTCAACTGGTGACGCCTGATTTGACCGACTTGCACCGCTTTACACTGGACAATGGACTGGAAGTGGCAGTTCTGCCTTATGGAGACGCTCCATTGGTTCGTGTGGGGTTACAGGTAAAAGGCGATACCCGAACAGGTGACCCAGCCGGCATCAATCGCATGGCTGAGTACGCCTTGTCAATTGGGGATCAATCACAAGAGAACCTTTTGGCGGTAGCGGGCTACATGGGTGGTTCAGACACCAGCATCTCTACAGCGGGCTCTTCGGCAAACTTGGATGCTTTGTTGAACAAGATGCGCTGGATGGTGGAACCTTCAAACCACGATTGGGTCAACACACCGTATCGAAAGAAGCAGGCAGACTCTTGGGCAAGAGGTGTAAAGTCCAGTTCTCGCTATCCAGATACATGGTCTAGCCGATACATGTATGAGACGTTGTTCACCGCCGAGCATCCGTTGGGATACTGGAATCGTCCAGACGACTACTTGGCAATGAAAGAATGGGATTTGGGTCTACTCAAAGAGTGGATTTACAACAAATGGACACCGAGCAACGCGGAGTTGATCGTCGTCGGGCGCGTTGACCCACAAGAAGCCGAAAAAGCCATCCGCACCTA
>CBFICN010000373.1:0-2682 GCA_965661045.1 uncultured Myxococcota bacterium
CAATGTATTTGCTGTTTACGTTGGCTTCTTTTATGGTAGATTCAACATGCTTTGAAGTTGTGTCGTGCTTCGAAATCCAGTCACACTGTATCCGTTGATGATCCAGACCAGCCTTTGTTCGCTTAGAAGATCAAAGATTTCACCTTGAACAGTTTGCCATTTACAACCGTTCTTTGCTTGTGCAATGGTCATTTTTTGTCCGTTCAATAAACAGTTTCGATCGAATTTCAACAACTCTCCGTTTAAGTCGATCAGAATGACCATGGCAGTAGAAGATGCA
The DNA here is from genome assembly GCA_965661045.1 of uncultured Myxococcota bacterium. GTDB lineage: Bacteria > Myxococcota_A > UBA796 > UBA796 > UBA796 > CAJWHX01. Next base: position 281 of record CBFICN010000373.1, read on the forward strand.
GCCTCAATAAACGTTACTCGCTGCGTAAAAATTTCAAGTTGACTCTGTTCAATCGTTGCAATCACCATTGGAACAGTTTGAAATTCGCTATTTTCTCCGTCAATGTAGGGTCCCGGTGCGACCAAAGTGAATAAGATATCTTCACTGTTAGTCCCTTTGTTTACCGCCCTTTGGGCAGCCTTAAACCAAGCCAATGATTTCTGACACTTTCCTTCCAACAAGGATTGATTGAGTGTGTTTCCCTTCTGCCAATCATCAATACAAGGGCCCCTCAATAAATTGGAAATGGCCACCGTTTTATCAAACCCGACTGTTGACAGGCTGACTTTTTGTATCAAATCCTCAGAAAAGTCTTCTGGCAGAATCTCTTTTGTATTGAGTGGGCTTGGTGTTTGCCCAAGAAGAACACTCTTTGTCGATTTAGAAGCCGGGCTCTCCAAGGTGTTCTTCGTAGATTTCTTATCCATGTTTGACTCATTGAGACAAGCAAACAACAGTGCGAATAGATACACCATACTGGTTTGTACAATCAACTTTGTCTTGTGGAGAGTGATTTATACACAAATGGTAAGATTAAACCAAAGACAATGCCCAGAGCGAAGACAGACAAGATAAATACGTCAAACCGCAAGGTTGTCGCACCAATGCCCCAAAAACCCAAATCGTAAGACAGTTGATAGCCTCGGGTGTCCATCGACAATGTTCTCGTGTTGTTTTGAAACAAAAATAGCGTACCCAATACACCAAATAGACCAACAAGACCAATCCAAAAATATTTCATACTCACCTCTATGTCATTGACCTAACCTGTCAAAAATGACAACGCAAAAATCGACACTAAAACAGAAAAGCAACCCACACGGGTTGCTTTTGTTTTGCTTCAGATTACTGAACCATTCGCAATGTTCTCTTATTCTTCGTCGTCTGTATCAACGTTGAATTCACCGAACACATCTTCCATCTGACTGTTCGTATTTGAGCCACTTACGATGTAATCACTGACACTGTCGTCTGAAGACCTTGCATTCTTCTCTGACAAGGAAATGCGGTGGTCCATCGCTTCGATTCGCAGGATTTCAACCTTGAGAGTCTGTCCTTGAGGATAGTTCTCACTGTTCTTTTCAAGTTCAAGCTCAGTTTCATGAATCAAGCCGTCAACACCGTCTTCAATCTCAACAAATACACCAAACTCAGTGACAGAAGCGACCTTTCCTTCAACGATTTGACCGATGAAGTAGCGGCTTTGAACACTCAACCAAGGATCTTCATTCACATCTTTGATGCTCAATGACAAACGTTCGTTGTGAATGTCAATGTCTTTTACCTTAGCGGTTACAGTATCATTGATGTTGTACAGGTCTCCAGGACGCTTGTCGCGCTTCGACCAAGACAAGTCACTGACGTGTACCAAACCGTCGATGCCCTTTTCGATTTCCAAGAAGATACCGTATTCTTTGATACCGCGAACTTTTCCAGTGATGACCGAACCAACTGGGTAACGCAAGTTGATGTCTTCCCATGGATTGGTTGTAATGCTCTTGATAGACAAAGAAATGCGGGCTTCTTTCAAGTCTACATTCTTTACCAAAGCATCAACTTCGTCGCCGATGTTGTAATTGTGAGTCGCAGCAGCGCCACGCTTATCCCAAGACAGTTCCGTTACGTGAATAAGTCCTTCGATCCCTTTCTCAAGTTCTACGAAGATACCATATTTCTCGATGTTAACGACTTTACCTTTGACAACACAACCAACTGGGTACTTGCTGTCTACATCTTCCCATGGATTTGGGAACAACTGTTTGTGGCCCAAACTCACACGCTGAGTTTCAGCGTCGAACTTCAAGATTACAACGTCAATCTCATCGTCTTTGCGTACCATTTCTTCAGGATGCGAGATGCGCGCCCAAGTCATGTCGGTAATGTGCAACAGACCATCGATTCCGCCCAAGTCAATGAACACACCGTATTCGGTAATGTTTTTGACTTTACCACGCATGATTTTGTTGACTTCCAGTTTTTCCAAGGTCTTGGCACGTTCGACACGACGTTTTTCTTCAAGCAACGCGCGACGAGACAATACGATGTTTCCGCGTTTTTTGTTGAACTTGATGATACGGAAGTCGAATTCACGCTCAATAAGTTGTTCAAGATTCTTCATTGGACGCAAGCTAACCTGTGAACCAGGCAAGAATGCTTTCACACCGATATCCACACTCAAACCACCTTTAACACGGTGAGTGATGGTACCTTTGATGGTTTCGTTGTTGTCGTACTTCTCTGCAATGCGTTCCCAAGCTTTAACTTGATCTGCTTTTTTCTTAGAGATTTCAGCATGACCAGCTTCTTGGTTTACGCGTTCAAGATAAACTTCGACCACGTCTCCAACGCTAACAACCAGCTCA
>CBFICN010000374.1:0-2576 GCA_965661045.1 uncultured Myxococcota bacterium
GCAATCTTGGTTGTTTCCGCAACTGACGGTGTTATGCCTCAAACTCGTGAGCACGTACTTCTTGCTCGTCAAGTAAATGTTCCTAAGATTGTTGTTTTCATCAACAAAGTAGACGAGTTCGACGAAGATGAGCGCGAAGAAATGGTAGAGTTGGTTCAAATGGAAGTTCAAGAGCTTCTTGAGAACAACGGTTTCGATGCTGACGATGAGTTGTTCATCCCTGGTTCTGCACTGTTGGCCACTCAAGGCGACAATTCAGACATCGGTCGTCAAGCAATCCGTCGTTTGATGGATGCAGTAGATGCACACATTGAAGCTCCAGAGCGTGACACTGAAAAGCCATTCTTGATGCCAGTGGAAGACGTATTCACCATTACTGGTCGTGGTACTGTTGTAACTGGTCGTATCGAACGTGGTGTTGTTCGCACTGGTGATGTAGTAGACATCGTTGGTTTGAAAGAAACTCCATCAACAACCGTTACCGGTATCGAAATGTTCCGTAAGATTTTGGACGAAGGTTTTGCTGGTGACAATGCTGGTGTTCTTCTTCGTGGTACCAAGCGCGATGAAGTTGAGCGTGGTCAAGTTCTTTGTAAGCAAGGTACTGTAAACGCACACACTGTATTCGAATGCAAGACTGTTATCTTGTCTAAAGAAGAAGGTGGACGATCTAAAGAGTTCAAAGCTGGATACCGTCCTCAGTTCTACTTCCGTACAACAGACGTTACAGGTCGCATTGACTTTGTAGATCCTGCACGTAAGATGGTTCTTCCTGGTGACCAAGATGTGGACTTCAAAGTAACTTTGATTAAGCCAGTGGCCATTGAAGACGGTTTGCGTTTCGCTATCCGTGAAGGTGGTCGTACTGTAGGTGCTGGTCAGGTTACCAAAATTGTTGAGTAATCAACTTGACTAGAAACATGCCACGGACCTCGGTTCGTGGCATTATTTATGTATAGAGATTGAACTGTGAAGAATACAAAGACCATTGCATTTTTATTGTTGGCATTGTCATGGCTGGTGTCGGTGGCTCTTAGAGGGCTTGCGATTCCTGTAATGGCCAGATTTGAGATTGGTGATCCAACAATTGGCTTTTTGTCTGCCAGTGCATTGGCCGCTCTTGTATTCGGTATTGGGTTGTATGTTGCTTTGATGAGGAACACAACCGTGATGCAGTTTTCAGATGAAGTAATTGAAGAATTGAATAAAGTGACTTGGCCAGAGAAAGAGGAAACAGTCAACTCAACCGTTGTAGTGGTGGGCGTGACCTTGTTTATTGCGGCCGCACTGGGCTTGTATGATTATGTTTGGGCCGAAGTCACACAAATGGTTTTGTATACGGAAGGTTAACCAAACTTCGTGAAGCATCGTGAAGTGTTGAGTTGACTGCAGCAACGGAAGTGCAATGTCAAATAATAAATTGAAATGGTATGTTGTCCACACACTGACAAACTCAGAGAAAAGAGCAAAAAAACTCTTAGAACTTGAGATTAAACGTGCCTCAGAGAGCAAGCCCGAAGTTGTAGATTATTTTGGAGTCCCTCCGGAGCCGTATAGTGGGTCCCCAATACTTGTTCCGGAGAGCAAAGTCAGCTACGATGGTGTTAAAGAAAGAAGTGTTGTTAAGTTTCCTGGCTATCTGTTTGTGTATTGTGTGTTAAACGATACAACGAAAACGATCATTCGTGAAACAAATAGGATTTCGAGAATTAACGAAGCGCCTTTGAAGCGTCGAGAAGTGGAAAACCTACTTGGAATCAAGAAAGAAAAGAAAGAGATCGTCGAAGTTCAGATATCTGTCGAAGTCGGAGAAGAGATCGAAATTATTGACGGACCGTTCAAATCTATGATTGCAAAGGTCGAAGAAATTGACAAAAAGAATAAAAAGGTTACAGTTGGTGTCAAAATGTTTGGTCGAACAAACAATGTTGTACTTGAGTTCAAGCAAGTCCGCAAAGCACCATCAGAGACTGAAAAGTAATTAACGCTCAGCAAAAGGAGCCATCATGGCTAAGAAAGTAAGTAAGGTCATTAAACTTCAGATTCCAGCTGGTAAAGCAAACCCTGCTCCGCCGATTGGCCCTGCATTGGGTGCCGCTGGTGTAAACATCATGTTGTTCTGTAAAGAGTTCAATGCTGCGACACAATCGCAAGCAAAAGATGGTGTGATTGTACCTACAGTAATTACTGTTTTCTCTGATAAGTCTTTTAAATTTCAAATGAAGACACCTCCCGCACCGTTTCTTTTGTTGAAGGCTGCAGGAATCAAAAGTGGCTCTGGTGAGCCAAACAAGAACAAGGTTGGTTCTGTCACTGCGGCTCAAGTTGAAGAAATTGCAAAGACAAAGATGCCTGACTTGAACTGTAGTTCACTTGAGTCGGCAGTTCGAACAATCGAAGGAACTGCGCGTTCTATGGGATTGTTGGTAGAAGGCTAATAACGATTTTTATTAACGGAAAAGCAATGGGGGAGAGTGACTGGCACTCGAATACCCCATCTTTCCATAACTACTCCACTTGGAGTTCGGTGAGACTATGCCAAAACAAAGCAAACGATTGTCTGCGTTGAGAGCAAA
>CBFICN010000375.1:0-2571 GCA_965661045.1 uncultured Myxococcota bacterium
CAGGCGGCTCACTCTTTGATTTTCGGGGGCTGGTTCGAACAGCACGTCCACACACGAAGTAGGGTGAGACGGCGCGGGCGAAATCAGCCCTCGAAAATCACGATGGTGTAGAGTGCTTGTACGCAGTCTGACACATCCTGTACCGCGTTAGCGTTGCGGCGTGTGTGTACGGGTACGGATCGGGGTTCCTGTTCCGTACGCGTTCCGGTACGTGTTCCGTACGTGTTCCGTACGTGTTCCGTACGTGTGCCGGTACACGTTACGGGAAAATGTGTGGACCGTGTACCGTACAATCTTCGGAACGGGGGTACCTGTTGCGAGGGTGTGAAGATACCGTATGTACCCCTCAACCGTCACACGTATCAATATGTACCGATCAGCAATCTCCCTTAGTATGTAGGATTGGGTACCAATTTGATCCAAGCAACACAAATGGTTCAATCCTCTAGTCACGTTCAGTCACGTTCACACAAAAAAATGTCCACCGATCTTGTACCATTAGCGTCCCTTCGATTACACTATATATATTCATATACAATTCATTAGGAGTATCCATGTCAACCGTCTCTTGTCCCCAGTGCAATCAGCAGTCGCCGTTTGGTGTTTCTTTTTGTGGAAATTGTGGTTTCAATATTGTGGCCATTACTGGAAATGCGAATTGCAACAGTTGTGGTGGTGAACTGCCGCCGAACGTAAAGTTTTGTGGTGGTTGTGGTGCGAGTGTGAAACCAACCGCGGGCATTTCTGGTTCTGTTGTGAACGGTGAGTGGCAACGTGGTGAAGGTGAGTTTGTTAAGCGGATTTCCCCTGAAGAAATGAAGAGCAGTTGGGGTGGCAAGAGCATTAAGGTACCCAACGGTACTGTGTGCGCTGTGTTGAAAGATGGAAAGGTTGATACCATTCACCAGCCCGGACACAAAGTGGCGATAGATGTGTTTGAGAACTTCTTCTCTTGGTTTTCTGGTGGGATTGATGCATCGTTTTATCTGATTGACTGCTCACCGATTCCGTTTGCTACGCGGGTTGTTCGAACAACAGGAAATCGTGAACAACAAGTTTCAGTTCGAATACAGGCTTTCTTGATTCAACCGTCCGATCAAAGAGCGAAGATTATGCAGTTCATCACCAAGATGGTGAAAGACAAAGGGTCAGTCACCACCCAAGATGTATACAACCTTATTTCCAAAGACGTCATCGCAACGGCCAAGCACATTTTGGCGAAATCTTCAGATGACTTCTTTCAGGCAGAAAAACGAATTGTCCAGGAATTAAACAATGAAATCGGTTCAATGTATGGATTGCATTTTGTTGCCACAGTATCTTCAAGTGCGTCTATGTACACTATCAATGCCCATTTGGGACGAAATCAAGTTCCGGAGACCATTAAATGTGTCAAGTGCAATGTAGATACACCTTTGACGCGTCCTTTCTGCGGTGGGTGTGGGCAAAAGCAGCCTCTGCGGCACGGAGATGAAAAGGTGGGAGAGCAGCAGCCTTTGATCACCTCCGACGATCGACAAGTGGAACTGGATGTTGTCTTTCAACTACAAGGATATGGAGATTTTGGCCAAAATGACAATCTCATCCCAGCGTTAGCATCAGCTGCTGCGGGGGCCGTTCGATTGATGACAGCAGAAGAGACCATCAGTGCGAACGGAGTTCGTAAAATTCAAGAACAAATTCGCAAGAAACTGATGGAGCAAATTACTGGGTTTCAACTTAAGCATGTTGCTGTCTTAGATGTCAAAGACAAGAGTGGTCAGTGGTTGTTGAATGCTCGAATCGGTGTGCAGCGTGAAATGGACAAACTGAAGGTCAACCAAGAATGGATGAAGGTTGAAGAGGCGGAGTTTCAATTTGAAAATCAGCGTGAAGAGGCCCGTTTGAATCAAGAGTCTCAGCGTTTAGACCTGGAAAAGATGGCGATGGATATCGTTTTGCAGCGTCAGTCTTTACAACTGGATCAGGACTTTGAGCGCATTAAGGTAGAGCAAGCCGATCAACTTCGACGATTGGAAAATACTCACGAACACGAGGTGCGAACAGCAGATTTAACCAACGCACATGAACAACGCATGCAAGACAGCACCCTCAACCATGCCCTGGCGATGGATGAACGAGATTTGCAAGATGCCCAGAACCGTGTGGCGATGGAAGATGCTCGAGCAGAGATTGACCTCAACAACACCAACCGCGATGTGAATACCGCCATTGGTAAAGATGAGGCGGGACGTCGTTTGAATCGACACGTAGACGAACAAGACCACATCGACAGTCGAACTCAGTATGCGCGCGAGCGTGAGATCCTAGAGCAGGAACGTGATGATCAGTTTGCCGATGACAAGCTGAACTTACAGCATGGTCAAGACATGGAGAACATGCAGTTCGATCATGAAATCCAGAAGGAACGTCAAACCGTTGAGCAAAACATCTGGATCAAAGACCAACAAGTCGACAGCACCATCCGCACCAATGAGAAAATGGCAGACTTCGACAACCGTATCCACCTCAATCAAGCCAAAACAGAGGACGAGATTGATTGGATGAAGGCTCAAACGGCGGACAAGACCA
>CBFICN010000376.1:0-2549 GCA_965661045.1 uncultured Myxococcota bacterium
TCGGTGTCGGCCTCAATTGTTTTTAACAGTCCTTCAACCGTGTCGAGGGTGGCATTGGCAGCTGTAATCTCCCACATTCCAAGTTGTTCCTTGGACGTACGTAAGCCTTGTCCGACGGGTGCCAATACCTTGGCTTCTGTGTACAGCAATGTCTTTTTGAACCGTTCTTCAAGCGCGTCGATTCTGTCATTCAAGGCAGTGTGTTCCTGTTTTCTTTTTTCCTGTGTATTGATAAAGTCGATGGAGATTTGTCGAAGGTTTGCTTGGACCTTTTTAATGTCCTCATCGGAAGTTTTTTTGAAGGCATTCAATTGTACAGACGAGATTCTGGTCTTCAATTCTGATTTTTCAGCCATTGTAAAATACATGGACTCATCCAGTTCTTTGAGCAAACTGTCCATGGTGTCAAATAGGAAGCCTTTCTCTTCACTCTTGTGCATCTTGCGAACGGCGTCGTTGTAGTAGGTTCGGGCTTGATTCATGCGTTCAATTCCAGCCTGGATATAGGCGATGGAACGTTCAATTTTCTTGATGGCCAACTCTGGTTGTGTGGCGGCCTCTTTCAATGCGTTTTCCCAGTCGGGTTTGGAGTGTTCCATTTCACCCAGACTTGCTTGAAACCGTTCTTGTGCTTCTGGAATCAGTTTCAATAAGTCTTGTCCCACTTCAGTTAGGAATGCGGATTCTTTGTCGGCATGGATGCGTAGCAGTGACTCTCGACGCATTTTTGCTTCAATGATGGTTCGCTGAAGTGTGTTCTCCGCATCTTTGGCATTGCGGCTTTCCACAAAGGCCTTCGCTTGTGCTTCCGTAAACTTGCGTATACTTTCGATCTGACGGATCAGGCAATCTTTTGCATCGACAAACCCTTGTGTCCCTGGGTTTTTCGCGATCTGCTTTTGGGCATTGCTTCGGTTCGTTTTGAGCGTTTCGATGTTGCTCTTTACGCTGTCGGATGTGGGAAGTCCTTCGAGTGTCAGTAGCAAGTGCTCGAGCTCTGACTTGGCAAGGTCATACTCATATTTGGCGGTTTTGTCTGCATCCAAGATGCCGAGTTTGAATTGTAACAACTCAGATGTTTTCAACAGGATGGTCGGTGCGTCGGTCGTAGACATGGAGACCTCAAATAATGGGGTTAAGCGTGTAAGATGGTTTCAATGTAGGTAAATGCGTCTAGCATGGCGCTCTTGGCGGAGAACTGTCCCACCAAATTGGACTCTACAAATGTCAACACTGGATTGGACTCGTACTCTTTGCGCTGGTGTTCAACGACCTTTTTGGCTTTTTTGAGGGCGACTTTGTGATCGTCTCGATCTGTAATGCTTCCGAGTTGTTCAAGGTACTTGTGCAGTTTGTTGGAACGTTTTGGCAATAGAGAGTCGATGTTGGAAAAGGCCTGTTGTACTTGTGTAACCCTTGGGTCGTTTGACACTTCAGGATGGTTGAGCAAGGCAGTTTGGAAACGATCCAGTTCGCTGTCGTAGTTTTGCAACGCGGTGTTCAAGCGCGTTACCAATCGAGCGCTGCGTGCCGGCCAATCAAGTTTCTTGTCCAAGTCCATGCTCTGTTCGGTGTCTGTTTGTGTGGCTTGCTCCAACAGCGTTTCCATGATGTTGTCGTCGAGTTCATCGGCGTGGCTACCATCTCCATCAGAAGCATCGGCTGGTTGGATGCTGGGCGTCGGAATTCCAAGTTTGTCCGCCATTTTGATGATTGAATTCCAAGCCTTGTCCAGCAGTGCTTGAAGCTCGGTGCGGGTGGGGGGATCGTAGGGGGGCGTTGCGGCTTTGAACGCAGACCGGGCGGTTTTGAGCCGATCTTTGTAATCGGAAATCTTATTTTTGACTTTGTCCTTTTTGGCAGCGTCACTTTTGGATGCTTGTTTGAGTAGACCTTTGGCCTGATCATATTGTGTTTCCCATCCAGTGGCCCACTGAGCAGAATCATCCGTCGTTTCGACTTCTTCGTTGGAAGACTCTTGTGGTTTGGTTTTCTTTTTCTTCTTGACCGGTTCTGGTTCAACGGCTTCGATGGGACTGCTGTCGACTTTGAGTCTCTTGAGTAGACCGAGTTCTCCATGGGCTTTGACTAGTTTTTTGATGCCCTTTTCGATGAGGTTGTCGGCGATGGCTCCGTCGCTGCGCAGTATCATTTTGCCGTCAGCGTAATCCATCATTCCCATGGCAACTTTTTTCTTTCGGGCTGTCTTGCGCGCTTCTTTGGCTTTTTTCTTGGCAGCGGTTTCTTTCTTTTCGAAAAATAGGCAGGGCTCTCCATCGCTGCCTTCCAATACAAATGACCAAAAGTAGGGTTTGGAGGCATTTTTGGCTTTTCGGAGATTGTCGACGAGGGCTTTTGCTTCGGTAGAATCCATTGTCTTCTCTTGGCTGAGTGTACAGATGTATATAGTTTAACTGTATGGAAATTGTGTAGAGTCTTCAAGCACAATTGTACTTTCGTTATGGTATTGCTTCCGAATACAAAACTTGAATGTGTCTAATCGATGGCAATTTGACTTTCTCATCGTGCAATTTCAATTGGGTGGGATA
>CBFICN010000377.1:0-2541 GCA_965661045.1 uncultured Myxococcota bacterium
GGTTCACGCCTGTTTATACCATCGACGGGATAGAAGGAGTTGAAGGTACAGAAGTCACATGTGACTGGGATGCCAATGGCTATCGTTTGCTGACAGAGGCAGAGTGGGAATATTGTGCCCGAAGCAATCAGGATTTTATGTTTGCCGGAAGCAACACGATGAGCCACGTGGCTTGGTTTGACCGCCATTGGGATTCTGAGGTTTGGGGTGCTACTGGAGATGAGCCTCACGTTGTCGGGCAAAAAGAACCGAATGGCTTTGGACTCTACGATATGAGTGGCAACGTTGCAGAGTGGGTTTGGGATTGGTTTGGACAGTACAGTCCCGAGGACCAAACCGACCCTCGTGGTGCAGAAAAGGGTGAATACCGGATTCAAAGAGGTGGCTGTGCGAACGATGCTCCATTTTCCATTACCGTATACGTTCGGTCACGTGGCAACCCTGCTGATGCAAGCAAATGGACTGGGTTTCGCATTGCGCGGTCGGTGAAGTCATAACTTCTATTGGCTGATGTGTACACCATGATTGCCAATCCACAGTACCCAATTGGATAAATTCACATCTTCGAGTGCTTGCGTAAATACTGCTGGTGCCCCAATCTCAACTGTTGTGTCCATTTCAAGACATGTTAGACTATGTTCGGTTATTTGAAAGTCATTGTAGAAAAAATAGAGGTATACAAACATGCACCGTCTCTCTCCAATTTTCGCTTTATCACTGTTTGCTTGTACACAAGACGAGAAGGTCACACTTAATGTGTCCAATTTTGCTGATGAATTCAACTATGCCAATATTGAATTTCCAGATCATTTCTATGCCGATTCAACGAGTGGTCGTCACATCGAATCCGTGATGGAAACGGACAATACACCGGAGAACAATCCAATCACAGATGCCGGTGCCAATCTGGGACGCTATCTCTTTTATGATGTCAATCTTTCGGCAAACCAGACCATTTCTTGTGCATCCTGTCACCAACAAGAAACTGGATTCTCTGACCCTCGTGTGCTCAGCGTGGGTTTTGAAGGTGGGGAAACCGGTCGTCACTCGATGGCTCTAACCAATGCTCGATTCTATCAACCGGGTATGTACTTTTGGGATCAGAGAGCCGCAACACTTGAAGAACAGGTGCTGATGCCGTTTCAAGATGAAATCGAGATGGGGATGACCCTTGAGACTTTGGTTCAAGCGGTCGAAGCGCAGGAACACTATCCATTTATGTTTGAGACGGTGTTTGGAGACCCTGAAGTTACTTCAGAACGCATCTCCTTGGCTTTGGCACAATTTGTTCGGAGCATCGTGAGTTTTGATAGCAAATACGATGAAGGCCGAGCTCAGGTGGATGACTCTTGGGATGACTTTCCGAATTATACCGACGAAGAAAATCTTGGGAAAGAGATATTCATGCAGACACCCAATACTCAGAATGGTGTTGGCTGTGCGGTGTGTCATGAAGGTGAAGCTATGATTGGCTGGGCGGCAAACAACAATGGCTTGGAAGCCATTCCAGTAACAGACCGTGGGTATGGCGCGGTTACCGGTGAAAATTCAGACAACGCCACGTTCAAGTTTCCATCGCTCCGAAATGTTGGTGTTCGGGGTACGTTCATGCACGACGGCCGTTTCGAATCTTTGAGGGCGGTTGTGGACCATTATATGGACACTGTAGAACGCCATCCAAATCTAGGTGTACCACTCAGTGTGCACAATTTTGATCTCTCTGAATCAGAGCGTGAGGCTTTGGTGGCATTTTTGGAGACGTTGACCGACGAAGGGATGCTGACAGACCCCAAATATGCAGATCCATATGTTGGTATAGAATCAGAGTAAACGGATGGTCTGGGTTCTGTCGGAAATTTCAAAATACTGCCAGTTATCCATACGTCACTTGAAACAAGAATCTGATTTGAGTCATGATCAGAAACATCGAAAATAGATGACCAAGGACACTGTTTGCTTCCTACGGACACCCATCAACCATAGGTTAAAAATGTCCACTCATATTGGGGCACAGAAAAGACTCCACTGGCCAGCCGAATCATCGCAGCTTTGTCAACGATCTCAAAGGAACGGGTTGAAGGACGTTGGTGAATGGGTACCCCTTTCCACAAGAGCCAAGACCATAAGAAGGCCTGTGATACAGAGTGTGAACCATTCGCGGATGAAAAATAAGTTGTGTATCCAGTGAGCCCTTAAAAAGCACCTTACTCTACAGGTTCCACCAACGACTCAATCATCCAAAACAGTTCTTGAACGGGCTCATTGTACTGACTGCGCAAAGGAAAATACACAACTCGCCCCTGTTGATCGGAAATTGCGATCGTGGGATAGGCTGGTCGTATATCCTGTTCAGCCGCAAAAGATTCAAACTGCAAACCTTCATCTGTCAAAATGGGAAATTGCACTTGATATTCTTCTTTAAAATTCGATAAGGTCTGGTATTCTCGACTGATCGCGGTTCGGACGGGTATCAGTTCCACCACATCTTTCAGTTCGGCTGCTTGCAACTGACGGTAAAAGGCAATGAGGGTGGGCATGTCC
>CBFICN010000378.1:0-2530 GCA_965661045.1 uncultured Myxococcota bacterium
AGTCGTCCATCTCTGGGGAGGGCTTCACCCACCAATACTTTGAGCAGACTGGATTTGCCGCAGCCGTTGTGTCCCACCAACGCAATCTTTTGGTTCGGGTGAATTTCCCAGTGGTCAACGGATAGAAGGTCGGTTTCGCCAAAGGCGATGTGGAAGTCATGTATCGCAAGCATGGAGGTGATTTAACGGATTGAGGATCGGTTGTCAGTGGGAAATCCAGTAAATTAGACCATTGATTCAACAGTCTAGACGTCGCAGGAAGGGATGCGCTCAGTGACGAACCACCATCGAATCCCCAATCCACAGTCCTTCCAAATCAGAGGCGATAAAGGCCCGTACAGCATCGTTGGCGGTGCAGACGATCGGTTCTTCGTGCATGTTGAACGATGTGTTGATGAGGACTCCGTGCCCGATACGTTTCTCGATCAGGGTCAGTAAGTCATAAAGGTCTGGATTGGTGTCTCGGTCTAGAACCTGCGGGCGAGCCGTCCAGTCAACGTGTACCGCAGCGGGGCAGTATTGCTGAAAGAGTTTGGTGGTCGGTGTGCAGACCGTCATGAACCGCAAGGACTCTTGGACTTTGTGGGTGTCGGTAAAGTACTTGTCGACATCGACATCGCGCACCAGTGGGGCAAAGGGCATGAACTCTGTGCGTTGGAGTCTTTTGTTGAGTCTGTCATTGAGCGTATGGTCATTCGGAACGGCCAAGATGCTTCGGTTACCCAATGCACGAGGGCCCCACTCCATTTTGCCACAGGAACGGGCGATGACGCCACCGGCACACAATATATCTGCCAGTCGTTCTAAACGGACAGAAGTGTAGGCTAAGTTGTTGCGTTTGAGAGTTTTGTAGACATCGGTGCGGGGGGCTTCAAAACCCAAGTAGACATTGGACAGAGCAGTCGGTGTGGCGTTGGCCGCTTTGAGTGCAGCGCCGGCAGCCAATCCTCCGTCGCCCATGTGTGGCACTACCCACAAACTCTTTACACAGTCTAAGGCTGCGAGTCGCTGATTCATTTTGACATTGGCAAAGATGCCACCAGCGACGACTACGTCTGAAAGTCCCGTGCGTTCAATCCAATAGGAAGTGTAGGCGCACATGTTTCTTTCGAGTACCAACTGTGCCGCCGAGGCGACTTCTGCTGGGGTGAATTCATGACAAAATGCCCAAAAGTCATCGTCGGGCTGTGCCGGTCGGGTAATGGACACACGGTTGAACCGCCCGCGTTTTCTGTCAAAGTGTACAGCGGCTTGAAAATGTTCAACGAGTGTTGGGGGTGCTTCAGCCAGTGCTGCCAGACCAGTGATTTTGCCTTCGTGTCGCAGGGGTTTGTAGCCCAGTACTTCTGTCACTCTTGAGTAGAACATGGACATTGCGGAGAGTCCAGATTGATTCCACAGCGGTTTGAGTTGTCCATTGTGTCCTGTCCAGACGGTGGCTGAGAGTCCATCCCCCATTGCGTCTATGGTCAGCACCAAACACTGATCCTTGGCTTGGGTTCGATAGGCGGCTTCGGCATGGCACTGGTGGTGGTCAAGCATTTCCAGTGTGTACTGTTCAAAGGGGCGCTCCTTCAGTTTGTTTTTGAGTATGTGGGCGCAGGCTTTGATCTCTGCTTGTTCCAGACCCAATTTGCGTATTGTGGATTGATAGACCAAGTAGCCATGGAGTTTTGTGGAAAATTGCCCGTGCTGTTTTGCACTTTGATGTTGTTCAGGAAACTGTCTCAACAGCGCCGATGGTGTAAAGGATGAACCGACGGCAATGACATCCACATCTTTGTAGGCAACACCGTGTGACGTCATCAATTGATCGATTGCTCCCCACGGAAAGGCACTGGAGTTTTTGATTCGATCCACCCGCTCTTGATTGGCGGCTCCGACCAATTGACCATCGATGACCAATGCGGCACCAGAGTCGTGGTTGTCTGCCAGTCCAAGAATGATCACGCCTGCCTCGTTGTTGAAAATGGATAGGATACCCTAACCGATTTCCGATGGTGGGGTCAGTGATTGAAGGGGAGCTCTACAACCTTTGTTGAATCTCCTGTCGAAGACGGTATGATGATGCCAAAAGCATTGGAGAACAATATGTGGTGGATGTGGTTTGCCTGTAGCAACACAACGATGGATACCAGTTCCATTCAGCAAGATACGGCTGCAGCAATGCCCGCGGTGGAAGTGGCGAGGGTGCCAGCCGGTGAATTTCAAATGGGGTGTACCGAAGGGGATGACGCCTGCGCCGAAAATGAACGTCCAACCCACACAGTGGTGCTCACCCGCGATTATTTTATGATGACCACTGAGGTGACACAAGCACTCTATGAGTGGGTGACAGGTGAAAACCCAGCAGAGTTTACTTTGTCGGGTCAGCATCCCATTGAAGAAGTCACTTGGTACGATGCGGTCGAATTTGCCAACGGGCTCAGTACATTGGAAGGGCGTGAAATCTGTTATGAGGTTACAGAGAATGAATTGGGGGAGTTGCAGGTAGACTTTCCAAATGCGCTCGATTGTACAGGATGGCGTT
>CBFICN010000379.1:0-2511 GCA_965661045.1 uncultured Myxococcota bacterium
TATTGTGCTGCCAAGTCGGTCGGGCTACGAGTCCATTTCAACTCTGCAGTGGTGGGCAACAGACCTTTCTCTTCAAGGCGTTTTCGTACGCGTTGTTCCAGTTCCGTCCATACGTTCATCGAAGTGGGTTCATTCAAAGGCTCTGGTGGGGCGTTCACCATCACAAAGATTGCCTGTGTATGGTTGGATGTGGCAGGACGGTCGTGACAGGCATGCTGTGCACAGACGTATATGGTGGGGTGACTCGGAGGTTTGTGATGGTCAAAAATATCGACAAACTCTTGTTCGTACTGCTCAGGAAAGACGACGGTGTGCCCAACACGCTCAATGTGTTCTTCCAAAGGCACTTCATAAACAGCGGTCCATCCAGACATGGAATAGGGCTGAGGAATGTGGAGTTTTTTACCAATTTGGGCAGGGAGTAAAGTGTCTCGGAGGTGTGAGGCATCGGCATTCACAACAACAGTGCGAGAGTGCAGACTGCCTTGTGGGCTGTGAACATTGAATCCCTCATCGGTAGGCAAAATTTTGTTGACCGGGCAGGAGGTTTGTATGTGGACGTTCAGTTCTTTGGCAATTGTTTCCAGTGCTGATACCAGTGCTTCAATCCCTCCGACGACGCCATAGCCTCCCAATGCCAGTTCAACGTGGGCGATGCAGTTCAACGTAGCAGGGGCTTTTCTAGGGTCAGAGCCGTTGTAGGTGGCGTAGCGCAACAGCAAATCTTGCAAATAGGGGTTGGTTACAAAGCGTTGAATTCCAGATTTCATCGAACGTAGAGGGTCCATCTTGGGGATCAATGCCCACTGGCGCAGTGCCAAACTGAGTAAACCGGTCCAAGAGGGGGCTGGAGCCTGTACAAAGAGTGGTGCTGAACCTTCCCAAATGGTCTTGGAGTACCGCATGAAATCATTAAACTCTGCAAGGGCTTCGCTGCCCAGTACAGTTTGAATGGATTGTCGAGTATCTTCAAGGGTATGATGAACATCGAGGATTGTGCCATCTTCATAGAGATATCGAAAAGCTGGACTACATTGTCTAAACTTTACATAACTTTTAAAATCTTTTAACCCAAAAGACAACAGTTCCAGTGCTTCGTCAATCATCGTCAAAACACTGGGCCCCGTATCGCTGCGAAAATCTCCATCCACAAAAATACCAGCCTTGCCGCCGAGTCGGGCATCTTTTTCCAACAACGTCACCGTGTGACCTTGAGCCGCCAGTCGAATCGCCGCTGCCAGTCCACCAAATCCACCCCCAATCACAATGCAGTCTTGTTGAACGTGTATTGTCATAGGTCCCCCAGTTTCCAAGCGGCAAATTTCGTCAATAACCGTCGCCACAGAGGCAATCTCACAGTTGAAGGTCGCTTGTATAGTGGTTCAAATCCAGTTTTTTGTTTTCCAGCGTGGAAGTCATTGATGTTGTTGAGTCCACGTTTTATCTCGGCTTCTACGTCGAGTATAGAAGCGTGAAAAGGCAATGGGGCGCCAAATGATACATAGATGGTTGGTTTGATTGCTTTTGTATAGAGGGCTTGAATAGAGACTGGAACAATGGGCAATTCAAGATGGTTGGCCAATCTACATCCGCTGTCTTCAAACTTAAGGTTTGTCATTTGAGGAGGGCGAATGGTCGATTGGGGGTACATCCAAAACTGTGAGGGCTCATCGTCTGACAGCAGGCGGTGTGCTTGTTTGAGTTGACTGCGTTGTTTTGCGATTGAGTCATGAGACAGTGGTATTCCTCCACACCAACGCAAAAAAGGAGATTTTTTAAGTGCCGATTCCTCTGTAAACAGAAATGCACGTTTGCTGATGTGCTCGCTCACTGTAAAAAATAGATGTTGGTCCAAGCCCGACAGTCGATTGGCGATGAGAACCACACCCGAATCATTGGCGATTTCTTGGACCATTCGTAAATCTTGGATGAAGATTTGTTCCACACTGCTGTCGAGGTTCCACGCCATTATCCAACGAACAATATCCAAAAAGAACACACTGCGCTCATCTTGGAGGCGAACGGTTGGTAGGCTCAGTATTGTTGGTTCATTGTCAGTCGGCATAGTGTGCAAAAGGCGTTTTTAGGCTTGTTCGATGGAGGCAGTTGTAGACGGACTGTGTTGAGCGTTTCGAATGGTGGGGAGATACCACCAAGGAACATAGGGATGGTCGTGGTGTTCGGCATGATACCCAAAGTGAAAGCAGGTGAGCAGTGACAACCAGTGAGGATAAGCGTTGGAACGGGCTGGGAAGGTCCCTAAGGGAAATTGCCCCTTGTGTGGTAGGTACGTACCAAAATAGAAGAGTTGCAATGTACTAATGACTTGGGGCAGTATCCAGCAAATAAGCATGGCTGGTACGGAGATATGAAGGCCTCTATCCAACAAGGTAAACCAAAACGCCATCCAAGCAAAGGGGTGCCACGTGAGATAGGAGTGTAGAAAAGACATGTACCATCGAAGACCTAGAAAAGCCTCATTGTCAAAGTCATGTAGCAAATAGTCGGGGT
>CBFICN010000380.1:0-2478 GCA_965661045.1 uncultured Myxococcota bacterium
AAGAAGATATCGAACCAAATGGGCGATGGAATGTTACCATTACCGGAACGGGTTCGGAAGACCCTTGTATTGAGTCCACAGAAGGCTTTCAACAAACCTATGAATACGCGCTCTATTATGAGGGGTCTTTCTTAGAAATACGCGTTGATGGTGAACCGTTCGCAACTGGTGAATTCCGTGGATGTGCAATCACCTATGAATCGGGTGTCTACTTAGAAGAAGGGGTCAATGGCAACTTCCGCTGGAAGATCGATGGTCGAGCCGATGTTGAATCTGCCGCCGGTGGCTGTCCCGATGTACCAGAAGACTATGACTGGTTTGGTACTGAAACACTAACAGTCGTTTCTACGGAAAATGACACCATCGAAGAGGGCTGCACCTACAACATGGAAAGTACGGGTGTGTACATTCAGTAATGAGCCACGAGGGTGCACTCGATGAATACCGAACACTCGTACCCGATCCCGACTATTGCTGACTATCGCTGACTATCGCAACGTTGTGGCTTGACGCAACCCTTGTTTCCACTTCATTTCAGTCGGCTGTAGTTCGATCGCCTTCGAATAGCATTGGATCGCCGTTCGTTTGTCTCTTTTCGCCAAGGCTTGCGATGCTTGTTGACCGAGCAACACAGCCGCCTGCGTGATGTGGTGATTTTCTACAATCTTTTCTCTGTAGGCTCGGCGGGCTGTATCATCCAACAGGGATGAATAGGCTTTGTATACGGCACCCAAAACCTCTGGAATGCGGGCTTGAAGCGAGGACGGGACTGCTGGATTGCCCTGGGCGTTGAGTTCACTCATCAAATATTGATACTTCGCTTCAATTTCTGCCTTGGTGGATATCCAGTGTACTTCGAGCACATCAAAATGTGTTCCCCCTTCGATGGCTTTGAGTTTCTCTTGTAAGCGCTCGACAATGGGACTTTGCTTCTTTTTCGGCGCCACAAACTGAATGAGTTGAAGTTGAAGAAGTGTCCACAACAGTCTGGCCAAATCGACGTTTTCGGTTCGTGCTTTTTTCAACAGTTCCCCAACAGAACTTTTCCCAGCCACAATATCTTTGATCCAAGAATTCTCCGAGGAACTCCAGTCCGTTTCTGCCGTCAGTGTTTTGAGCATGGGTTGACCTGTCACCAACTGGTGCTGCACCCCTTTCAATGAATTCAACAACGTCTGTGGAGCCATATTTTGAGCGGCTTGACGAAGTTTTGTCATCAACAGCGCCACTGGCTGTATTGACTTCCATGGATACAATTCGGGCAAGGATTGAAAACCGTAAAAGGCAAATTGTCCAGAACGCATGGCCAACACTTTTTGGAAAATGTACTCGAGTTGTCTTTCGATGGCGCCATGGACTTGAGCCTCGTTTAAAATCTCCATCGATTGAAGCACTTGCCCCAAACGTTGTCCGGTCTGTCCCATCGTGTCCAATGCCTGTTGCAACTGAGAGGCATCCAATTGCTCTGAGCGCAACAACAACTGTCCCAAAGTTTCCTCTTCGACAACTGGATCTGAACGCCATGCAGCAATTTGACCACCTTGAATCAACGCAAATCTCTGTATTCCATCAACGTCCAACACAACAAGCCCAGTCCGTTGGTTGGATTGAATCTGAACCAAAAAATTGCTCCATTGACGCATTGTCCCTTGTACAATCGGCTCTTGTGATTGATATTTTGGTAATTTGAAGCCTCTTCTAGACAGCGTGGGCTGCTCTTCTATTTGAGCAAACTTTTGCTCCAGTACTGCCAACTGCTTGCGCAAAGCAGACACTTCATCTTGCAACTCACGGACAATGGTCTCGTGTTCGTCGAGTCGAATCACCTTTCCGGTGCGCAACGCATCTTCGATGACCGTCTCACTGGCGGCAACCATTTGGGCTTTGAGATTGTCATAGCGGACGCGCACCTCAGAAGGAACATCCAACAATCGAAGTGCAACAACGCCATCGGCTCCCCGAAAAATCACCTGCCCTTGAATCGGACCGATACGAGATTTGTCAGCAAAACGAAGGTCCAACTTCACATTGTCTGCCAACTCACCTCGATAACAAGAACCATCCAACGTCACTGTGTCTTTGGCCAATGTTTCTTCAAAATCGGTGACAAACGCTGCATCGTCTGCATAGGTTTTGGTTGCTCTTCTGGTAGCCACACGTCCTCCAATTCGTACACACTCAGCGATCTTCTTTGAATCAATTAACCGATTGAACCTCAACTGTGACAAATAATGTTAAAAGAAGAAAGGTCTTCAAGTGGAGTACACATGAACAGCATTCGACAGGACCACCCACAATGCACCCACCTTCTTGTTGTCGACTTTGAAGCAACTTGTGGGCCTGGAGTCTCCAAAGGGGGTGTAGAAATCATTGAAGTCGGGGCTTTACTATGCCCGTTTGAAATGGATTCGTTAGATGTGGACACGCTCCCCACATTTCACAGCATGATCAAACCACAAGTGCACCCCAAAATAACCC
>CBFICN010000381.1:0-2434 GCA_965661045.1 uncultured Myxococcota bacterium
TACACGCTCAACCTCAGTATGTGGACCCAGGCAACCCAAGAACCCAACTCTGTTGAGGAGCCTTTGGAGTTAACACTCTCCGACACCAAATTGTGGAACTCGGTTGGGTTTGTCATGGATTCTGAGGGCGACTCCGACTGGTTGGAGATTGAGTACAGCGCCAAAGACAGCGATGGCAACGACGCCAAGTTCTTGAGCATTGCCGGTATGATTCACTTAGATGGCTCAGAATTGTCACCATTGGTACGCCTCTACAATTCAGAACAAGAATTGCTGGCAGAAATAGAAGGAGTGGGTCCCGATGGAACACTGCTCTACCCCAATATGTCCGAAGGCACCTACTATGTTGAACTGGTCGATCAAAACGGTGGTGGCAGTGTCGAACATTGGACATACCTATTCTTGATTGCCCGAGCGTCGACTCCCTACCCTGCCGACAACGGTATGAATTCATCAATCGAAAATGCACAGACCATTGAAATGACCCCGCTTCAAACGGATGGAGGGAGCGATTATGCCGTGGGACGTCAAATGGGGACGCTCAACACAGACGGAGCGGCTCAGTGGTATTCAATGGATCACAGCCGCGAGGGTGGACAAGTCATCGTGTGTCTAAACAGCACTCTCCACGGTTCTACAGCGATGCCCCTTGTGGAATTGCAAGACAGTACTGGTACAATCTTGAGCGAAGGAACATGTGATCCCGATGCGGACCCAAATCTAGCATTGGTGGTGGAAGATGTGCCACCAGAGCAACTCTTTATTTCTGTATCATCGGAGAATTCTGAGAATGCGAAGAGTGATTGGTATCAAATGCTGGTCTACTCTACGTCCTTTGAGGCCAGTTCCTACGCCTGTCCATAAGAATGACCATCGGTGCTAAAAGAGAGAAAGGACGATTGCTCGTCCTTTCTGTTGTACTGTGTTCACCACAAACCACGAAATACAACTAGAAAACATACTAGCAAGTTTTGTGCCAATGGAAATAACACCGCAATCATCGAACACTTAGGCATACCAATGGTACTTATGACAATATTCGTCTGACACTTTCCGACACCATTGACAAAGATTGACGTAAAATACAAAGGAAGATGAGGACAACATCTTCGCACTTCGTAGGTATTCTATCGCACTTGTAAATCTACCCCTCATAGAATAGAATTGTAGAGTACACACAACTTGGACACCATTATGACTGCCTCGCCCACTGTTGAATTGCTCTGCCTAACACAACGTGCACCGTTGCTTGTACAAGGTCACTTGACCCATCCGGACTCGGACATATGGATTTTCACTCCAGACGATGCCATCGCGATGGATGTCTTGGACTGCAACGCCATTGTCAACCCAAATGACGGCAGTCCAATGATGACGTTGCACATTGTCAAACAAGACAACGACACACTAGAACTGCACACCATCTCAACTCACCCAAGAGAAAAGCGCAGCTATCCTCGTCTGTTCAGCATGATCAATCTATACGTGCACCCCGTAACAGACACCCAACGCATGACTGAGTGGATAGAGAGCAATAACCACCCAGATTTTAAGGGCTGGATTCACCCTGAGCCTTTCATGAATTTCAGCGTCAACGGCGTAGCCTTTTCTTGGAACGAAGCAATACCGGTCAACACGCGTCTGTTGGTTGCGATAAACGTAGACAACAGCGAAAATTACCATCACGGAATCGCTCGAGTGGTTCGATGCTCAAAACAAGAATCTGAGCATTGGCAAGTCGCGCTGTACTTTGAACAACTGTCGGAAGACGCCATTCATCACTTGGTAGAATTGACGATGCGGTTGCAAGACTCTATGCTCTAAGCATGTCAATCCTCCGAACCATTTGTCACCTTGCCACACTGTTGCTATTGTGTTGGTCTACCACCCAATACATGAGTAACCACGTAGATCTGTCGCCTTTATATGGACCTGGTGGCGTAAAATCAATCGCGGCATTGGTTGCCGAATACCCGCAACGAGATTGGGGCACTTGGATGATGAACCTCTGCATGGGGTGGGCAGAAGATGAAGAAGGTGCTGCCCGTCTATGCATTTGGCTTGGCTATGTGTGTACGGTCCTTGGCATCTCTCTGTGTGGATTTAGACTGACAGGCTGGAATGGCGCCCGCATCGGTGCTCTACTGACACTCTGCTTTGCCCCTCTTATGTGGAACACTTTACTTGTCGGTCCCGACGGCATCGCCACGGGCGTGGCTTGGCTGGGGATAGGACTGGCTTGGAGTTCTACCAAAGGTCGATGGTGGTGGAGCATTCCTCTTTGTTGCATCGGAGCTTTTTGCTGTATCTTTGCCGCAAAAATAAAGATCACCGCCCTTCCCTGTGCGGCCTATTTGGGGGTTGTGCCTTTACTGGCGATGAAGCCCAAGTGGTGGGGCAAACTTGAAGGACTTTTCGTTGGGGTTGCCTGTGC
>CBFICN010000382.1:0-2424 GCA_965661045.1 uncultured Myxococcota bacterium
ACCATCGGGATCTTCATTGGTGCGATGGCGGGATTCTTTGGGGGCATCGTCGACCTCTTGGTGGTGCGCTTCATTGAGATCTTCATGTCCATCCCCTCGCTGTTCGTGATTTTGACCTTGCTGGCCTTCGTTGAGAAACCCAGTATTTTCCACATCATGATGGTGATTGGACTGTTGCGATGGACTGGGGTTGCCCGTTTGGTTCGTTCAGAGTTCCTACGACTCAGAAACCTCGACTTTGTCAACGCTGCAATTGCCCTGGGGTTTCCAACGCACCGAATCATTTTCCAGCACATCCTACCCAATGCACTGGGTCCAGTTCTGGTCAACGCGACCTTCGGTGTGGCTTCGGCGATTTTGATTGAGAGTACGCTGTCATTTCTTGGACTTGGAGACGTATCGGTTCCTTCTTGGGGACAAACCCTTTCGGAAGGCTATGCCACATCAGCATGGCACCTCATCTTGACACCAGGGATTGCGATTTTCATCACCGTATCATTGCTCAATCAATTGGGTGACGGTGTACGCAGCGCCCTCGACCCCAAAGCACGTAAGTAAAGGAGGCCAAAATGTCAGTGTCAGAAGAAAGCAAAACAGAACCGGCAGTGGTACTCGAACTCAAAAACCTACAAACCCACTTCTTCACCGATATGGGTGTGGCTCGCTCCGTCGACGGTGTGTCCTACAAAGTACGCGAAGGTCAAACGCTCGGTGTGGTTGGAGAATCTGGATGTGGCAAATCGGTGACCGCTCTCTCGATCATGGGCCTCATTCCTCGTCCTCCGGGCAAGATTGTTGGCGGTCAAATCCTCTTTGACGGCAAAGACCTCACACAATTCTCGGAAGAAGAGCTGCGAAAAATCCGCGGCAAAGACATTGCGATGATCTTTCAAGAGCCGATGACCTCTCTCAATCCGGTCTACACTGTGGGCGACCAAATCATGGAAATGATCCTCAACCACGAAGATGTCACCGAACAAGAAGCCCGTGAACGCGCGATCAAACTCCTTGAAGAAGTGGGCATCCCCTCCCCTGAAGAACGCGTAGACAACTATCCACACAACATGTCGGGTGGGATGAGACAGCGTGTGATGATTGCGATGTCACTGGCCTGCTCGCCCAGACTGCTGCTCGCCGATGAGCCAACAACGGCACTGGACGTAACCATTCAAGCGCAGATTTTGGACTTGATGAACAAACTCCAAGAAGAGCGCAACACCGCCATCGTCATGATTACCCACGATCTTGGTGTGGTAGCCGAAACCTGTGATCACGTTGTGGTGATGTACGCGGGACATGTAGCTGAAAATGCCGATGTCTTCTCTCTCTTTGAAAACCCTTGTCACCCCTACACCATTGCCCTGTTCAAAAGCATTCCAGACTTGGTGGGCAAAGGGGGTCGGCTCTTTACCATCGACGGCATGGTGCCCTCCGCCTATAATTTCCCTGAAGGATGTCGGTTCAAGGACCGTTGTCCATTTGCCACCGAACAATGCAACACCAAGCCGGACATTGAAGAAGTGGAACCCGAGCACTTCGTTGCTTGTCACAACTGGCGTGAAGCAAAGGCCTACTACGCCAAAGAAGATGCCAAGAATGCTGAAACTGAAGGAGCAGAATGATGTCTGATTCAAACACACCAATGCTTCAAGTTCGTGGGCTGAAGAAGTACTTCCCCATCTACAAAGGCCTTTTCCGCTCTCTAAAGGGTACGGTCAAAGCGGTCGACAATCTCTCCTTTGACCTGCACGCCAAAGAAACTCTTGGTATCGTGGGTGAGTCGGGATGTGGGAAAACGACCGTTGGGCGCTCTCTATTGCGCTTGATTGAACCCACCGGTGGAGAAGCCCACTTCATGGGAAAAGACATCTTCAAACTGGGTGCGACCGAATTGCGTTCTTTCCGTAAGAACATGCAAATCATCTTCCAAGACCCCTACTCTTCTTTGAACCCCCGTATGACGATTGGCTCGATCATCGGGGATGCACTTGAACTCCACGGCATTGCACAAGGCGATGACAAGTTCGAAATGTCCAAGGAACTCCTCGTCAAAGTGGGTCTGCAAGCCAGTTACATCAACCGCTATCCGCACGAGTTCTCCGGCGGTCAGCGTCAGCGTATCGGGATTGCACGCGCCGTTGCTCTCCATCCAAAATTCGTGGTCTGCGATGAAGCGGTATCTGCACTGGACGTATCGGTACAGGCACAGGTCATCAACCTATTGCAAGACCTGCAAGACGAGTACGACCTCTCATACATGTTCATTGCCCATGACCTCTCGGTGGTGAAGCACATCTCCGACCGCATTGCCGTGATGTACCTGGGTCGCATCGTAGAACTCTCCGAATGTGACGAACTCTACAGCAAACCACTACATCCGTACACCCAAGCACTGCTGTCGGCGATTCCAGAACCAAAACCACG
>CBFICN010000383.1:0-2415 GCA_965661045.1 uncultured Myxococcota bacterium
CCATCCGAACAGCCAGTTTCTTGAAAGTGAAGGCCTCAAAACCGATTTCATCAATCAACAGGATGCTGTGCTTGATGATCTTCTTGCCAAGCAATGTTTCTTGAGGGTCCCGTACATACAAACGGTCATTGAGTGTGATCTGAATTCCAACTGCCATTATTTGTCCTCTAGGATCGAGTATTTGTACTGTGTTGAAAAGTATTTTGCAAATATATTTTACTATTTACAACAATAGTGATAACATCCCCAATGATAGTATTACTATCAAAATTTAAAGGAGTACACTATGGATAAATATTTTTCCAATCTCAAGTACGACTTGCCGGCATCCATCATCGTATTTTTGGTTGCGGTTCCGTTGTGTTTGGGTATCGCGCTGGCTTCTGGAGCCAGTTTGTTTTCAGGAATCATTGCAGGAATTGTCGGTGGTATCGTCGTTGGTTCCTTGAGTGGTTCACAACTTGGGGTCAGTGGTCCCGCTGCAGGATTGGCCGTCATCGTCCTAAATGCAATCAATGACCTTGGAGCATTTGAGACTTTCCTCTTGGCTGTGGTCATCGGTGGGGTTTTCCAGGTCATTCTTGGCTTTGCCCGTGCTGGTGTAATCGCTTATTTCTTTCCAAATTCAGTCATCAAAGGCATGCTTGCGGGTATCGGAGTCATCATTTTTCTCAAACAAATCCCTCACGCTTTCGGGTACGACAAGGATCATGAAGGAAATATGAGTTTCGCCAATGCAGATGGTACAAACACATTCACAGAGTTGGGACACATGTTCGACGCAACCAACACTGGTGCGATGGTAATTTCAGCCGTCTCATTGGCCATTTTGATCTTGTGGGAACAGTCTTTCATGAAGAAAATCAAGGTCTTTCAGTTGATTCAAGGACCCTTGGTTGTGGTTGCTTTGGGTATTGTCATGAACCTCATGTTCGCAGGAACAGGGCTCAACCTGGGTGAAGAACACGTCGTTGCGATTCCAGTTGCAGCAGATTTCTCAGGATTCTTAGGGCAGTTTACGTTCCCTGACTTTGGTCAAATCGGGAACCCAAAGGTGTGGACAGTGGGAATTACAATCGCCATCGTCGCCAGTCTGGAAACATTGTTGTGTTTGGATGCAACCGACAAGTTGGACCCATTTAAACGTGTCGCCCCAGCCAACCGAGAGTTGAAAGCGCAAGGGGTTGGTAACTTGGTTTCCGGTCTCATTGGTGGACTTCCCGTGACACAGGTTATCGTTCGCTCTTCTACCAATATTCAATCTGGCGGTCGAACCAAAGTCTCCGCGATTGCACATGGTATTTTGATGCTCTTCTGTGCCTTTGCCATCCCACACATTTTGAACCTGATTCCCCTTTCCAGTTTGGCTGCCATTCTATTTCTCGTAGGGTACAAGCTCGCCAAACCATCTTTGTTCAAAACCATGTATGAAGCTGGAAGTCGCAATTTCGTGCCCTTTGTCACCACCATTGTGGGCATCGTTATGATCGATTTGCTCGCTGGAATCGGTATTGGATTGGCTGTTGCCATTTTGTTCATCCTCTACAACAATTACAAAAAGCCATTTTTGTTTGACGCCAGTAAGCAC
Organism: uncultured Myxococcota bacterium; assembly: GCA_965661045.1. Classification (GTDB taxonomy): domain Bacteria; phylum Myxococcota_A; class UBA796; order UBA796; family UBA796; genus CAJWHX01. The sequence continues at coordinate 1,589 of CBFICN010000383.1, forward strand.
TTTCAAGATGGCAGAATCCACTTGGAACTCGCTGAAGATGTGACATTCATCAACAAAGCCAGTATTCAGCGTACGTTGACTGAATTGCCAGAGGGTTCAAAGGTTGTGATCGATGCATCAAAAACCGTCAATATGGACTTGGACGTATGCGAAATCATTCAAGAATTCATCGAAGGCGCCCCCCATCGCAACATCGAAGCTGAGGTGATTGAGCTCAATTCTCCGGGTGTAAAGAATCAATTCAATCTTCTGCACGCTGCAATGAAAACTGAAAGTGTGGACAAAGACGCTGGATAACAGTTAAGTCTATCGACCTTCATTGGAAGGACAGGTGGAGTGTGCTATGTTGAGTACATGAACCACTTGTCCTTTTTCATTTTGGCCCTGATAGCCTGCGAGGGTCAAAGCGCAAAATCACCCAACGCTGATGATTTATCCAACGAATCAACCGACACCGGCAGTATTGTCTCGGAAGAAAGTACAGCTGAACAAGATCGCGATTTGGATGGCGATGGCTATCTGGCATCAGAAGAGTGCGACGATGGAAATACCCTTATCAATCCAAGCATGCCAGAGATTTGTGACGGCATTGACAACAATTGCGACGGTCAAATAGACGAGGGCGTCACCCTTCGTTTCTTCAAGGATGAAGACTTGGACGGTTTTGGAGACGATGAAAGCGTGTTGGAAGCCTGTGCAGCTCCACCAGGGTATGTGACCATTGGAAGTGATTGTGACGACAGCAATCCAGACATTTTTCCAAGCGCCTCCGAAGAATGCAATGAAATTGACGACGATTGCGATGGCGAGGTCGATGAAAATCTGAC
>CBFICN010000384.1:0-2362 GCA_965661045.1 uncultured Myxococcota bacterium
TCTTTTATTTGAAAGAGTCGGGGAGACAAGATTCGAACTTGCGACCCCCTGTGCCCAAAACAGGTGCGCTACCAGGCTGCGCTACTCCCCGATTCGTTTATAATCTAACTGGTAGGGTGACTGTGTGCAAGTTTCCGATGCAAAATTTTGTGTGTGCGGTGTGTATCGACTAGACTAAATTAGAGAGTTGAACTTTATTGGAGATGAATCATGTTGCTGTTGTTGTCTTTGTTGGCTTGTGATGATCAGATTTTTACCGGTGGTGGCGGACACTCATCGGATGCAGGTGCGGGCGCGGAAGCCATTTTGGCGGAATCTTGTGGCAGCTGTCACGCTTCGTCCTTGGCACCGACCTTGTCTGAAAACATTTGTGAGAACACCGTTGATGTGATGGCTACGCAAGTCGATATGCCTTTTATTGCTGCTGGGGATCCTGCAAATAGTTACTTGCTTCACAAGATGAAGGGTACGGCAGGCGATGTGGGTGGGGTAGAGTCCATGATGCCTCCGACTGGAGCGTTGTCCGATGCCGACATCCAAATTGTTGAAGATTGGATTGCTTCGGGCGCTGCCTGTAGTGAGTCTTCAACATCAGACACTGAAGACACAGGCGACCTGCAAGATACTGGTGATGTCGAAGACACGGGTCCGGATGACACAAACAACTTGGATCAAGCCATCCCAGACGGTGGGGACCCTGGTCGTGGGAATGACTTGTTCAATCAACACTGTTCGAACTGTCACATCAATGGCTATGCGCCAGACCCACAGTCGGTGATTCCGATGATTGACAATGCTGCGATTGAGACTGCAATTACTCAAGGTGTCGGTGGAATGGCGCCCGTGCCGGATGTGAGTGCTCAAGCAGACATCAATGACATCATCGCGTATTTGAGAACCACCTATCCTGCAGATCCACAAGGAGGGGATACCAATGAGCCTGATCCCAATGGTGGTGGAGAAGTCGATGTTGCCGCTGGAGAAGAATTGGCAAACATGCACTGCAACGGCTGTCACGTCGATGGCTATGCACCGTCTTTTGACTCATTGATTCCGTATATGGGTGTACAAGAAATAGAGTCTGTGATTGAAAACGGAACCAGTGGTGGCATGCCAAGTTTTACTTTCACCCAAGAAGAAATGAACAATTTGACCTTTTACTTGGCGGAAACCTACAACTCCAGTCCTGAATAGTCAATCAGCAAAGACTTCACTCGTTATTGCATCAACGCCTTCAATTCAATGTCGGATAGAAGGCGATTGGTGTTTTTGGCTGCGTGTCGAATCTTGGCAACTTGGGCTTCCGTTCCTTCATAGCCGTGTTTGTGCAACCAATAGAGAATGTTCGAGTTCCCTGACATGGGACCGACTTCGATTTCTTGTTCGCGACCGAACCAACTGGCGGGTACCCCCGAGTAGATTTGGTCTGCCAACAGTGTATCGCCTGTTTTGAGGGCTTTGATGACTGCGGCGGCGTGCACCCCAGTACCCGTGCGAAATGCGTCTCGTCCAAAGACAGGGTAGGCAGGGGAGATGGGCCATTCCATCGATTCTGAAACCAGTTCAACCAGTTCGCTCATCTTGCTCAAGTCGGTATCCAATACACCTTGCAACTTCATGTTCATCATGAGTAAGTCAAGTTGGACATTGCCCACACGCTCTCCAATGCCCAAAATGGTTCCGTGTACGCGGTCGGCACCGGCTTCGATGGCATAGAGTGCATTGACCAAGCCAAGTCCTCGATCGGAGTGTCCGTGCCAGTCAATTTTGGTGTCGGTTCCCATCGATTGAATGATGTTCTTGGTGTAGTGAATGAGGTTGAAGACCCCATCGGGTGTGGCGTGTCCAACCGTGTCGCACAAGCACAGTCTATCTGCGCCTTCTTCAATGGCGGCCCTGAACAGTCTGTCCAAGGTCTTGGGGTGCGAGCGAATGGTGTCTTCCGTGACAAAGGCGAATGGAATGCCCGCTGCTTTGGTCATGCGTGTCGCGGTTCGGGTGAGGTCTTCGAGTTTGTCTTCATCCCACCCCTCGGTGAAGAGTCGAATTGGTGAGGAGCCCAAAAACGCGTAGACTTCAATGGGTACCCCTGTCTTTTCAGAAATCTCAATGATCGGGCGGATGTCATTGGGGTGGGTTCGAGCAGCCGCAGCCGGACGAATACTGAGTCCCTCGTCTCGAATCATCTCCACCATGGTTGTGCAGTCTTCAACGGCTCGTTTTCCAGCACCGGGTAAGGCAATGTCGGCTTCATCCACCCCAATGCTGTCCAGCAATCGAAGGATTTCCAATTTGCGTTCAATCGGAGGGTCAGTGATGGACGGACACTGGATGCCGTCGCGCAGTGTTTCATCAAACAGTT
>CBFICN010000385.1:0-2262 GCA_965661045.1 uncultured Myxococcota bacterium
GGAGCCATTGGCTTCTCTCCGTTGTGGTGGCTTGAGCTTGGTGTGTATGGAGGGGCGATCATTGCGCCAAAAGAACTCTCTACAGGGTGGCAGATGCAAGACTCTGATGGGAAAGTGTTACAAGACGACGATTTTCAACAGGTTGTGTCGAGTGTCAGTGGTCACATTGAACCCCGCATTCGTTTGTACACGATGCCTTCAGGGCCAATAAAACCCTATGCCCTTGTGGGGGGATATTTTCGCATCTATGACTCCTACACTGTACCGGATGCGCCAACAGTCAATTACAGCAATCAACCTGGAGGGCTGCATTATGGCGTGACAGCTGGTGGTGGTCTTGCCTTTGACTCGGCTGGTCCCGTTGGTGTGTTTTTGGAAGTGCCCTGGACGTATGTGCTCAATCAAACACCTTATGAGCGCTCCATTTTGCTTGAAGAATCCTATCAAGAGGGTGACCCATATGTACGTGGAACACCAGATCGACCACCATACTCAAAGCAGGTGGTGGCAATCAAAATGGGAATGTCACTGCGTTTTAATTAATTGGCACAGTGTGACTGAGACGTCTCTACTTGTATGAATATAGGTTGAGACGGTTACGTTTTTTGATGGAATGGTTCAGTGATTGTACTGTGAGGTGTGCTTGTTTAAACAGTGTCTTTTAGAAGAGTGTTTCTTGAAAATAGTCAATTGTCTCTCTAATTCCCGTGGCAAATGAAACCGTAGGAGACCAACCCAACACAGATTGAGTTTTGGTTAAGTCAGGTCGTCTTCGAGTGGGATCGTTGGTGGGAAGTGGTTTGTGGGTGACACCGGCTGGATTGTCTAGGATTTCGTTGATTTCCTTTGCCAATTCCAGCATGCTTAGTTCGTGTGGGTTGCCCAAGTTAAATGGCCCAATGTCAATCGGATTGTTCATCAGCGTTATCAGGCCACGAATTAAGTCACTGTAAAAACAGAAAGATCGAGTTTGAGACCCATCACCAAAGATTGTCAACGGTTGTTTGAGCAAGGCCTGTTTGACAAATGTGGGAATGACGCGACCGTCATCATGGCGCATGCGGGGTCCATAGGTGTTGAATATGCGAGCAATTCGAACTTCTACGTCACAATGATTGTGGAATGCCATGGTGAGACTTTCCGCATAGCGCTTTGACTCGTCGTACACGGAGCGTGGGCCAATTGGGTTGACGTTGCCCCAATACGTTTCGGGTTGTGGGTGAATGGTTGGATCTCCGTATACTTCTGAGGTACTGGTCAGTAAGAACCTGGCATTGTGTCGTTGGGCGAGTTCTAAGTAATTTCGACACCCGAAAGATCCAACATACAACGTTTCCAGTGGCATCTGTACATAGTCAATTGGTGAAGCGGGGCTTGCAAGGTAATACACTTGATCAATTTTTAGACCGTTTAAATCTGGAACAGCCGTGCATACATCGGCTTCAATACACTGAAAGCGATCGCTTGGATGGTTCGGGAGCCTCTGTTGAATACGCTGAATGTTTATGCGCTGCCCCGTAAGAAAATTGTCAATACCGATGACCGTATGTCCTTGCTTCAATAGAGCATCACACAAGTGTGACCCCAAAAAACCAGCCGCACCAGCCACTACAATATTCATTTCACCCTCCACCAATCACGTGATGGACCATTCTTAACGTATTTGATTGATCTTGAACAAAGGTGTCTTGATAAAAGTTTATTGGTTTGGACGGTTTGTATCCGTTTTGTTGTTGCTATGTTATGTTATTAATGATTCTACACTTCACATTTTTTCAGAGAATGGATTGATATGTCAACGAAAAAGAATGATAAAAATTCCAGCAACAACACGCCAGGTGATGATCTGACAGATTGGTTTTTTTCCGAACCAAACAACACTCCAGTGGTTGGTTCGCAGAGCGTAGCCAGAGAAGACGGTGATGAAGAAGAGTCCAGTGAAGATTTTGGCTATGATGGTGATGTGGAAGATGCTGAAATCACGATGGGATTGGATGATGGTTCCGACGCCACAGACATAATCAATCGGGCGGAGTACGATGAATTGTTGAAAGAACTGGATGCTCAGGGGGATGTCGGAGATGCGCTTTCAGAAGAGTCTTCTGAGGAGTCTCCTGAGCTTGAACTTGTTTCGAAGATTCGAAAGCCAGTGCCTCAAAGTGCCAAGGTGAATCCCGAAGTGACGGATACCATGATTCAAGAATTTTCCGATGATTTGGGTGAACCGTTGGGAGAGGACACAACCGACGCGTTTGCTGAATT
>CBFICN010000386.1:0-2260 GCA_965661045.1 uncultured Myxococcota bacterium
CGTCGGTTGTTGTTGGACAACGGCATCGTGACAGGAGAAGAGGCGCGGGGGGTGAGTGCTGTGTTGACTGCTGCTGCCGCAACGTATTTGGCGGCCGCACTGCAAGCCATTTTACAACTTCTATACTTTGCCTTGCGGGCTGGACTGTTGGGTGGAAGAGATGATTGAACATTCAAATTGTAGGGAATGAAGATGAAAAAACTGCTAAAGTCGATGGTGCCACAGGCGATAAAAGACTCTTTTATGGGAGCAATTTATCGAACGATTCGTCCGAAAAATTCTACAGCATCATCGGTGAATAAACCAGAGTACAATCCATCAGCCAGTTCAGTCTCTCATCGTGAAACTGACGGCGATGGTAGAAATGAAGCGGCGAGCAACGAAGGTGAAGAATTGGAAGAATTTGAAGTCGACGTGCGTCCACGACAACTTCAAGCGTGGTTGGATGACCATCAAGAGTTCGATATTTTGGACATTCGGGAACCGTTTGAACTTCAACAGGGGCATTTGGCAAAGAGCATTTTTGTCCCGATGAACGACGTTCCCAACGAATACCATCATTTGTCGACAACAAAGCCCGTTGTTGTGGTGTGTGCCGCCGGTATGAGAAGTTGGAGTGTGGCGCAGTATCTTCGCAACCAAGGGATGGACAACGTGTGGTCTTTGGAGAATGGCTGGGCTGCTTGGAGTGATCATGGCCACGTGTCTCCCCATCGAGGTCGGTTTGCAGTGGGTACAAAGGTCTCTGTTTCGGAAGATTCTCTTCGTGAGTTGGATGCTGAACCATCGGTTGAGTATGGATACATCCACAATTGTGAACTGGTGGATGGGGAAGTGCGGTATGCCGTTCAGTTTTGGGGTGCAGAAGGGGTTCTCATCGCCAGCAATATTCCTGAGAGCGATATCAAGCCGGCAAGTTAGTATCTCTTTGCGTTGTCATCATCCATCTGTCGTCTCGAGTGTGCTAGACTTACACTGAGCAAACTGGAGAATAAGAATGTTGATGATGGTATTGTGCTTGATTGGGTGTACTTCGAAACCAAGTGACTCTGCTGAGAGTCTGTCCTTGTTGGAGCCACCACCCGCTGGTGAAGGGTTTCAGTTGTCGATGGACTATACCGTTGATCCCTATACGGAGGCATGGAAGTGTTTGGTGTATCCATTGGATACTGAAACATTGTCCAATGTCAATCGCGTGGAGTATCAGCAAAACTATGGAATGCACCACATGACCATCTCTACCTCTGGCGTTGTGGGAGGGCAGATTGAACCTGGTTTGTATGATTGTGAACAGTTGTTGCTGGAGCAAATGGAAGATCTATTGATGATTTTTGGCGCGCAAGGATACGAAGAGGGGGTCATTCAACTCCCAGAAGGGGTCGCGGCCAGTGTGCCTGGTGGGATCGATATCATTCACGAGATTCATTATGTGAACACCACGGATACACCGGTCGACTTGTATTCACGCCTCAATGCCTATACGATTTCTGACGATGAAATGACAACGGGTATTTGGGGTGGCAATGTGCGGGATGAAAATATCAATATTCCAGCCAATTCTACCCATACCGAATGGACGCGGTGTGTCTTGAATAAAGATGTGGATGTGTTGTTTCTAGCCAGCCACATGCACAGTTTAGGAAAAGAGTTTACCATCCGGACATTTGACGGTACCGAGGCTGGAGATGTGATTTATAGCAATGACGATTGGCACAACGCCAAGATCGTCCAGTATGAAGAACCGATTCATGTGCAAGCAGGAACGGGGTTTGAGTACAGTTGTACTTGGCAGAACAATACCGATCAACCAATATCCTACGGGTTGTCTGCACAAGACGAAATGTGCAATCTGACCTTTGTTCACACACCGTATTACGCGGATGCGCTGTGTGAGGTTGTGGAAACCTCTGATGGGGTACTGTGGAGCCCGAATTGATCTGAAATATGCTTTGTTGCAGGTTAGACGCTTGATTTTTCCCGTTGTGGGAATATAACAACAACGAACCTTTAACTTGGAGTCTTTCATGGCCAATCCAAAAGCCGTTTTTACCACCTCAATGGGCAGCTTTACCGCTGAGATTTTCGAAGCAGAAATGCCCATCACCGCATCCAACTTCATCAGCCTTGTCAATGCCGGGTTTTACAACGGATTGCATTTTCACCGCGTCATCAACAACTTCATGATTCAATTTGGGTGTCCACACTCTAAGGACCCAAAGTCGCCTCGCTGTGGAACGGGTGATCCTGGATATAAGATTGA
>CBFICN010000387.1:0-2236 GCA_965661045.1 uncultured Myxococcota bacterium
CCGCTCTGAGCTCTACCAGACACTGGTATCTTCAGACAAGGGTGGGGGTAAGAACATTCGCTGGAATTTTGAAAAGTTTCTCGTAGATAAAGATGGCAACGTGGTTGGACGATATGGTTCCGGTACCAAGCCAGATTCTGATGAATTAAAAGCGGCCATTGATGCCGTATTGAGCAAGTAATGTTTGGGTGGTTTAAGAAAGATCCAGTTGCGGACTTGGAAAAGAAAATATCCAAAAAATATGAAGAGTCCGTTCGATTGCAGCGCAGTGGCAAAATCGAAGAGTATGGCAAGATCATGCTTGAAATTGAGCAGCTTCAAGACAAACTCCAGCAGCTTCGCGAAACGCAAAGCAAGTAGCCAAGCGAAAAGCGACAGACGGTAGTATTTGGATATTCACATACACATTGTGGAATCAGCACACAATAGACGAAAGCTTCTACTTGATGATGGAATGGTGGTTCCAGATCGGATAGTGTGAATGCGTACTGTGGAGGAATAATGTTTTCGTTGTTGTTTGTGGTTGCTTGTGGTGAAAAGTCTGATGACACTGGTCTTGCAGATGAAAACGATACCGTAGAAGAGTCGACGGAAGAAACGGGGACAGTCGAAGATTCTGGCTCTACAGAAGGCGAAGATTCTGGTGACACTGGCGAGGTGGCTGGTGAACAAGGATGGTCAGCAAGTACAGTGGCGGATCTGACCAGTGGCGGTGGTTGTGGAGACTATTTTCTCTATGCCCACAATGAGATCGACACGCTGGCGCTGTGGGTGTCTGGCTCTGGTCTAGCGATGGAAGCCCATCAATCTCCAAGAGGTGTCGTAGAGTACACTTACACCATCAATCCGATGACCGATGATATTCAGCCGTTGATCGTCGCACAAGAGGGTTCGTTCCTCAACGCGTGGTCTTGCAATGACGCCGCGATCAATGAACCTCAAGTGGATGTTGAGTACGTGGCCATTTCTGGAACGGTGCACGTGACGGTGGTCGCAGAAGGGGAAATGACCGATTGGGGAGAGGTTCCCGCCAACATCACAGTTGACATGACCGATGTCTGTTTCGACGCTCCGGAAAGTTTTTGTGTGGAAAGCCACACCATGGTGGAGTTTATTGGCTGGCTGCCAGGTTGAATTTGAACTGGTTTCCAGTCAATAGTGCAGAGTAAAGCACAATACACCCTTGAATCTTGTTATACTGCCGATGAAACATTGGTGGGTGTCATTGGACCCACGATATTGCATTGGAGTAGATATGTTTGTATTGTTGCAATTGTTGTTGGCTTGTAGAACAGGTACGAGTGACACTGACAAAGTCACCCTGACAGATGAAGATGCTGATGGAGTCGCCCTGGAAGAAGGGGATTGCAATGACAATGACGCCACCGTTTATCCTGGTGCGGATGAAGAATGTGATGGGGTTGACAACAACTGTGATGGAGAGATCGACGAAGGCTTACTGATAGATTTCTATGCCGATGCCGATGCGGATGGATTTGGATTGGAAAGCACTGTTGAGGCGGCTTGTGAAGTGCCCGAAGGGTATGTGGACGTGAGCGGTGATTGTGATGATGCCGATGCCACAATCAATCCGGATGCGACAGAAGAGTGTGACGAGATCGACAACAATTGCAATGGGTTGATTGACGATGCCGATCCAGCAGTGGTTGGAACGAATACATTGTACTTGGACTATGATGGAGATGGGTATGGAAACGCCGAGTTTGTTGGGGAATTTTGTGGTCAGCCAGAGCAGTATGTGGACAATGATTTGGACTGTGATGATTTGAATGCGTTGATTTCGCCTGACGGTGTGGAAGTGTGTGATGAAGTGGACAACAATTGCGATGGTCTAATTGACGATGCTGACATGGTCATTCAATACACTGAAGAAGACAACTGGTATGCAGATTTGGACATGGATGGCTATGGGGATGCTTCCAACTTTACGCAGTCTTGTATGGTGCCACCGGGAAGCACCGACAACAATGAGGATTGTGATGATGGCAACAGTGCCATCAATCCAGGCATGGACGAAGTGTGTGACGCAATCGACAACGACTGTGACGGTCTGGTCGACGATGCCGATTCAGGAGTGGTATTTGGTCCGAGTGACGTGTGGTATGTCGATGCCGATGCCGACACCTATGGAAACCCAAACATCAGTACTTCGGCCTGTGTACAGCCCGCTGGGTTTGTCTCTGACGACAGTGACTGCGATGATCTCAATGCACTG
>CBFICN010000388.1:0-2216 GCA_965661045.1 uncultured Myxococcota bacterium
TATATCAGCAACCATATTGCCAATGGGCGTTGCGATGAACGATGGCTTTTTAAGCTGTAACATGGGATCGTTTGTCATATAATTATTATAATTGTTTTAAGATTGCTTGTCAAGTATACTGCTTCTAAAACAACTTTCGACCTGACTTTATTCCCATTTCGCTTTTGGTACGTCCAATATGTTTGACATAGACAGTTGTATGGGTTGACCCGATTGTCCCAGTTCCAGTACATCTAGGGGACAGACTTCTATGCAGATTCCGCACTGGATGCAGGCGCTGTTTTGATTGCTTAAGGATTCCTGTCGCAAGGCGAACTCATGCACATGAATGCCCATTTGGCATTGCCGTGTACACTCAAAACAGCCAATACAGGTGTCTTTTGATTCGATAGAGAGTTTGGTTGTGTATTTCGCAACCGTTTCCATATAGGCTCTCAATGGACAGGCGAATCGACACCACACTCGATTGCCCAAATAAGGGTACAGTGCGACACCCAGTACGCTGGCCAACCAAAAATCGACCATCAAGGAATACCAACGCTCTGCAAAAACTTTCGTGTGTGTCAATGCGTTGATGCTCAGTAGCTTCCACGCATCGTTCAAAATCAATGCAGTCACCAATATGCCGAGTACCCAAATCCATCGCCCCAACTGTTCTAATTTTTTCGCAGTGTTGCCTTTGGGGGCATAGCTTCTGAATATATCTCCGACTGTTTCTGCCAATCCACCACAGCCACACATATATGAACAAAAACGTTGACCTTGATGACGCACATAGAGGGGTATGAGAACGAAACTGGTTGTCAATCCCAACGCTGTCCACATCAATGCAGTTGCATGCTGGTTTGTGTGGTTGATGTAACTTGGGGCATCCACAATGGAATACAAGGAGAGTGGCCAAGGAATTGTCAATGCGTACCATTTCCAAGGCCTGTTTCCACCAAAAAATTCCAATCCATTGCCTGTCGAGATTATCCAGGGGGCGATGATCTCTGGAATTCCAAATAGGAACAGCGCTTGAAAGACGATCAGCGACAGGTAACGCTTGCGTTGTGTCAAGGAAGGGTATTTTACCATGGCCTTGATTCCAAACACAACAATCAACATGCTGTATAGAACGGTGCCCCAAAATGAGCCATCCACTGTTCGAAAGCCCAAATCGACTTGCAACAACGAGGGTAGGGGACTCAACCAGTCAACCGAGATCGGAAAAAAGTTTCTCTTGGCGACCAACAAGGGTTCTGTACAGTCTTTCAATGTTGGACATTGCTCTGTTAGACCTGACTTTAAAATGTAAAAAAGATACACCAACAGTCCAAATATGGGTGCCCATACCCAGTTGACAGGTGGTTGTTCCTGCTCCGTTTGTAGGTTGACCGCGTTGAGCAACGCTTTGTGTGGCGTACCACCAATTTGTATTAGGGCAGCATCGGTCACCAAGTGCTGCGGTGCATCTTGGTTGTGACTTTCTATGGTAACCGTCAATTGTGTACTGGAGTGGGGGAAGAGACGAAATTCTTTCACTGTGCTCTGGAGGTATATTTCCAACAAAGGCGTGTTCTTCCATTGATGCAGCTTTTCTCGCAAGTCCGGTAGTGCTTTGGAGAAATCCTGACCACGGTGAATGAGTTTGCAGTGTGTACCCTGTTCCAGCAATCGTACACAGGATTCAACAGCAGAGTTGCCCCCTCCAACGATGGCAACTCTTTTGCCTTGGTATTCAAGGGGCGTCAGAAGTTGATGGTTTACCAACGGCAAGTTCTCACCGTCAACCTCGAGTTTCTTTGGCGTGGATTGTGTTCCTGTAGCCAACACCACTTGGGCAACTTTGTGTACTTGGTTTTGCTCAAAAGAGTCCTTCACATAGACATTGAAAACTGTGTTGTATTTTCGGATGTCGGTGACCTCATGAGATTCATAGACTTGTTCTTTGAGTCCCTTTAAGTCGCGTCGCCAACGTTCCAACAGCACTTCTTTGCTGCAGCTTTCGAACCAAAGGTTCTCAGGAAGGAACCACTCTTCCGGCAATGCATAAATGTGTTTATTGACAGTATACGAGGCGATGCTGTTGAACCACTCTCCACGTTCCCAGATGATAAAGTCAATGTCATGGTGTTTCAATGCAAGCGCAACACCAGTGCCCGCTGGTCCTGCACCGACAATACCAACACATGCAGTTAGTTTGTATGGACTTTGCTTGTATTTTTTTGCAATGC
>CBFICN010000389.1:0-2208 GCA_965661045.1 uncultured Myxococcota bacterium
CGTGGTTCGATTCAGGTAAAGAAGATGAACCGTCAACAGAACCGTACTTTGACTGGCGCGAAAGGGGCTGGTCCTGGATTGGCTGCCACAGAACGTTCCCTTCAATCATTCAGTATTCCATATGCTTCTTTTGACCACGGTTGGGACTTTACACCTTCGAATGATGGTGTTGTGTTGACTGGGCACGAAGAGTCGCATCCAAGAAACAAAGCCTACGCATTGACCAATGTGTACTTGGAAAAGGATGGGTATGACTGGAAACAACTTGTGTATTACAAGTTTCCTGAAATGATGGAAGAAACCGTCGGGAATGAAACTTACAAAACGCGTCGGCCGTCAAAAGGGTTCTTTAACAAGCGCATGTGGCACGGTGAGTGGAATGTGATTCCAAATACCCTGCGTGCACATGACCCAGCCGTTTCTCCAGATGGAAAGAGAATTGCATTTTTACAGTATACAGATGGTACTGTAAATTTGGGGACGATCAACTTTGATGGTTCTGACAAGCAAATGCTCACGGAGTACACCGATGGCAACTGGATGCGCATTGTTGATTGGTCTCCAGACGGCAAGCAACTTGTGTTCATGATGTTCCGAAACTTCCAACAAAACCTGTACATTGTGAACGCTGATGGCACAGACCTCAAGCCAATCATGATGGATGAGTGGGAAGAGCAAGACCCTCACTGGGGACACGATGGCAAGATTTACTTTGCGGCCGACCCGAATGGTATTGACAACATCTATTCCTACGATCCAACCACAGGAAAGTTCCTTCAAATCACAAACGTGATTACCGGTGCCGTGTCCCCACACATCACCAAAGAAGGAGATCTGGTGTACAACTATTACACCGCAAACGGTTGGAAGGTCTACTCACTGCACAAAAATGAATTCTTGAACGACGATGTGACCCACCTTTTCGCTACTGAGCAGGAAGCCGAGCACGTTGAAACATTCTTGGCTGAAACGGTTGACCTCAGCAAGTATGACGAGATGACAAGCCCATACTCACCAATGAAGTCCTTGTCTTCTCCGGTTGTGATTCCGTTGATTCGCATGCAGCAGAACCAAACCGATTGGGGATTGCAGTCTGGTGTTCAGTTCCAAATCATGGACTACGCCCAGATGAATCAGTTGTTCGCCTTTGCATTGCTGGGTGAAGATTCGATTCTGCAGATGGGATACACCAATGACATGTTTACACCATCCTTCTCCGTATTTGGTGGGCATTTTCAAGGAAAGAACACCCAAGGATTTTTGTTGGATGCAGACTCTGATCCAAACACAACTGGTGATCAAGACATCTATGAATTGAAGCGCACAATCATGCAAAACTTTGGTGGTGGTTCTGTTTCGTACACTTGGAATGGTGTATTCAATACGTCTATGGGGGTATCTGGGTATGATTTCTCCGTGAAAGGGGTGGACGATGTTCGTTTCCAACGATTCATGTGGAGTGCCGTTCCATACATGTCTTTCAATTGGTCAAACAACTCTTGGTTGGCTCGTTCAATCAACCCATACTATGGACGTAGCGTGACGGGTACCATTTCTCATGGGTATACCGACATTGTATTTGCGGATACCGGTTCTGTTACCATTGATGATGGTGAAGAACTCGACAAGTATCGTTTCAATCAACTGGAACTTCGTTGGAATGAGATTATCCCCATTCCGACTTTTGGGTCTAAGATTTTGGGTGAAGCGCAGCAACGACGTCACGTATTGTACTTCGATGGTCATTTGGGAATGTTGGATCGAAACGTAAGCATCAACGACGAGTTCCGAGCTGGTGGACGTCATCCATACAACTTTGGATATGGCTCCATTCAGCCCAACTCTCAGTTTGCAGGGTATCCATCGTGGTCTCTCTCTGGGGAAACCATGATGATTTTCAACACGGGGTATCGTTTCCCACTGACGCGTCCCGAGCAACGTTGGATGGCTGGGCCATTCTATCTTGTTGGCTTGGCTGGTCAGGTGTCAGCGACGGCAGGAAACTTGTGGTCTTACGTACCACCATCAGATCCGTCAAAGTTCTATCGTTCACGGTACAATGAGCGTGTAGCCTATGATCCTTCAGATGTGAAACGTGAGATTCCATTCGTCGATACTGCATACAAGAACGGCAATAGAATGCTCTATGATGTTTCTGCAGAAGTTCGTATGTCATCGGTGTTGTACCATACAATGTCTTGGGACTCA
>CBFICN010000390.1:0-2170 GCA_965661045.1 uncultured Myxococcota bacterium
GGGGTACATGCCTTCTACAAGTACCGGCATTTCAAACAGTTGTTGAATGGATTCGAGATTCCCAAAGAGTTCCTTCATTGTGCAGTTGCGTCGCCGTCCACTGTGCAGGGAGTATGCAGGGGCATTGATGAAGGCGCTCAGTTCACCCAGACGCTCAAAATACCAGTGGGAACGCGTGTTGTAGGACGACGCATCGAGAATGAGTAACCCTTTTTGTACCCGTACATTGGCATGCAACTGAAAGCGGGTATCGGGAAATGCCTCTTGAACCTCGGTTAAACTTTCCTCTGTGAATACCGTGGGTGTTTGCGGACACAATTGAACATAGTCCATTGAGGTAGCAAAAGCCTCGTTGGCTTCATTGGCTAAGAGTGTACAGGCTTCAATTGCTGAATGGTTTGCGAACTGCGCAGTGGTATGGTGGATGGTTGGGGTGGTCATGTGGGTGTCCATGTGTCTTTTGTCTGTTTATGACTGTATCAAATCGTATCAAAAATACCCAATCAGACACCGATATCGGATATACAATATTCAAATGATTGGGAGAACAACATGGCAGCAACTATAGATGGTGGGGTGTTTCACTCAGAATTGCCAAACAAGCGGGCTTCGGCAACCTTGGATATTGATTATGACAGAGAAACAATTACCGCAACGGCCAATGGTGGTCGTGAGTTTACCCTCGATTTGGATGAGGTTCGCTTGGAACTGGCTGGCGCAACTGGAAAGATGCTCTTTATTCGTTCCACAACAGATGAAACGATTCTCTTTTCTGAAGATCCTGCACTGTTGAAGGCCATCGGAGAAACCTCTTTGCGAAGAGAGGTTGAAAAAGTCATCGCTCAGCGCAACAAGAGCAATCAGCAGGGCTGGATGTTGTGGGGAGGTCTACTATTTGGAGTTGGCGTCGTGGCTTTGGGACTCTTCGCATCCATTCAAGCCATCAGCGGACGATTGGTGGGGTTCATTCCCATCGAAGCCGACGTAAAACTGGGTGCATTTGTTGGTGAGTCGATGGACAAAGAGGGACCAGAGATTACAGAGGGTGTCATCGTCGAGCCCGTACAGCAAATGGTTGATAAACTGACCGCGAACATTGAAGAAGAATGGAACTTTGATGTGCACGTTATCGATGCCGATATTCAAAATGCCTATGCGTTGCCCGGTGGGTATATCGTCGTCTACACAGGGTTGATTGAAGACACAGAAAGACCAGAGCAATTAGCGGGAGTCCTTGCCCACGAAATTTCTCACGTGACGCAGCGACATGGGATGTCTCGGATATTGGAGGCCGCAGGAGTGGCCATAATGGTTGATTTGGTGTTGGGAATTGTGGAGGGTATGATTGCCTTTGGAGCGGAGATTTTTAGTGCTTCTGCCGTCAATGCCTATTCTAGAGATGCCGAAACAGACGCCGATGTAGAGGGACTGAAGTTGATGGTCGATGCAGGGATTGATCCATCAGGTATGGTGGAGTTCTTTCAGATCATGGAGCAAGAAGAGGATGAGTTGACCGAAATGATACCGCTGTGGATGCGTTCACACCCTGAACACGAAGAGCGCATCGTTGTTCTGGAAGCAAGGATTGGTGCGCTGCCGATGAAGGACTATGAACCGCTCGACATGAATTGGGATGCGGTGAAGGCGGAGTTGGGTGTCGAGCCAGAAGGCGAACAGGTCGAGGCTGTGGCCCCAGAAGCAACAGAGAAAGAAGAACAGGCACAGAAAGAAGAGCAAAGTCCATGATGTACTTTTTGTTTGTGTTCGCCTGCACACCCAACAAAAACGATACAGCTTCAGTAGAGTCTGGAGGCAACGGTCTCGTCGACAACCTTGACCCCGATACGCCCTTTAACAACATCCAAGTCTTCGGAACCCACAACAGCTACCACATAGAACCAGAAGGCACGACGGTAGACGAATGGAAGTACACCCATGATTCTCTCGATGTGCAGTTGGACAAAGGCATTCGTCAGTTTGAAATTGATGTGGTGTGGGACCCAGAACGTGAGGTCATTGCGGTGCAGCACGTCCCAATGATCGACGCCGAGAGCACCTGTGATTTGCTCGTGGACTGCATGTATGTGATTACGATGTGGCTGGATGCGCATCCAAACACCGTTCCACTGCAAATCTTGATCGAACCCAAAACCGAGATTGCAACTTGGGC
>CBFICN010000391.1:0-2141 GCA_965661045.1 uncultured Myxococcota bacterium
TTAGATATCCAACCGATAGGTACTGTATGCAATTGTTGAACTTCACCGATCACCGACGACAGCTGCTCCAAAATCGATATGTCTACGCTGTCGTTTCAAGGCGCGCACAAGGACTCTCTATTGGCATCAATCTCAATGTGGACAAGGTGTGCAATTTTGATTGTCCATATTGCCAGGTCAATCGCAAAGTTCCACTGACCGATACCCAAAAACTGGTTCAGCAACAAGGTGTGGATGTACTCCGTGTACAAACAGAACTGGTACATTTATTTTCTCTGTTGGCCAGTGGTGAGCTGTGGAATGTAACCCCGTTCAATACTGCGGCGCCACAGATGCAGGTGCTGAGGGATGTATCCATTTCTGGAGATGGAGAGCCAACTGCTTGTCCTGAGTTGCTGCAGGTAGTGGGGGCGGTCAGCGAGCAATTGGATGCCTATCAGTTTGACAATGTGGCCTTCAATTTGTTTACCAATGCGACGTTGTTTCATAAGCCCTCAGTTCGTTCAGCCTTGGACGGCTTGTGGAAAAGTGGTGGACGGGTCTGGGCAAAACTTGACGCCGGTACGCAAGCGTGGTTTGAACGCGTAGATGGAACCAAACTGTCTCTCGATAAAGTGACCCAGAATATTACATGGGCTGCGCAACAACACCCAATTGTGTTGCAGTGTATGTTTCATCGATTTGGAGATGAGGCACCGAGTGATGCCGAAATTAGTGCTTGGGTTGCCAGAGTTAAAGGGATTGTCGATGCCGGTGGTCAAGTAGAGTGGGTACAAATTTATACAACAGCCCGTAAGCCTTCTGACGATTCTGTTCTACCTCTCGATAAGGATTTCTTACAGGGGATTGCTGATTCGTTGACCGATGTGTTGGGTGTTGATTCCGACGTGCTTATTACGGTTTCTGCATAAGAGTATGATCCGTTTGGATGATGGTGTTTACTTGAGCGACAGCATTTGGCTTCTATATCAATGCCTTTGTTTTACGATTGTATACAGTGGACAATATTCGGCCTAAGCAGTATGGTAAAGTCTTAGACGTGATGAGAATACTGATATTAGACTTTGTATAGGTGTTCGATGAATTCAGAAAGACAAGCCCTTTTGACATTGGCCTGGCCGGTGATTTTGACCAATGGCGCGATGATGAGCCTAGGGGTTGTGGATATGATCATGGTGGGGCGATTGGGTGCCACTGCGATTGCGTCTTTGTCCGTATCGGTCACGTGGATGTATGCGACAGCCGTATTTGGACGGAATATTCCTTCTGGCGTGGAGCCGTTGGTATCGCAGGCTGCTGGCGACAATCAAATCGAGATTCGAGCAGAGTTGTTCCAACACCTGTTGAGACTGATGATGGTGGTCATCGTTTGTCAGGCTGGGCTGTATTTGGGTGCAGAGAAGGGGTTGTCGCTCTTTGGTCAGCAACCGGAGGTGGCTGCATTGGCGGGAGACTATTGCTCGGTGCTCGCGTTGGCGGTTCCGGCAGAACTGGCTTTTGTCTATGCGATGCGGTTCTTTCAAGCGATGGAACGGGTACGCAGTGCGACGGTTTCGGTTGTCTTTGCCAACGTGATCAATGTTCTGGCCAATTATGTGTTCATCTTTCAATTGGACTTGGGTGTTGTGGGGTCAGCATGGGCCAGCTGCATTTCAACTTATGGGATGTGTTTCATCATGTTGTGGCAACTCAGAGTTGACATACAGAGATTTTGTACTCGATACTATGCTTTTTCCTCCAAAGTGTTGGGACGCATTTGGAGTCTTGGGTGGCCAGCAGGATTACAGTTTACTTTGGAGGTGTGGGGCTTTGTGTTGTCGGTGCTCTTTGCAGGGTGGATAGGAACGGACAGTCAGGCAGCCCACGCGATCGTACTCAACATTGCCAGCGTGTGTTTTATGGTTCCACTGGGTCTTTCGGTGGCGGCCGCAACCCGTGTGGGAAAGATGATTGGTGCGGGTGGTGATTGGAAAAACTCGATTCAACAGGTGTTTTGGACACTGTTGTTGGTTGAGGGAGCATTGATAGTGCTGCTGGTGATGGGCGCACAGTGGTGGCCCAGAATCTACACCGATGATCTTGTGTTGTTGGAAATCGTGGTGCCGTTGATGTACCTGTGTGCAGCCTTTCAAGTGTTTGAC
>CBFICN010000392.1:0-2133 GCA_965661045.1 uncultured Myxococcota bacterium
CGAGCATCATCCGACCTTGTCTGAAAAGGTGATTTCGTGACTGGTGGAGTGGGACAGGACCTCGAAGAAAAAGTGCTGGCCACAAATCAACCTGTATTGCACAAGCCCTTCTCCATTGCCAAGTTGCATGCAATGTTGGAAGAAGTTGTATCTTCGTAATCGGTCTGTCTCAGTAAGTTGAGTGACAGTTGATTTGAGGTGACGGCGTTGCTGCTATGGAAGTAGACGCGGGATAAATCGTCCCGTTTTCCGCATGTATTGAGTATACTCTTCTGAGACAGAACAGAGCATCCTTTCTTCATCGTGTACTCTCAGCATGACCAACAGTCCGAAGCTACAGGTTGGCAACAGCCCAACAATCCACGATTCACTCAACAGTCCTGCACCAATGAGGTACAAAAAACCCACTGTGTACATCGGGTGCCGCACCCATTTATACGGACCCTGTTGTATGATGACGTGGTCTTGTTTGAGTACAAGACGGGCTGAAAAGTACACCCCCAAACTGTGGTGCACCCAAATCAACAGCGGTAAACTCAATCCCATCACGATGGCCCCCACAATCGCAACAGCGGACAGGGAAGCTGTCTGCCATTGACTGAGCCACCATCCATGGGTAAGTAGCAGCGCCAAGCTGAACTGTCCGGCCAACACTTTTTCGCGTTTGCTTCGTACTTCTTGAAGCTCTGGGTCTTCTGGTTGGTGATAGTGGGCCCGAATGCATACGAAGGCGATGCTGAAGATGGCAAACAAGGTTGTGTTCATGTCTACATTCTATTCCATTCAATTCAGAAATGCACCGCGTAGATTGTGATAGATTGCTGTTGGTGATAACATGAACCTATATCACAAAGACCCTTTGAGTACGTGGAGTGGTGACATGCAAGGACGGTTGTTCGGTTTGATGGTTGTATTGGGTACCGGTTGTTACAGTAACTGGGAGCCAAAAGATGCTGATGGCGATGGCGTTGCAGGTGTAACGGATTGTTGGGAATCCAGTGAGGACCCTATTCAACCAGAAGGTTCTATGGTTTATGATACACCGATCCAAGCCGCAGACATTTATGTGGGGGCAGAAGACCGACCTTATGACGGCATTGACCAAAATTGTGACGGTTCTGACGACTTTGATGCAGATGGCGACGGCTTTGTTCCAAACGAGTATGTTGGCATTGCAACGTTGGGGTTGGCTGAAACCGGTGTTCTGCCGGGTGGGGACTGTGACGATGCAGATGCTGTTCGACATCCAGACACTGAAGAGTTGTGTGATGGTCTCATTAACGGGTGTGATGCTTCGTTGCCAGCAGTGGAGATGGATGGGGATGGAGATGGGTTTGGAGATAGCAATCAAATGATCATGGGTTGCAATCCTGACCCTGGGTATGTCCCGCTGGATGGGGACTGTGATGATTTGGATGCCAATAATTTCCAACACAGGTGTGGTACGGCGATAGAGACGAAGACGATTTTGGGGATACTGAAACAACCGAAATTTCTTGTACGCAACCCAATGGTTACGTATTGGACTCAACAGACTGTGACGACACTGATTCAACCGTTTTTCCTGAAGCAACCGAAATTTGTGATGGTCAGATCAATGCTTGTGGCACAGATTTAGACGCGGTGGAAATCGATGACGATGGCGATGGGTACGTCGACTGCTCAATCGACACCAATGGCTGGGATGGTGATGAAGCGGTCATTGGTGGAGATGATTGTTCTGACAACGATGGGACTGTGTATGTGTCACAGACTTATTATGCGGATTTGGACCAAGACAGTTTCGGAGATCCCAACAATAGCATGATTGCTTGTGAGCAACCGATTGGGTATGTGTTGGACGCCACCGATTGCAACGATGGAGATGCAACGGTGTACCTCAATGCCCCTGAACTCTGTGATGGTCAATCCAATGCTTGTGCTGTGAACATACCGTCAAACGAGATTGACGACGATGGAGACGGCTTTGTAGAGTGTGTCATTGACTCTGCGGGATGGGATGGCAGCAATTCGGACATGGCAGGTGGGGACTGCGATGATTTTGACGCCAATGAGTTTCCTGGGCAAGTGTGGTATGCCGATACCGATGAAGATGGATATGGAGACCCTGCGGCTTCTCAAGTTGCCTGTGTC
>CBFICN010000393.1:0-2098 GCA_965661045.1 uncultured Myxococcota bacterium
CCTCTGACAGCAACCACACTGCCGATGAATTGCAAGTGGCTTGGTTCTATGGTGAAGATCTTGTTTGTAGCTGGACAGCCCCCGATGAAGGCGGTGGTTCAGTGTGTGAGATCACCCCAAACCAACAAGAGTTCTTGGTTCGAGTTGAAGTTCGAGATCCAGAAAACGCTGGAGCACTCAGTGAAGTATCGATTACGGTACAACCATCTTATCCACCGGAAATAATCTTATTGTCCCCTCAAGAAGGCGATGTATTCTCGACTGAGGACAGCATTCAGTTCGCAGCAGCGGTCTCCGATGAAGAAGACGACACGGCAGACTTGAGCATTCGATGGAGTTCCAGCATTGACGGTCCGATTGCCCTAGACACAACGGTGGATTCCAATGGAGAAATGTCTGACTTTGCCAACTTGACCCCTGGAGAGCACATTTTGAGACTGGAGGTCGAAGACACAATGGGGAAAACGACGACCGAAGAGGTACAAATACTCGTCAATGAAGTCAACCAGCCTCCCTTGTGTGAAATCACAGACCCAACAGATGGAGACTCTGGACTGTTGGGCACTTCGGTGAATTTTCAAGGAACAGTTTCGGATGCCGACCACGCTCTCGGTGACTTGACCATCGAATGGTTGTCTGACAAAGACGGTTTACTCGGTACCAGCATCGCCGACAATACCGGACTGGTGAACCTAACCACCTCGTCTCTGACCTCCAACAGCCACGCCATCACTTTGCGCGTCACCGATCCAGAAGGCGACGTCTGTACCAGCAACGTTCTGTACAGTGTTGGTTCTCCCCCATCTGTGACGTTGTATGAGCCTGGGGCTGGCACAGTCCACAATGTGAATCAAACGGTGTATTTCGAAGCCGTTGTGCAAGATGGTGAAGACCCACCCAATTTGTTGCAAGTGGAATGGGAGTCTGACATCGACGGAGTGTTTTCGACCGACTTTGCCAACTCCAGTGGACTGAGTGCCTTAAATTACAGTCAACTCAGCGCAGGAAACCACAACATTACGGTTCGAGTCACGGATACAGATTCGCTCTACGATACAGCGTTGACCAGTATTCGCATCAACACCGCACCAACGCCACCACAGATTCTGTTTACACCCAGCAACCCTGGCACCAATGACAACATATCAGCCGTAGCAACCGGTTCTACAGATGCCGATGGTGATCCGATCAATTACCTGTACGATTGGCGATTGAACGGTGTTTCAGTTGGTCAAACCACCGCATTGCTTCCTTCTAGTCTCACAACCAAGAATGACCTTTGGACACTGCGCGTGACACCAAATGATGGATACATCAACGGACAATATACGGAAGAAACCATTCTCATCGAAAACACTGCCCCGTTCATTTCCAGTGTCGCCATTACTCCTGCAAACGCGAGTACCCAAGATACATTGACTTGTACCCAAAGTTCAATGGATGCCGATGGAGATTCACTCTCCGAAAGTTTCGCTTGGACAATCAATGGAAATCTAGCGTCTTCAACCAACAACACGTTGTCCGGTCCTTTTGTCACTGGTGACAGCATTGTCTGTACAGCCACCGTTGCCGATGGAGTCGATGCGAGTACCCTTGCATCAGCACCCTTGACAATTAGCAATGGGGTTCCAATCATCACTGATTTAACACTGTCCCCTCTTGCTCCGGCAACCAACGATCTATTGGAAGCGACTGTACAAGCCAGCGATCCGGATGGAGATACCTTGACCTATCAATGGGATTGGACAGTCGATGATGGAACAGGCCCCGTGATTGTGCAAAGCAACACAACCAACACGTCGACCGACACCCTGGATGGTCTGACCCACTTTGACCGTGGAGATTCTGTATTTGCATCTGTTGTGGTAGACGACGGTTCAAGCAGCGCGACATTGCAAAGTTCAACGGTCTTGGTCGTCAACACCCCACCCACAGTGTTCAATGCATTGATAGAGCCTGTCTCACCAGTGGCTGGACTGGACGACTTGGTATGCACCGCTCAGTCATCAGATGCTGACCAAGACAACGTCTCCCTACAATACAGTTGGACGCTCAATGGGTCAACCACCAACTATGCTACGTCCATTGTGCCATCCAG
>CBFICN010000394.1:0-2091 GCA_965661045.1 uncultured Myxococcota bacterium
TGCGAACCATCTTCTAGTGGGTAGCGTTTGGTAATTAGGTTCATGTCGGTCACTTGTACCATCAGAGTGGCTCGGGAATTTCCATCTTCATCTTTCAGAGAGACCTCATAGATGCCGGCTTCGCGACTTGGGAGGTGCTCTTTGAGATTGAGTGACGAGCGCATCATTTCATCGGCGTTGTTCTTGAGCGTGATCTCTTTGTGGAGCAGTTTCTTTCCTTCGCTGGCATCGACTTGCTCATCTCCGTCCTGTATCCAGTGATGCAAATTGGCTTTTGAGACTGTGCGCACCTCCATGGTGACTGTATTGACGTTTCGATGTTGGAAGTGCAACTCGGTCCAGCCAGCGATTGGCATGTACCGTCCAGTCGAGTGAAACCGCAAAGTGCTTGAACGATGGGGGATCAAAATTGGATCGACGATAGTCTCTAGAACAGCGCCCCCATCTTGCGTTGTGATGCCTGCAGGAATGGTCAACGTGTGGTTCCCTTGGCTGAAATCCCCAATGATGGCAAATCCATGTTTTCTCGGGTAGATTTTAAGATCGCGCACGGGTGGGTCGATTGTCAGACTGTTGGCAATTTGGTCTGTATCAATGGCGCAGCGTGTGGAAATTCTTTGATTAAAAGAGATTTCAGAGTCCCAGTACCAAGTTTTGTCAGAGACTGAGGTGTCGTCACAAATGTACTCAATGCTGAATCCGGTGGCGCTTTCTTTCACATAAGGACCATAGAGATGTACCTTTGTCCAATTGCCCAAATCGCCTTTCCAAGTAAACTCTTCTGCTGTGATGGTATCAGAATATTTCAGTGGTGCGATGGTGACTTCAAGGGTTTGATCTAGCAGCGTATCTGCCGATACTGTGGCTTCAATTCGTCCATTCCGCTCCGCAAAGGTTACAGTACGGGGAGATTTTCCATTTAAGAGGATGGTGGTTTTGGCCTTCACTTCTTCTAGTGGAACGGGGTGGCTGAGGTCTAGGAGGAGAACGGCCGTACTGGATGCTCTATTCAACTTTCCAAAGGACATTCCCAGCACTTTAAAGGGTGGGGTGGTAATGGTTTGGGTCCAAAGTTTTGGATTGGTTGGTTTCCATACTCGATCAGAATTGTGGTCCTGCACTTCTTCAATTTGAATGGTGTAGGTTTGGTTTGGTGCCAGTGGCTTGGTGGGCACAAAATCCAATTTGTTGGCGTCGTCAACCACCAAAGACCCTTCCGTTTCTGGTGAGATGGACCACTTTCCCTGAAAGTCTTGCTGTCGGTGTCCGAAAAACCCCACGTCATACCAGTCCAGGTTCAAAATGTTCTTTCGCGCGTTGTGGTAGAGGTAGAAGGGCTTGTCCACTAGGGTGATGCCATCATCTTCGGTTACTTCTGTTGTTGGACTGTCTGCGGTGGAGGCTTCGGTGGACGCTGATTCCTCTTGGTTTGTGCTGGTTGTCGTATCAGAGCAGGCAAGCAACAAGTGAAGAATGAGGCTGGTGGATAGTGTGTTCATGATCATTTGGGGGTTGGGGTGAGTGTTCGATGTGGATTGGATTTTCTGATTGGATTTTTCTCTACATGTCCAATCAAGTAGAACATGTTGAACAGCGTGACAAAATATAGTGTCTATCTTGGATTTGGTACATTTATATCAATGCTCAACAGGGTCTGTCGTGATTGCTTGTTCAACAAAACGAGTGCGTTGTTGAGGTTCGGATATTTTTTGCCAGCGTGAGATTTTATGCTGTGGTGTGACACCGTCTCCATCATACACTACATTATTGTATTCGCAGGAGAGAATTATGATTTGGATGTCCCTACTTGCTTGTTTAACCAAACCCATGGATTTGCCGCCCCCATTGAGCGATACGACAACCGTCGAGCAACAAATTGATTGGGCTTCAGTTGGGCAAGAATCTACAGAAATTTTACAAGCCTATTTGCAAGTGGACACCACCAATCCAGAGGGCAACGAGACGCGAGGCGCTGAGTTTTTGGGTCGCATATTGGAGCAAGAGGGCATTGATTATGAGATTCACGAGTCTTCTCCAAACCGTGGGAACTTGGTGGCCCGTTTGCCCGCCACCGGAACGCCAGAACAAGGA
>CBFICN010000395.1:0-2091 GCA_965661045.1 uncultured Myxococcota bacterium
ATGGAAGCGTTGATTGCTCAATTTGATTCCGATTTACAACAAGAAGCCGATTGGATTGCCGACAACGAACGCCAAGAAGAGGCCGAGGTGGAGGATTGGATGGAAAACATCACCCAAGGCTTGATCGATGGGACTTTGCCTTTGGTACCAGTTGGGGAAGATGACTCAGAAGGGTAGTTCCCCCTGCATCATTCTCCAAGCAGCCTCGACCGTGTACACATCTGCAATCAGTTTGATGAGGGTCTTTTGCGCTTTGAGCAGGTTGTTTTCGCGTTTGATGAGGTCCAACAAGTCACTGCCACCATTGTCAAAACGTATTCGTTCCAGTTCCAATGCTTCTTTGGCCAATCGAACGACGGTTTGTTGGGTTTCAATTTGGTCAACCAGACGTTCCCAACCAGTGTGAAGGGTGTTCATGTCTTGTGTGGCTTTGTCCAGTGTTTTGCTTTGATACTGTAGAATCGCTGTTCGTTTGGATTGCAGTGCCTGCTGTTTTCCTTTTTCTGCTTTCATCAGTGGAGCGTGTTCATATTTGAGTCCCACGTAGGGTTCAGAGTATTTGCTGTCGGCAATGGACCAATCGTGTTCCATGACGAGGTTGACTTTGGGCAGTTTCTTGGCTTGAACCAACCGCAATTGGGCGTCGAGTTGCTGCAGTGCGATAGTCCACACCGCTATGTCTGGGCGCTGAGACAGTGACCAAGTGCGTTCTATTGGGGGCTGGGGAATCGGTAATTCCAGCAGTGAGAGCGGTAGAATTTTGCTAGGCGACTGCATCTCACCCGAGTCTGTACGCCAGTAATAGGCCAGTTTATTCTGTTGCTCGGTCGTTGTCTGTTGACTGGCGATCCACAATTGCCGTCGTTGCTGCTGTTCTCGTTGGTTGTCGATGACCGAGAGTTTGGATTTGGTTCCAACGTCGTATTGTTGCTCAAAAGCCTCTTGTCTTTTGTCTGCCAAGGATAGACTTTGAGCAGCCACTTGTTGCAAGGCCCAATACTGCTGAAACTTCCAAAATTGACGCTCTGTCGCAAAGAGAAGCTCGAGGCGTCGTTGCTGCTGTTCAAGGGTGACCAAATCTACATTGAGAGACTGTACGAGAAGCGCTGTTTGTTCCGCATTGACGAAGAGCCCATCGAGCAAGGGAATCGATACTCCAATGGTGGCTTCTCCCATGTCTGTTGTGCCGTATTCGTCATATGTTGGGAAGGTGCCAACCCCTTGTTGCCAACCCCCTTGTACCGAGACTCCCCAAGGGGTGTGTTGTTGTACGAGGTGTTGTTGAATGTCTCTTGGGTATTGACCATCGTACTGGCTGATGGCGCCCACAAGCGTAGGGGTAAAGACACCAGCTGCTTGGGTATACTCTCCTTTTGCTCGTTCAATCTCTGCATTGCTGAGTGTCCATTCGGGGTGGTTTGGCAAGTTCGAAAGTACACTGTCCAAACCTGAATGGGGCGCTGCACTGGCAAAGAGAACAAGGCACCACCAAATCATGGAGACTCCAACACAGATTTTTTCGGTTTCTTTTGTACCGGAACAGATACCTTTTTGCCCTTTTCCACCGTTGGGAGAGCAGGGAAGCCGTTGATCCGTCTCCAGATTTCGTATCCCAGTGGTACTGTACCGAGCATGACCCAACCTTTTACCCGCAAGCCTTGTCGCAGCCGATCCGCTTCTGGCCAAGCAGTTTCTTCTGGGTGGGGTTCCACCAAGACCCTAAATCTACCTTTATAGGAACTGGATGCATCGATCATTTTGATCTGTCCCGCGTAGGTACCTGCATCTGCACCTGGAAAGCCAACCAACTGTAAGGCGGGCCAGCCCTCAAAAATCAAGCGCACCTCTTGCCCAACTTCAATCAGGGAAATGTCATTGCCGTCCACTTCCATTTCGACCACACGATCTTCTGTGGTGGGAACGAATCGCATCAAGGCATCTCCTTTCTTGATTTGCTCACCGATGACCCCACCTTCAATTTGATAGATGACGCCATCCTTCGGAGCCAGTATTTGCTGGGTACTTTGCTTTGCGACTTTGCTATCCAAATCCAGTTGCTTTTGTTCCAAAGAGGCAATTTTTCCATCAATG
>CBFICN010000396.1:0-2072 GCA_965661045.1 uncultured Myxococcota bacterium
AGAGTCTGGCCGTGCTTTCGGAGATGTCGCCAAAGAAATGAGCGTCGATCCACGCACCAAAGAAACCGGTGGTTCACTTGGCAACATGGACATGAGCAATTTCCCTGCACCAATGGTCGCAGCCCTAGACAGCGTTGACGATGGTGGATTCACCAAACCAGTGAACATGGGTCAAGGCTTCGTGATTCTCAAAACTGAAAATCGTCAGAAGTCGATCACGCCATTTGAAGAAGTCAAAGAGCAGATCAAAGAAGACGCCATGAAAGAAGCCGCGCAAGAGGTTGTCAAAGAGCTTCGTGAGAAAGCCACTGTTGAATTTCCAGCAGAAGTATCTGCTCCTTCTTCAGACAAACCGGCAACAGACACACCGGCAAAGGAAGATACCCCTGCTGCCGAAAGCAAATAATCTAACTGTACACGAACAGTTCACATTTTGGAGACACCCATGTTTTCTTTGATCACAGCTTTGTTGCTGGCCTGCTCTGGCAACAACACACCCAGTTCTGCGACCGACACCATCGACAGTCCAGTTCCCACCGTCAACGCCAGCCCTTCTGTGGATGTACCCGGTACCGTTGCCACTTGGGATGGTGGGGAACTGAGCTACGCGGAAGGGACCAAACTTGCCAAAGGTCAACTCATCCAGTTGGAAGCTGAATACCTGACAAGTACATACCAAACGGCCATGCAAAGCATAGAGCAAACCATCTTGGAAAAATTGCTCGAAATGGAAGTGACCGCCGGCAAGCACGCCTCTCAAGAAGCATTGCTCAAACTTGAGGTGGAAGACAAAGTCACCGAACCCACACAAGCCGAAATTCAAGCGATGTATGAGCAGTTTAAAGACCGTCTACAAGGCATGGATGTGACCGCTGCAACACCGTTGATCAAAGAGCAATTGATGCGACAAAAGCAAGGGGAGCGTTTTCAAGTCTATCTAGAAGAAATCAAAGCCAAATACAACGTCAAAATCACATTGCCCTACCCCAATCTGCCTCGTCAAGAGGTTTCCGCTGATGATGATCCATTTTTGGGAACCGACGGTGCACCGGTGGAAATCATTCAGTTTGCTGAGTTCCAATGTCCTTACTGTGGCAAAGTGGGCCCAACCATTGATCGCTTGCTCGAAGAGTATCCAGGACAACTCAAAATTGTCTATCGTGACTTCCCTCTTGGGTTCCACGACCGCGCCATTCCTGCCGCCATCGCTGCGAATTGTGCGGGTGAACAAGACAAGTACTGGGACATGCACAAGGTCTTGATGAACAACCAAACCAAGTTGCAAGATGAAGACTTGGCTGGTTTCGCTCAGGGAATTGGGGTCGACATGGACAAGTGGAGCACATGTTTGAAAGATCCCGCACAAGAAGCCGAAGTCAAAAAGGACATGGAAGACGCATCAGCCGTTGGTGTCACTGGAACACCTGCCTTCTTCATCAATGGCGTTTTGTTGTCTGGTGCTGTGCCCTATGATCAATTCAAAGAGATCATCGACAAAGAGTTGGCAGCCAAATAACGTCGACACTGAAAGAAGGAACGATGGAAAAATTGATGCGTTGGTGGGTTGGATAGACCGTGTCACAGTCAATGAACGGAATTGAAGTCTTGTATGACCACAAGGGTATTGTTGTGGTCAACAAGGCTTTTTCTGTTCCCAGCCAACCGAACAAACGTGGCGACTTGGATGTCTACACGCAGTTGACATCCAAATATGACTATGTCGGTCAACATCATAGATTGGATCAAACGGCATCTGGTTTATTGCTCTTTACAACAGACAAAGCCCTCAACCGTGCCATTTCAACGGCGTTTAAAGAACACAAGGTTCAACGTTCTTATTGGATTTGGATAATCGGCAATCCATCGCAACACGGACATTGGAAGCAATCCCTCGATGGCAAAAAGGCCCATTCTGAATACACACTGCTGCAACATCGCCGTGGAATGAGCCAACTCAATGTCACGTTGCACACCGGCAGAACACACCAAATACGCCGTCATGCACAGATAAATGGTCACCCCATCATTGGAGACCGCAAATATGGTGGTGCCGCAAAACGTCTCTGGCCGAG
>CBFICN010000397.1:0-2044 GCA_965661045.1 uncultured Myxococcota bacterium
AAATGCCAAAATTTGTGCGCCCAAAGGCTTGATCAAAAAGAGAGCTGACCTCGTGATAGATCATGTTTTACAGCAAGAACAAGCTTTGTGGGATGACATAGAGTTCTTTGAAGTACAAGGCATGCCCATCGTCCAAGAACACCTTTTTTATCACAAGACCAGCAACACACTGATCGCAACAGATTTGTTCTTTTTCCTACCCCACTCTAAGGGGTTTACAGCCTTCTATGCTTGGCTCAACGGCGTCAAAAATACGGTCAATACACCGCTGTTGTTCAAATCTGGCATTCAAGACAAGGAAGCGTTTCGCCACTCTTTACGTCGGCTGCACAATCTACCAGTCGAACACCTCTCGCTGTGTCACCACGTCGTCTTAACCAAAGAGGCACCGAATAATCAATGCGATGACCTACAACAAGCCGACATCTCAACACTGTTGGATGCTGCCTTACAGAAACTCAAAGTGTGAACCATTTCTGCTATCGAGGCTATCCAATACCACCCCATCAACAGCCAATCAAAACAAGCCTACTCCAAAACCAACCATTTGCTCAACACCATAGGCCGTGTAGCGATTGGAATAGGTGACCCCTACGTTGACCAGCAGCAAATCAAATCCAGCCCGGACTTTGTAATAAAATTCGTCGCCAAACCCTGGGAAGTCACTTTGGTTCGCCCAATCGACCCCTTCTCGCACATCACCGAAATAATAGGTCGGACCGGCCACCGCTGAAACACTGGCAATTCGTAAATCCACCAATGCAGAGACCGTTGGGGCAAAACCATAGGCTTCTGGAATACTGACGGCAGCGTTTGAATACGAATTGCGCACACCATCCACACCCACTTGAACACCGACGATGCGCCACCACGGTCCAATCGACGTGCCAATGCGCAAATCTTCACCCGTCGTGTCAGACAGCGAGAGTGTCTTTACGTACTGTGCCCTTGTCAACCCAGTGAGTTTCAATCCACGCGTTTTTTGGGCGTATCGAATCCCCACAGCACCACCGACATTCAACCCATTGTATCGGTCTCCATCGACAATAAATGATTGGCCGGACAAAATGGGTTTCACGTGTGGTCGCACCTTGATTCCCTCTCCTGCGTGCGCACCGTTCACAAGTAAAAATATCATTGAAAGGGTCATGGAATCTCCTTTTTGTAGAAAACACTTCTTATACAGAATATATTCGGTCTGTGACCAGCAAAACAAAAATAAATTTCTCCAGTCCCGCTCAGCGCCCTTGGTGGCAACAGTTTTTTGGGGACGCAGTCTTGGCCAGTCTCATGATGCTGTCTGTGCTGTTCAGTCCAATGACACACGTAGTGGGTTCAGGGAATGTCGATGTCTGGAACCACATGTGGGGCTCATGGTGGTGGGTTGACGCTCTGAGTCATGGACAGATCCCATGGGAAACCACACTCCTACAGTATCCGGATGGTGGTACCTTGTGGTTCATCGATCCTGTCTTGGCCATTCTTGGACTTCCCTTTGCAGGATTTTCACCAACGTTGGCCTACAATTTTGGGATTTGGATCTATTTAGCATTTGCCTCTTGGACTGCACGTCGTTTCGCCGTATCGTTGGGTGCAGCACCCAGTGCATCTTGGATTGCAAGTATCACGGTGGTCTGCTCTGCATGGATGCTCTCAGAAATCCACAACGGAATCACTGAGGCTGTCAACATTGGTCCCGTCGCATTGGCTATGGCTTGGACGGAGGATGCCTGTCGGGGAAAATCGGGGCATCAATCGATCACTCAATGGGCAAAAGCCGGCGCGGGTGTTGGACTGGCTACCATGGCCTCTCCATACTTGGGATTGGGAGTGGGCATTGTGGTCGGGGTTCGCACACTTGCATCGTTCTATACCACATGGAAATGGTCTTGGTTTGGCGGACTCTGCTCCATTGTGGTCGCCTCGCCAACGCTGTGGCTATTTCAACAGCAACTTGGAGCGGAGAATGCCATCATCAAACGCCCCGATGGAATGAACGATACGTTGGCCTTACACAATGCGGTGGACCCAAGAACTTTCTTTG
>CBFICN010000398.1:0-2016 GCA_965661045.1 uncultured Myxococcota bacterium
GGAGCGTATCAACTGCAGATTGTGTGGGTTGCGGATTCCAAGCCCTGTACCGATGGGGGAGGCCAATGGCATGACCGCAGTACACCCTACTTGTTCGAGCTTTTGCGCCAACACTGGGTCGTCGTTTGTGTAGGGAAGCACTTGGAAACCGGATCGAACCAAGATTTCGGCTGCCTCCAAGAGTTCTTCCCCTTCTGGCAAGAGGGTTTCTTCATCGGCGATGACTTCGAGTTTGATCCAATTTGTTTCGAGGGCTTCACGGGCAAGTTCAGCGGTCAAAATGGCTTCTTTGGCAGTGAAACACCCGGCTGTATTGGGTAAGAGGTGAAGGTCACGGTCTCGGAGTTGTTGATAGAGGTTTTCAGACCCTTGTGTATGGGTTGGCACTCTTCGCAACGAAATGGTGACCATCTCTGCGCCTGAAGCATCCAAACAATCCAACATACTCTGTTGGTTTGGGTAGCGAGATGTTCCGAGTAGCACTCTTGAGTGCAAAGTGAGATCGCCTAGGACAAATGGATCTTCTGGTGTATGAAACGGATGCATTCACCCTCCACTGGAAGCCCAAAGGACTTCGACGCTGTCCCCTTCATTCAGGACTGTGGAACTCCATTGGATGCGGGGTATGACTCTTGAGTTGATGGCGACGGCAACCCCCGAAGGAACAGGCGTACCACAGAGGGTTTCAACGATAGATTGGACTGTACTCTGTCCATCTACAGGGGTGCTTTGACCGTTTACAAAAATATTCATGATCAAAAGTTATCGGATTTAACAGGGCTTGTCATCCACATTTTGTCGTCTATATCTTAAATCTCTGAGTACCGAGCAGTGGAGAAAGAGTGTGGGATCGATTGGCCATCCAGCAGCGCATTGGTCAATAAGTTAGCTGTCGCTGGCGCCAACATGATGCCGTGTCGATAGTGCCCTACGTTGAACCACAGATTTTCAATGGTGCTCGTCCCAATGAGGGGTTGATTGTCTCTTAGTGCAGGTCGAAATCCAGTTCCCTGTTCGACAACTACCATCTCGTAGACACCCGGCAACACTTGGAATGCATGGTACAGCAAGTCCAATGTCGCCCCAGCCGTTTGTCGAGTGTCAAATCCTTCTTCTTCCATCGTTGCCCCAATGTAGAGTTGACCATTGTCACGTGGAATGATGAACACATCTGGGGTGCGAATGACGTGTTCTATCACTGGAACAGAGCCTTCTTTTGGCGCCAGCAGTAGAAATTGACCTTTGACCGGTCTTAAAGGTAGGGTTGGAAAGTGTTCCATGCTCCAAGCACCGTCGGCAACAATGATGTGGTCGGCTTGTACAGGGAGGCCGTTGACCTGAATGCTTATTGTCTGGTCATCCTGCTCACTCCAGACACACGACCCTTTAATAAACTGAGCACCTTTGATGGAGAGGGCTTCGCGTAGACTGTGACACAGTTTTCGTGGGTTGACGTGGTGGTCAGACTCAAAGAACAGTCCACCAATGTGACGAGCTAAGTTTGGAGATGTTCTCTTGAGTTGTTTACGAGACAGCCACTCATGGGGGAGGTCATACTGTTTTTGGAAGCCCAATAAGTGTTCGAGTTCTTGATTATGGTCGTGGTGCAAGGCAACAAGCAATGTTCCACACTGTTCGTATCCACAAGGTATATTGCTGACACTTTCAATTTCAGCAATCCACTCTGGGTACTGTTGGCAACTTTCAATACTGAGTTGAATGAGGTCTGGTTCACATCCATCAGACTCACAAGAAGGGGAGAGCATTCCCCCGGCTGCAGAAGAGGCATTGCCAATCCGCTCTTTGTCTATCAAAGATACGGTTTGCCCACGGTTCACCAATGACCATGCGGTGGAGAGGGCGGTGATTCCACTGCCCACAATGACAACGTGCATACCGATGTTATGCGATGATCGTAAATGTGGACCGTGCGGTTTGTTGGTTTGCGCCAACCATATTGGCTTCCGAGGTGTAGCGTAGATCAAAGTTCGCTTGTGCTGCATCTGTGGCAAAAAT
>CBFICN010000399.1:0-1996 GCA_965661045.1 uncultured Myxococcota bacterium
GTGGACAAATCAACTTGAGCTGCAAGAAACGTTGATTCGGAGTCAATGGTTTGGACGCTCAACGATACACCATTCAGTTCTGGTACCAACCCACGTGCATTGACGATCAGTGCGTCGATATCGGAAAGGGTCCTTGGGTTGACAGCAGCATCCATGATGTGATCACAAGTAGATGTACTGGCTGTATCGAGATCAACAGTGGTGGGTTGTGTACATGCAAGTAGACTTAGCCAGAACATATGAACCTCGGAAAATAAAAAAGAGTATGACACAGCGCATCCTACTCTTTTGCAGATACAGAGACCAAATTATTTTGAACTATTGTTCCGTTCTTGCTCTTTTTGATATTCTGCCAGTTTCTTTTTGTACTCTTCACCGCTGAGCCCATGCCATCCGATGCAATATCCAGTCGGTGATTTTCCACATCCGCATTTTCTACCACTCATAATACTCTCCTTAGGAACGTTTTTTATAGAGACACTAAAACATAGTTGTGTATTCGGTGATTGTCCACCGCCCTAAGTAAAGCAACATAGAATGCCACTCAGAGTGTTAATATCTTACAGGGCATCACACTGGATAGCAATTTTCCAAATAAGGTGGAGGATTGATTTGGTGTGCGATACAAATGGATACACAATACGAATAAATTCCCACCATCACTGCAGGAGTACAACATGGATATCGTATTTCACGGAAAACCGGGTTCTGGTAAAGGCACTCAATCGGACAATATTTGCGAAAAATTGAATGTAATTGCAATCTCAACAGGAGATTTGATCCGTGCTGAGATCAAAGGCAACACCGAAATGGGACAGCAAATCAAAGCCTACTCCGAAGCAGGGAAGTTGGTTCCAGATGAACTGGTGATGGATATTCTCAGCAAAAGATTGGAACAAGACGATGTTTCAAACGGTGTGCTTTTTGACGGATTTCCTCGGACTGCCAATCAAGCCACCTTGTTGAAAAATTGGCTGGCTGAACGGGGTCGCCAAGTGGATGGTGTTTTTGCTTTAGAGATCACCGATGAAGAATCGATGTTTCGTTGCACATATCGCTTGGGTTGCTCCGACAAAGTAAACTGTGGAAAGGATACCCACATTTTTTACCATCGCCCCACGGTGATTGCCCGTGGTGAAACAGATGAAACCCCCATTTTTGCCTGTCGTAAATGTGGGAAGCGATTGGTGATGAGAAACGATGCGCTGCCCTCAAAAGTACAAACGCGCATCGATACCTATCATGCTGAAACAGCACCACTGATTGACATTCTCGAACATGATTTTGGCTATCGTCTCTTTAAGTTCAATGGTATGCCAGGGATTGCTGAGATTGAAGCAGAAATCAACAGCGTGATCGCTGCTAATTTCTAATCTAGGTTTCTACGCTAGATATTTGAAAAGCACCTCATGGGGTGCTTTTCTTGTTTGTAGACGCTTAAGGGCAAGACGATGGATCCGGCTGGGTATCTCCACTGGAGGCTTTCCAAGAGCGTTTCGAAACATCCAATTTGTAGCAGTGACTTTCCATCCACGTACCGTCTTTGTTCCACGTGTGCTCCAAGCCATCTCGTTGGTCCAACACAAATCTGCCATCCGCTTTGAGTTGGCCATTTTCATGCCAAAAACGTCGCCGTCCACTTTGCATGCCGTGATCGATTTCCGCTTCTGATTTTGGATTGCCATTTTTATACCACGTTTTTCGAGGACTCACTTCGACGCCTTTTGCATAGACTGTTTTGGCGCGTTTCTGACCATGTTCATACCACATCGTGAATGGTCCATCTTGCAAGCCAAACTTGAAGTTGCCTTCTTCTGCCAACTGTCCGTTGTTGTACCAGGCTTTTCGCGTGCCGTGTTCCAACCCATCCAAGAAGTGGTATTCGGCTTTTTGAGTCCCATCTTCGTGCCATTCTGTCCAAGTACCAAAAGGTGTACTTTGCTCTACTTGTCCTGAGATGGACACTTGTCCATTGTCGTAGTATTCTTCAAACGGT
>CBFICN010000400.1:0-1986 GCA_965661045.1 uncultured Myxococcota bacterium
ACTCCTTCAGATTTGTGATTTGTGAACCTTTCATGAAGGACCAAAATCCATTTTCTAACTCCGCCAGATTCGATTCTTGTTGAGATATCTGTTCAACCAAGGCATTGCGTTCACTCAATCTTACTTTCGCACTCTCCAATTTCTGCTCAGCCTCACTCAATGGTGCACGAACCGCTTCAATGTCGGCCTCCAGCTTCGCTTTCAAAGACGTCCGCTTCGACTCAATCTCTGCCATCGATGACTTATACTCTTTGGCAAAAGCCTGTGCTGCTTCCAATCTTTCTTGCTTTTCACGTGCAAGCCGTTCTTCTTCCGCCTTACGTTGTCGTTCAGCCTCCTCACGTGCCTTGCGTTCTCGTTCCTCTTTCTCTCTTTTCGCTTTCGCACGGGCTTCTCGCTCTTTGCGTTCCTTCTCCTCTCGCTTTCGACGCTGTTCAGCCTCAACACGCTCTCGTTCCTTTCGTTTCCGCACCTCTTCTTGGCGTTTGAGTTCCGCCAATCGTTCTCGCTCAGCCTGCTCTTTGCGTTCTTGCTCCAACCGTATTGCTTCCAGTCGTTCCCGCTCCAACCGTTCTAGTCGTTCCTGTTCAGCTCGTTCCGCAGCCAACCTCTTTGCCCTGTCCTCCTCACTTTCCACAAAAGCATTCATAAACTCTGCACAGGTATCCCATCGATCTTTTGTACTCGATCGAAGCAATCCCATCACCGCAGCGCCGACATGTTTCGGATGACCTTTGAGGGGTTCAAGGTTCCCGCCAAACTTACAGGCGAGAATTTCACCCTGTCCAAGTCCATCGTCCCACGGCAATCGACCACTCAGCATTTGGTACACAATCAGTCCAAAGGCATATCGGTCAACCGAACTCGTTGCATTCTTGGCGTCCAATTGTTCCGGTGCCATGTAGAGTGGTGTCCCCATTGCGACACCGGTACTGGTTTTGGACATATCGGAATCCGTCGTGTCTTTGGCGATGCCCATGTCGAGGATGATTGGGGTTCCATCGGGCTGAACGATGATGTTGTCGGGTTTCAAGTCTCGGTGGATGATGCCCTGTTTGTGGATGTGGTCCAGTGCATCAGACAGCTGCTCGATAATTGGCAAAGCTTCTTCGAGAGACATTCCGCCATCCGGAATCACTTTATCGAGGGGTCTTCCTTCTACCAAGTCCATCACAATCGCAAGGGTTTGTGTGTTTGGTTCGATGATGACGTCATGAATATCAACAAAATTTGGATGCTTGATGCTTCTACCAAGCGCCGCCTCTCCGATGAAACGGTCTACAAAGTCTGGATTGCTCGACAATTCTGGATTCATCAGTTTGATCACCACATCCCCAGTTCGTTTGGCGAAAGCCTCAACACTATGACGAGCGCGATAGACAGCCCCCATACCGCCACAACCCAACTCTCCAAGCACCGTGTAGTCTCGGATGGTTTGACCGACTGCCTGAAACTGTGTCACGCCTGCCAGTGTGTCTGTCGAAGCAAACGGGTCATCGTGCGTGCTTCCCATGCCGGTATTGCCAAAGCCTGTTAAGCCCATGCCTGTCGAACCCATCAAGGTGTCGTTGCTGGAAGATGTGGCGGGTGGTGTCGTAGTTCCTGGGTTGGTCGATTGACTGCGAAGAGCCATGATTCGAGCTTTTTCTGCTTTGTATTCCGATTCGTCTAACAAACCTTCGTTGAACAACTCTTTCGCTTCCTTCAGCATTTCCCGCCAATTCGACATTGTCAGTTCTCCCTACCAGTGAAATCTATGTATATCGTAACCAGTTTGGGTAATGTAAACAGCAACAAACCAACAACCAAGTCATCCATTAATTTCAAACCATTCTCCTCGTTTCAAAGTTGAGAGTGGATCTGAAGAGGCAAGAATCTCCGAAGGATTGCACGGTTCGCTAAAAAACAAACTGCTACATACACTGAGTCACCTAAATAATAGTTCCACAAGTCCTAAATACCGCATCGTCAATAAATGTACAACAG
>CBFICN010000401.1:0-1962 GCA_965661045.1 uncultured Myxococcota bacterium
CTGCTGGGCACAACCGAAAATGCATCACAGTCTGCCAGTAAACAAGGTGCGTTCAGTAAGTAGGCCAAATCTCGGTGTGCGGGGTGGGGAAGGGACCAGTAGTAGTCCCAGTCTAGTTCTTGGTAGGTGTTGATTCTATCCATACAGGCATGTAACGGATTCTGAGAACAAGTCGTGGAAAAGTCTGAGCATTGACTGGAAAGTGGAGATCGGGATTTTAGAGGGTTACCCCAGCTTCACTCTCCATTCTACACCTTGTGGCGTGTCCATGATCAAAATTCCCATCGCGTCGAGTTCATCGCGAATCTGGTCCGAAGTTGCCCAGTCTTTGTTGCCTCTGGCAGCTTGCCGATCAACCAATTTACGTTCAATCACGTTGGCGTCCAGTCCCATCGCCCGTAGACATTTGGCTTTGACCTCTGTTTGGAAGGCTTTGGCGTCGGCGCCGAGCAACCCAATCGCTTGATTCATACTTCTGAGTCCAGCAAGAGCGTCTTTGACCAATGGCCCCCCTCGTTTTTTGGCTTTTTTGTGGCTGGCAAATCGATTGATGGCCCTGGCAAGTTCAAAAGCGTGTCCCAAGACTGCAGACGTATTGAAGTCCTCGTCTAAGGCGGCCAGCATCTTTTGATGGAATTCTTGTCCCAGCGTCCAAACAGTTTTGGCATCCTCGCCCAATGACTTCGCGACATCTTCAGGCTTTTCTTGCCCTCCCATTGCTTCAGCAGACTCAATGGCTTCATACAACCGTGCCAACATTGCCAGCGCCTCGTTCAACGCTTCACCAGACCAAGGCAAGGGTGAGCGGTAATGGTTTTGGAGCAAGTAGAGGCGCACAGTTTCGGCAGGGTAATCCTTGAGAGCGTCTTCAATGTTGATGACGTTGCCAAGAGACTTACCCATCTTTTGTCCGCCCTTCATCGTAAGCAGTCCATTGTGCATCCAATAGCGCGAGAACTTTTTGCCACTGGCCGCTTCAGACTGAGCGATTTCGTTTTCGTGATGCGGGAACACCAAATCCAAACCGCCTCCGTGGATGTCGATTTCGTCACCCAAGCAGCATTTTGACATTGCCGAGCACTCGATGTGCCATCCTGGACGACCGGGTCCCCAAGGAGACTCCCACGATGGCTCTCCTGGTTTGACGGCTTTCCACAGGGCAAAGTCTGCGGGGTGCTTTTTGCCCGCCACCGTGTCTGCGGACTGCAAGGCGTCGACTTTCTGTCCCGACAGTCCTCCGTAGGGTTTGAAGGATGGAACGTTGAACCACACAGATCCTTCAGCGGCATAGGCATGGCCATTGTCAATGAGGGTTTGGGTCATGTCTAAGATGTCTTGAATGGATGTCGACACGCGAGGCTCAGAATCTGGAGTCATCAATCCCAAATCGGCAGCATCTTTTCGAAAAGCAGCAATGTACCGTTCAGCCAGCTCCATCGGTTCTACACCTTGTTCGGCCGCTCGACGGATGATTTTGTCGTCCACATCCGTAAAGTTTCGAACAAAGTTGACATCCCAATTCCGAAATCGGAGATAGCGAACAAAGGCATCAAACACAACCATGGCTCGAGCATGCCCAATGTGTGCACTGTCGTATACGGTCATACCACAAACGTAGAGTCGAATCTTTCCCTCTTCGATGGGTTTGAAGTCTTCCATGGTGCGCGTAAAACTGTTGTAAAGTCGAAATGGTGCAGGCATACTCTCTCCAAAGTCCCCAAGTGTATACAATGTGGGCACAACGTAACCCACCTGTCAATGGATTGTCGAGACAAACTGAAGGTCGCACCGTGTTGTTTGTTGTCTTGGGATCATGCGTCTTGAAGGCTGTGTTTCTCAGTTTTATATTCGCTTCAAGGCCCTACGACGTACGACGTGTAAAGTGCGTGTTTTCTAAAACAGAAAACCGCCTTAGCAAACTAAGACGGTTTAAGTACAACCCGTACGGGATTCGAACCCGTG
>CBFICN010000402.1:0-1877 GCA_965661045.1 uncultured Myxococcota bacterium
ATGACACGAACAATGCCCAGCTCAAATTGCCATCGGACAATCCGATCATGGGGCTGGTCTTATTGGCTCGAGCGATCATGAGAGAAGTGCCGTTGTTGATCATGATCGAAAACGTACAATTCTGCCACAGTCATATTCCCTTGGTATTTTTATTGGCGTCGCTGCAAGATGCTCAGCAAACCCGTACAATGGTTGTTCTGCACAGTACCGTGCTGAATGATGACACTGTGTCGGCGTTTCCAATTCCGGCACAAGCCCTGTTGTCAACCCTACGAGGAACAACTGTTGGGTTGGAGCCATGGTCGAAGGACGCAGTAGGGCAATTTCTTACCGCGCGGGCGTTAACCGATGTTTCTTTGAATGACTGGATGACTTGGACCGCTGGACGACAAGAGTTGTTGGCTGAAATGGTTGCTTGGAATCAACAAGATCCTTTGGCGGAAAAAGCAATCTCGGAGCGTCAACTCGTCTTTGTTCCAACAGACAACCCGGAAAGAACAGAACAGTGCTTGAGAGTGGGGGCGTTGCTTGGGTGGCGATTCTCGGTGCAACATGTGGCGTCGATGCTGGGGTTGGAAAGGGAAGATGCTGCGACTGTGTTGTCTGCTCAGTCACACCTGGTTGAGATGGAAGGCGACACGGCTGTCTTTAAATATGTACTGCATCAACTTCGATTGATGGACGACACCATTCGACAGTTGCCTCAGATTGCCGGCAGTGTGGCTGACAACATCTATTCCACCTTCGGTCGAAGCAATCCAGAACTCTTATTTCAAGCAGGGCGGTTGTACAACCGCTTAGAAAGACATGGAGAAGCACAAGAAGCGTTGCGTTTGTTTGCAGATTTGGATGCGGACGTGTTGTATCTGGCCATGTTGGAAGTGTTGATTCGATGGGGGATTGAGTTTGATACTGCTGTGATGGAACCGTTGTGGTCGCGTGCAGCACGTCATCAATTTGCGAGTAATCCTGAGGTTGCAGAGGCATTTCAGGAGCGTGCTTTGGAATGGTCGGCTGAGAAGGGGGCTGCTTTGTTGGCGGTCGAGTTGTATAGGCAAGGTGGACGATTTTTCGCTGGACAAGATCAAATTGAAAAGGCTGAACAGCAATACCAACAGGCAATACGAATTACTCAAGAAGAAAAACTGGATTTCTTGCAGGTGGATACACGCATTGATCTCTTAGAGTTCTATGTGGCCAATGTCGAGATCCGTCGGGCCTCCAAACAACTTGTGTTGCTAGATGGTCAGTCACTCTCGGAGGTTCAGCGCATTCGACTCTTGGGAATTCATGGACGGATGGCTCAATCTGAAAAGGCCCATGCGAAAGCAGCCCAATTGTTTTTGGAAGGTCGAAAGATCGCTGCGGCGGTTTACAAATGGGGGTTGGCGACAGACTTGGGGTTGTTGGCCGTCGAGGCGGTGTTGGATGCCGGTACTGTTGAGCAAGCAGAAGATATGTTGGGTGCATTGCAGTCGGAAGCGGAGGACCATGACCGGACTTCGGGATGGCGTCAACTTGATCAACGTTTGCGGGCTTTGAAGAAGCAGTCATAACGTTACCATGGACTCCGTAATATAGAGAACATTGGATCCGTTATTCTCTCTAAAAATAGTGGTGGGTTTGTTCTTGACAGACGAGTATCTGTGCGTATATTCCGTCATCCTACCCTCTTTTGGTTGGGGTAACGTGTACATTGGTCTGTCAATCAGTTAAATAGGGCAGGTCAATATAATGATTGTTGAATGTACCCAATCGAGGAGTCACTGTGAGTTCAGAAGCATTTGTCGCTCGTGAAAGCGACCTTAACCTAGTAAAAGAAGCATGGGCGAAAGCCACTGATGGCCAAGCGCAAACCATTTTGTTAACGGCCCCAT
>CBFICN010000403.1:0-1831 GCA_965661045.1 uncultured Myxococcota bacterium
GACCTTCAAGGGTTGATCAATAAACTGGATTGTCTACAAGATTTGGGCGTCGACGTAATTTGGTTGTCTCCAATTTTTGTTTCTCCACAGCGTGACTTTGGGTATGACATTTCAGATTATTGTTCGGTGGACCCAGTGTTTGGTACGATGGAGGATGTTGATACTTTGATTGCTGATCTACACCAACGGGGCATGCGTCTGATTATGGATGGTGTGTTCAACCATACGTCTGATCAGCATCCATGGTTTCAAGAATCCAGAAATCCGAATTCACCCAAAGCAGACTGGTACATCTGGCGCAAACAACCAAACAATTGGACATCGGCTTTCGGGGGGTCTGCGTGGACTTTTTGTTCGCAAAGAAATGCCTATTACTTGCACAGTTTTGCGGCTTCTCAGCCCGATTTGAACTGGGCGAACCCCGAAGTTCAACAGGCCATTTTGGACGTGCAGCGTTTCTGGTATACCAAAGGAGTGTCCGGATTTCGGTTGGACGTGTTCAACTCTTATTGTAAAGACCAAAAATTTCGAAACAATCCCAAGCGAACCGACTGGCTTGGCTTGTTGGGTGGTTTGTTCTATGGATACGTTGGGCAAGAACACGTGTATGATCGCGACAGGCCTGAACTGTTGGATGTCCTGTATCAGTTTCGGGAACTTGCCGATGCATATGACGCTGTATTGATTGGAGAAACATTGGATGAGCGTTTTGAATACCAACGCGCATCAGAGTATGTTGGCGCACAAAAATTGCACATGGCATTTGATTTCTCTCCTCTGCACTCTTCTTGGAAGCACTTGAGAACACAGGTTCAGAGACTCAGCGCGAACATCGATTGTCCAGCATGGGTTTGGAGCAACCACGACTTTCCAAGACAATCCAAGAGGTGGGTTCAACACCCCAATCGTCCAAAATTGTTGGCTGCCATTCAGTTGCTTTGTAAAGGTGTCCCGATTCTTTATTATGGAGAAGAGATTGATCAGCCACACGTACGGTTGACGCGTTCTGAAATCGTTGATCCACCTGGTCGAAAGTACTATCCATTTTACCGAGGGAGAGATGGTGCGAGAACCCCACTGAACTGGGGAAAGGGGGCTTGGGAAGGGACTAAGCCTTGGCTTCCGGTGCGAGGTGCATCAACTGTTGCGGAGCAAATGAACGACGCCACATCCGTTTGGCACTGTTATCGTCGTTTGATTGGTCTACGCAAAGACCAATCAGTGTTTCAACGCGGAACAGTCCTCTGGGACAGCACCGGATTTTGGCGAATATTGGACAGAGAACGGTGGTATGTAGGAATCAATTGGACATCAAAACCGATATCGATCTCTATTGAGGGCGATGTTGTCGATGGCTTGTTCACCAAGACGGGGGCCATACAGCCATTTGGGTATGCAGTTTGGAATTGTACAGTATATTGAATACTTTATCTTACAGTCACGTTGGGTCACGTTGGGTTAAATGGGCTCAAATTTTGTGTTATAGTTCATACAAGACTCAATAATACAATGACAAGTGCCCCTTTAGAAATCTTGGTTTTGGACGACGAGGCCATGCTGCTGGAACTTTTACCGGCGATGCTTGAACCCCATTCAACGGTGTGTTGTTCAAGTTTGGTTGAGGCGTGTGCGGAAGTTGATCGACATTCTACCAAGTTTGACGTGTTGCTCTGTGATTTGATGATGCCCAAAGGGGGTGGCTTGGATCTGCACAAATGGTTGCTCGAGCATCATCCGACCTTGTCTGAAAAGGTGATTTTCGTGACTGGTGGAGTGGGACAGGACCTCGAAGAAAAAGTGCTGGCCACAAATCAACCTGTATTGCACAAGC
>CBFICN010000404.1:0-1779 GCA_965661045.1 uncultured Myxococcota bacterium
CCTTATGCAGACGGCACTGACATCAAACCAGAACCAATCATCTCCACCAGTGACATCAATCAACGCACGAATGAGCTCTTAGACACAATTGGTCAGACCGGCATCTTCGACAACGGCAAAGACCAGCGCTCTCATGCGGAGGTGTATCTGCGGAAGATATTGATGCGGGCACGTCTGACGGGATTCGAATCTCGATGGCTACAGCGGATGGTGATGCGGATGCAGGCTCATTTGCGGTCTGGAGAGTGAGTTCGCTAGATAAACTGTAAACTATTGCAATGCATCAGAGTAGACCTCGACGATGTCTCGATAGCATTCAACGACCTCTAATTTTTCCAATGTTGTTAGACGCATTGTGTTTCGGATTGGTCTGTGTGGTACATTTTGGATTGACGTTTGAAGCATTAATGGTTTACCAAGTTCAAATAAGTAAAATGGTTGAGTGTCATTGGATATCTGCCCCGTCTGCTCTTCAGTCAATTCATTTCTTTGTTTCAAGGAGACATTTCGAACTGGCCACAACTTTCGTATTTCTTTC
This sequence comes from uncultured Myxococcota bacterium, assembly GCA_965661045.1. Taxonomy (GTDB): domain Bacteria; phylum Myxococcota_A; class UBA796; order UBA796; family UBA796; genus CAJWHX01. The sequence goes on from CBFICN010000404.1 coordinate 539, forward strand.
ACCGAAGGGTTCTGCGTCGATGTCGTTGCTAAAGCTAGAAATCGAATCTCATTCACAACATGATGCTTATACTTTTGAAAGAATGTTTTCTGTGGAAGATGAAACCATTTGGCATTGCCATTTGTGAAAGCTTCCAAGTATTCTTGACTTCTGTCTTTACTACCACCTACTGCAACCGTCATGACCAAATCTGGATATAACGATTGAGTCATCGATAACATTGAGATTCGTACAGAATCTTGCAATAGAATATTCTCGTGCAGACCACCAGATTTATCGGTGTAGTTCAGCAATCCGATCTGTTCTTCCATAAACTGACTCAGCCACAGATTCCCGTCAGATTCATCGATGCTTGGTAATAATGGAAACGCACCAATCCCAATCTCTTGAATCGCATCCACATATGGAAATGGCTCATGAGATTGATCAAAATACCCAGGATACAAAGCAAACGCACCAAAGACAGGTCTCGATTTGTGACGCTCAACATCTTGGTCTGACAAATGGATTAATGCGTCGCGATAACGATGCAGTTGATTGATTGCATCATCTGGAACATGATCAATATCACTCGATTTACTGGTCGTTTTCAATCGATACTTCGCATCAAATATCCACAGACATTTCCGACCATCTGGAAAAGATACCTCCAACAGAACGTCTGGACGTTGCGTCACCAAATACGATCGAATGGGATTCCCGTTGGAACGAAAAATCGGCTCGTGTGCCAATCTTGCTTTCAGACCATCTCGTCGTTCAAATTCAAACGCACCAGCCATACCATCAGTCAACCGGTATTCAAAGAAGGCATTCTTTTGGAGTGATAAATTGCTAGATGAGACCTCTACAAATTGCAGTCGTTCAAGGAGAATCGTTCTGATCTCCAAGAAGCACCAGACCTCATAAATCTCTGCCACAGATTTCATAGAAATCGTGCTTTGATTGGCAAATACGTCCAGATAGTATTTCAGCTCTTGCCACGCTCGATATACCGTTCGATATCCAGTCCGTTGCTGCAGTACGAGTGTACTCTTTCCAAAATGTCTAAGAACACCGACTTCATTGAACAAAGGTTGTTTTCGCATCGACCGTAAAGGTTCTGCCCAACTTTGAATCTCATCTAGGAAATGATCTGAAAATCTCTGTTTATCTGGACTTGCATTTGCCTGGGACAACTTGGAATGAAACTCCATCAAACGACCATAGCAGGTTTCTACAACCATCTTTACAAAACGATTCTC
>CBFICN010000405.1:0-1753 GCA_965661045.1 uncultured Myxococcota bacterium
ATGTGGTAACGGTCAGCCAACACTTTTGTGCTCTTTGGAGCGGAGGTAGGGTCTTCACTCGGTCGAGTAATGGCAACGGTGTCAGAATTGTCGTTGTTTGTAGTGGACATTGTGTAATCTGGGGTTCAAGTGTGATTGTTCATCTATTGACCGAGTCTATCAGACTGAAATTGTAATCTATCCTATCATAGAATGCGTTCTTTGGCTTACTTACCGTTTTTCTCAAAGGGAATCGCTCCGTGGTGGAGTCCATTTTTTCGACGTGCATTCACCATGGCGGCCATGGTTGCACCATTGACTGAAGTCCAAGTGGTCGGCGGTTGTGTACTTTCAATGGAATTCCAACTAAAAGTTGGAGAGTCTTTGGTTTTGAGGGTGTGAAGATCTTTAAACAAGCCAGACGGTGTGGATCCAGAATGCCACAACTGTTCACGCCCCAAAGACCGCATCCAACGTCCGGACAAATCGGCTTGTGCATAGGTGAGGTGGGTATATCCGTCTAAGGGCAATCCGATCCATGTTCTGGAAGGGGTACCTTTTTCATCGATACTCAACAGCACACTGCAAGCACTTGTTGGCATCTCAATGTACCGATGTGTGTGTGTGTAGTGCTGTTCATCGCTGTGTTCTTTGTTGGTTTCAATGTACTGTTGGCAAAGTTTTGTGACTGCGTGAATCCAATGCGCTCGAAGTGTACTGGGGTCATCCATTGGAGAAGGGTGATCCCCAATGCAGGCATAGGAAATTTTATCCGTGGGAATGTCTGTCAATCTATGTACAAGAGACTGGATGGTGGTGACCATCAATGCGTTCGTGATGGGTAGACCCATCGAAATGGTTGCCAAGCCGTCTTGAGCCACAGTCAACGCAGCGTGCATTGATTGAGACAACCTGTGGGTACGGCTGGGGACAACACAAACTCCCCATCCGAGTTTCTCATCTTGTTCGCACAGTCGGGCATGGTCTTGTACTGTCTCAAGCCATTTTATCGGTAGACTGTATTGTTGGACAACCTGATCCAGGAATGACAGGCGTGCATGGATTGGCTCCGGTTCTCTTTCAAAAAGAGATTCCAACACTAAGGCACCGACTTGAGCCGTTCGGATTTCCGAAGGTCGTTCTTGAACGTTGGGGTTGCTTTCTGGTCGATGAGACAGTGAAACGGTTGGGACAATAGAGTTCTTTGGTTGAATTGCCCCAGCAAAAATGCGTGTGAGTTGTTGTATGGACTGTTGCAAACTTTGGACCCAATTGCGCATCGACACTGTGGTAGCGGGTTCGACTCGAATGGAGATGGACAACGGACCGGTAAGGGTCAACTCAACAAAAGGGTGCTTTGGTCTCAATCTCAACATCTGTGCCATGTTCAGTCGCATTGAAATGGGGACTTTGAAATGTTCATGCAACCAGACAGACCAATCGATGTGCTCACGGAACAAACGAGATCCAAAAGACCCTCCAACTTTCCACTGCTCGATTCGATAATTGTTGAAGCGTTGAGATAGATTGTCGGATTCCACACCATTGAGTCGAATGGTATCTTGTGACACAACACAGACCTCAGGCTCCAGTGGTGCTTCATCATAGGGCAATAGAGTGCGTGTGTTTGGATTCGTGCTGTCTGTCGAATACGCAGACATGTCTGGTTGTATACGACCCAACGCGTATGTTTCTAGGGTCTGTTGCAACGTCCAGTTGTCTGTCAACATCAGAAATCCCATCAACGACGGGTGAGCCTTTCGAATTTTTTCTG
>CBFICN010000406.1:0-1749 GCA_965661045.1 uncultured Myxococcota bacterium
CTACAAGATTCTATGGATAAAATGACAGAGAGCATTGCCAGCCAACAACAAAAAGGGTTGGATGCACTTGTAGAACAGTTCATGAAACAAATGCAACAATCGATGAATGCCGACTTCTCGTCTTTGGGTACGGCTCTACAAGAGATGGTCGCCTCCAATGACCGATTTCAATCTTCTATGTCGCAATTGGTGGATCACCTACAACAAGCCACTCAAAACCAAGGCACGTCGGCTCAGCAAATGCAGGACGCGTTGGCCAATGCAGCCCGTTCCATTGCGGAGATGCAAGGATCATTTAGTGGACTGTCCTCTGTCTCAAGCAACATTCAGGATGCCGCCGTTGCCATGCAAAAAATCCTTGAACGTCAAATGCAGGCCTCCGATCAGCAACAACAAACGATTGGCAGTATGATGACCGGTATGAATGACCAAGCAAACCAAATGCTGGCCAACCAAGAAGAAATCAGCAAAGCCGGACAAGCCATCAGTGAAAAGTTTGGCTCTCTTGCCGACGCACTGGAAAATCTTATCGTCTGGCACAACCGTGTCAAAGATGGATTGGGACAGCAGATTGGTGCATTACAACAAACAATCTCTGCCCAAGAATCTGTTCAGCGCAAGATGGAAGAAGAACGCAAAGCCGCATTGCAAATCGTCCAAAAGTTGGGCACCACTCAAGCCAACCTTGTTCCAGCCGCCAAATCCATTGCTGGCGCAGGTGACTCTGTCAAAAAAGCCAGTGACTCTTTGTTTGCAACTGAAAAAACACTTCGCCAACTCATTGCGGCTGTTACGGATGCCACAACCGATATGAACGATCGGCAGATTCAAACCTTGGATCGCTACCAGGCCATTTACAAACTTCTTCAGAAACTGTCATAAAATCAGGAGTCTCTATGTCTTCGAATGAAGAGAACAATTTTTGGGTCTCCTATTCCGATTTGGCCACAGGACTAATGATCGTATTCATGCTGGTCATGCTGATCATGGTCATGATTCAGAAAAAAGCCAACGAAGTCCAGACAGAAACGATTTCTGAAATTACGTCAAAACTGGAAATCATTTTGGGTGAGAAGTCCAAACTGGCCGATTCAATCAATGTTGCGTTCAAGCAAGACCCAACAGTTCAAGCAGATCCGGTGACTGCACAGATTTCAATTGATGAAGAAGCATTGCGTTTTGCTGAAAACCAAGCAACCCTACAACCAACGTCCTTACAATTCCTTCAATCTTTCACCCCACGCTACTTGTGTGCGCTGTGGTCTCATGAACAACTTAAATGTGTGAAGGAAAACAAAAAATGCCCTCGACTGGATCCAGAACAACCCGGAGGCGTTCGCAGAATACACATCACTGGTCACGCTGATATGAAAGGGCTCTACACAGACAATCATCTGTTGAGTGCAAAACGTGCTGAAGAAGTCGTACAGCAAATGCTGGCGTCTCTCAAGGATGGAAACCCTGTCTTGACGGATCTTCCAGCAGTGTGTAAAGAAAAAGTGGGCGCTTTGAGAACCTATGCGGAGGAACGCCTTTGGTCTTCAGGAGCCGGTGAAACGCAACACTGCACCGCAACCTTCAATGCATCCACTTCCAATAAGTATGTTGGGTGTGACGGACTCATTGGGGAAGATACCGATCATCGAAAAGTCGACTTTCGCTTAGAAGTGACTGGAGACGACATGACAGGATTGCTGGCAGATGTGGTGGAGCTTAGAAGCACTGTTGGAATGAAACAAGAAGAAGGCA
>CBFICN010000407.1:0-1731 GCA_965661045.1 uncultured Myxococcota bacterium
CGGCCGATTTAGAGGAGGCCTCGCGTTGGCTGTTGTGTTTGTGGGGGCTCTATTGGCAGCAGCGACTGGTGTTGTGGGGGCTTCTGTCGTGGCGATGGGGATGATTTCTATGCCGGTGATGTTGCGGTATGGCTACTCCAAAGAATTGGCCAGTGGGGTCATCAGTGCATCTGGGACTTTGGGACAAATTATTCCACCCAGTGTGGTCTTGGTGGTGTTGGCTGATCAAATGGGCATTTCGGTTGGGGATTTGTTTTTGGGGGCTTTGACACCGGGGATTGGCTTGGCTGGACTGTATGCGCTCTATGTAATTGTCGTCGCTTGGGTAAATCCAGAGGCGGCACCAGCCTTGCCTCTGGAAGCCCGTCAGATAGAAGGGCAGTCTTTGCTATCTCGGGTATTCAAAGCCTTGCTGCCTCCGTTGTTTTTGATCTTGGTTGTTCTTGGCTCCATTTTTATGGGGATTGCAACGCCGACAGAAGCAGGAGCTTTGGGGGCTGTTGGGGCGATGTTGCTGGCGTGGATCAACGGTCGTTTGAGTAAAGGTGCACTGGAAGCAGCGTTGGACGACACGGTCAAGTTGACAACCATGGTGGTCTTTCTGTTGGTTGGATCCACAGCCTTCACTTTGGTGTTTCGAGGCTTATACGGGGATGTTTGGATAGAAGACCTCCTGATCAATTTGCCAGGAGGGAAGTGGGGGCTGATCGTCATCAGTCAGTTGATCATTTTTGTGCTGGGCTTCTTCATTGATTTCTTCGAGATTGCGTTCATTTTGTTGCCACTGTTGGTTCCAGCTGCCAAACTGTTGGGCATTGATCTGGTTTGGTTTGCGGTGTTGATGGCGATGAACTTGCAGACGTCGTTTTTGACGCCACCCTTTGGCTTTTCACTGTTCTACTTGAGGGGAGTGGCACCAGAAGAGGTCAAAACCACCGACATTTATCGTGGCGCCTTGCCCTTTATTGGAATTCAGTTGGTGGCATTGGTGGCGGTTGCTTTGTTCCCCGAACTGGTGACGTGGTTGATTTCCGATGGGGCTGGATAATCTATCGGATGGTTACCAAGGTAGGGGAACAGAGTCGGTATGCTCGTCGACATCCCAATCGCTCGACATCACAACAAAGTCTCCAAATAGCGTGCGAATGTCGCGGTATGCTTGATCGAGTTCTTTGAGTTCTTCATCTGTGGTGGCACCGGCCATCTCGACAACCAGTCCAGAAAGCAGAACGCGAATTAAGACAGCCATTCGTTCAGGAGAAATCACCAATTCAGACAGTTGATCGGCAAAGACTTTTCGAATTCCATCTTCGAGTAGCAGGGTGGATTCTTTGTAAAAAGCTCGAATTTTTTCGTGGACAGGTCCTTCTCCACCTCGCAACATGAGTGTTTCCACAATAAATGGGGCGGTGCTCTTTAGTTCGCGAACCGAATTCCACATTGAGTCCAGTGCATCGAGTGCATTTCGAACAGAGTGCTCTGATGACTGGTTTCGTTCGGTGATTCTCTTGTGCAATTCTCTAAAAATCGTGCGTTGAGTTTCCAACAACAGACTTTCTTTGTTTTCAAAGTGTGCCCGCATTGTGGTGGTGGATAGACCTGCAAATTTGGCAACGTCATCAAGGGTTGTACCTTGATAGCCACCAATTCCAAAAAGGCGTTTGGCAGTTTTGAGAATGCTGATGCGTGTTCTGGAACGATTCTTTGGCATGGTGTGACTCGTTGAAAGGG
>CBFICN010000408.1:0-1720 GCA_965661045.1 uncultured Myxococcota bacterium
ATCTGTTTCTTTTTCTCCACAAGCCAATAAGCCAATCAACCACATGTTTCCCCTCCTGTTGGGTATTCAATCTTTATGTGTACGCCACCGATGTGACCAAAACAATCCTAAACTGTATTGCTTTGTATCTGATTTCGATGACCTTTTCATCCCGTATGGGTTAATTGAAAGCATGGAGGCTCGTTATGGTATTTTCACTGGTTTTATCCATTCTCGGCTCGTTGGCCCACGCTACCCCCTTTCATACTCTGTCGGTCACACCGTTATCTGAAACGGTTTACAAAATTGAAGATGCACCATACACAGTTTTGCCAAAAATTGTCTTACAAACGACGACCCCAACAGACTTCGCTGAAGAAAATCCAAATTTGTTCTTAGAGCCCCTTGGTCCAAAGAGCACACAAAGTTTTGCCATATCAGTGAACAGTCCACAAGAAGCAGTGGAACTGACGCAAACCCTGTCAAAACAAAACTGGAATGTCTGGGTCGATGTCGCTCTACCCAAGACCCCCTATACAACCTTCGACTTTTCCGACCCACACTATACTGGGCAATGGTATGTCGAACGACTGGACATGACGACACTGTGGTCAGAGTCCTTGGGCAGTGCAGATGTTCGAGTGGCGATCATCGACAGTGGAATCGACATTGCACACCCCGATCTCAGCGACAAAAGTCTCAACCCGTACGACGCTTATGACGACGACATCGACCCCTCACCAAACCCTGGAGAATACTGTTGGAATGGGGGCAACGGGATTTGTGATGAACACGGAACTGCGGTTGCGGGCATTGCAGTTGCCGCACAAAATGATGCAGGCATTGTTGGTCTGTGCCCCGAGTGTACCCTAATCCCCATCAAAATGCTTGGAGATGGTGTGGGAGCCATGACGTCTGACATTGCGTCCTTTGAGCACGCCATTGCCAACGACGCTGCCGTCATCAACAACTCTTGGGGGTACACACAGGTCGTCGCGGCTCCCCAACCACTGGTCTCTGTGATTGAACGGGCGCAAACGGAAACCCGCAACGGTCTTGGGTCAGTGGTTGTCTTCGCTGCAGGCAATGACAATCGAGAAGTTGAGGAGGGTGAACTGTGCGACATCGATGGCATCTTGTGTGTATCCGCAGTCGACAGTTATGGTCGACCAACCGCATATACAAACTTCGGTCCACCAATCAATGTAGCGGCACCCAGCGCAACCGTCTCTATTGCCCCGAACGAATCTCTGACAACAAACTTTGGTGGTACGTCCGCCGCCGCTCCCGTCGTGAGTGGTCTCGCCGCTTGGATTTTGTCGGTTCGGCCTGATTTGAGCAATGCCGAGGTCATCGATCTGATCTTACGTACGGCAGAACAGTCCCCTCTGATTACACCGGATGAAAAGGGACACCATGACAAATATGGGTTTGGAGAGGTGTCGGCCTTGAACATTCATGCTGAACTGTTTCCACCGGAGATTGAAGAGCCACAGAAAGGCGGATGCACAACATTGGCAGTTCCACCATCCTCCGTTATGATCTCTCAACTCCTGCCCTTGCTACTGGGGCTGATGGTATGGGTGAGACGACGATGATTTTGTTTTTAACAGCGACACTGGCTGGGGCCGCACCAGATGCCTTGGTCACACATTTAGAGAGCCGGTCCTACAAAGTACAGGGCAACATCTTGGTGGTCTCTCAAGAGAAGACACTTCTAGAACCACTGAACAAATCGGAT
>CBFICN010000409.1:0-1714 GCA_965661045.1 uncultured Myxococcota bacterium
CCTCAGTGTTGGCTGAAGTGGATGGCAAAGTCGACGTCGACTTGGAGAAAGGTGCTGATAAGTTCAATGCTGGATTCTCAGGTGGTGCAGAAGCCTTTGTGGGAGCGAAAGGGGGTGCCGAGATTGGTGCCGAGTTCAAGTGGCTGAGAAAATCTGGGGATGCCTATTCAGAAGACTTCAAGCGCTTTGCTCGATCGTTGCCGGGGAAAGCCGATGACTGGATTGTGGATCAACTTCCGGAAGAGTTTTGGCCACAATTGTCGAGCGTCTTGATGGGGCGTGGACCCTCTCGTGTGCTCTATGCCAAAGCCGGTGTAGAAGGACGGGCTGGACTGGGTGCCTCTGCCAGTTTCAGTGGTGGATTCAAAGACGGCATGGTGCACTTTTCTGGTGACATGAGTGGAACCGTTGGACTGGGTGGGGGTGTCAAAACCGACTTTGGTGTTCACGCGGTGGATGGTGCGCGATTGGGTGGAATTTGGTCCATTCGAAGCATCAATTACATCTCTGACCACTTGGATTCAGTGGCGACGTGGACCGAAGAAGCCATTGATGAAGTACAAGTCAAGATTGATGAGTACATGGAAGAGAAGAAAGAAGCGGGTGGCATCAGTGGGATGTTGGCTGGAGCCGTGGACTACATTGGGGATGACTTGTTCAACTGGTGGTAATCAATGTGCGATGTGTTCTGTACGCACAGTAATTGCACTCCCAACATGGATGACGCCACCTTGAAGAACGCGCAGGTATACGCCACGCAAGTTGAGGTGTTTGTTCCGAGCACAGGCAACAAATGCTGGCGTACCAAATCGGTCTCGAAACTTGGCACAGGCAGTGTGTGGTTCTGGGGTCACTTGAAGAATGCACTGTCCGATATGCAAAGTGGCACCAATCGGTAAATTCTCTTCTCTCATGTCGACATCCAACAATAGCGCATCCCCATACAGAGTGAGCGACTGTCCATTGGCAAAATACTCGGCGACTTGATGGTTCATGGTGGCAATTTGTTCGTCGATTGCGCGGTTGGGGTCCAAATACCACCGGTCGGGTACAACGCCCATTTCTCTATCCAACTGAACCTCAGTGAATACCTTCCTTGAACCATCGATATTTCGTGTAACCAGATAGCCAACCGTATTGGAGTATGTCAGCGTATGGTGAGCGGCGACGAATTGATCAACGGATGCTTGGTCCAAGTGCCGACTGGGATCGATGGAGGGTTCATTGGGTCTGGTGGTGTACATACCTTTTGTTAACGGATACTCAATAGAATTGGGGGCATCGTGGTATACTTTTCTCGTGACTGATCGCTGGAGGTTGATGTGAGTGTTCGAGTTCCCATTTCGGTTGTGCGTGATTTTGCAACCAGTGCTCCGATTCAAGGTGTGTATGAGATTTTGGCAGATGTTCCAACCTCCATTGGTCATTTTCCACAGGTCGAACAGTTGGTTCCGTTGGGGGATGACAAATATCGATGGGAAATGGAACGGATGGGCACCGACAAATTTCACTTTCAAGTGCGCTATGTCACTCAATACACCAGAAGTGATTCGGAGAGGTGGATTCGCTGGACACCGATCAAAGAGGGGAATGGCTCTTTCAGTGGGTGCTGGCAGATGAGGGAGAAGGATGGCCGAACGCAGGTTCATTTTGAAAATGAAGGGTACCTTGAACTGCCGTTGCCAAGACTGGCGAAACGACTGATCAAACCTTT
>CBFICN010000410.1:0-1634 GCA_965661045.1 uncultured Myxococcota bacterium
GGGGTATAACCTTATCCAATTCATCGCGAACAACCACTTTTAGTGATCCCATCACAGCATCAAGTTCAATGATCACATCCTGTTCTTCTTGGTCTGTCACTTCAACCATGGTGGGTTCAGAAGTGTACCGTGGATCGTCGATGTCAATCTCCACTGTGCCGGCTTGCATATAGAAGGATGTATGCCCAGGACCTGAGAATTTACCATCGGCTGTTGTCCAGTGCGCATCGCGAATTTCATGCCCCAAATGATCCATTAAAAGAACATTGACTTTGGTTGGATCAGGACAACCGTCTTGGTCTTCAAACCCGTCTATGTCTTCTGGTGTTGCAGGACAGATGTCAGAGTGGTCAACCACGCCGTCCATATCTGTATCGGCTTCGGTTTTGTGTAAGAAAGATACCGACAGCACACCACGCCAATCGGGGGTGGTCATCCCAGTCGAAAGTCCTTTCGCTACCCCTGCTCGAACTTGATAGATTTCATGCACGGCGTACCAACCACTCAACATGGCTTCCATCGACAGTCCATCGCCGCTCATCTGTTCATAGAGTCCCGCCATGTTGTACTCAAAAGCCATACCAGAAGTGCGTTCTTCATTGAACGGATGGCCATAACCAACACGAGCCAACAATTGATTCCCCCAAGTGATGGACTCTGTTTCTACTGTTGGTTGCTGACGATGACCAACATTGATCGCCAAGACCGATCGACCCAAATGTGCATCCATGGCGCCTTCAACCTCAAACATCAATCCATCGGTCCCCAGAGGAGAGGTGGTCGTTGATGTTGGCAACGAAGAACGGGCATTCACTGCCATTCCAATCCGGTGCGTATTTCGATCAAGCAACTGCATTTTCACATCTGCCATCATCTCCCCAAGCCCCAACTCACTCAGGTCTTCCGAGTTCACAACACCAGAAACAGACTCCCCAGTGGCTTGTAAAATGATGGGTGCAGACACCGCGTACCGCAAACGCCCTTTTGTAAACCCTGCTGATACATCCATCTGACTCACAGAGTCCAACAGATTGTAGGTCTCACCAGTGTAGTCTTGATAGGCGATGGGGGCCTTGGCATAAGAAAAGGTATTTCGATAGTTAAAGGTTCCCGAACGGCCCATAGACGTGTCGTTCAACCAAAGAAACTGGTACGAGTCGACGGCAGGTCTAAAGGACTGTGCGTTGAACTGAGGGATTTCTCCCCCTTTAATTTCTTGGGCGGATGCCAACCCAATCAACAAAGATAAAATCATGATTTCCTCACGGATAAAAATTGTGTTTGTATTCGATATTCGATTCAGCGTTGACGTCTACGGAAGCCCAACAATCCAAGCAGTCCTGCAAACATTGCCAGCATGCCAGAGGGTTGCTCTCCAGCACTTGAGCAAGCCGCAATCCCTTCAGCTCCACCCACGTACTTTCCAGTTGGGTATTCCTGCTTGGTGGTTGGACTGGTTTCCAATTCAACTTCTTCACCATCGGTGAAGCCGTCGTCGTCGGTATCTGGATTGTTTGGATTGGTTCCATACTCTTTGACTTCATCACAATCGCTTACCCCATCGCCATCGGTATCGACATTGTTGGGGTCTGTATTGTACGCCGAGTACTCTTCACCATCGGAACAACCATCAC
>CBFICN010000411.1:0-1633 GCA_965661045.1 uncultured Myxococcota bacterium
ACACACGGGTGGTCGCAACGGTCGCAGTCGTGCAGTCATACGTTCAATCAAGGTCAGTCGGTCTGAAAATTCAGAGAGGATTTGCTTGGCCTTTGGTTCATGTTCATTGGCATCCGACATCTTAGGCTCCGTGGTAACGCTCTTGTAACATCGCTCCTTTCAACATAGACAAAATGATGCGCAATCGCTAGTAGAATCTGATGCTGAACACCACCCCTTATCACATTTATGTTCATGTTCCATGGTGTCGATCCAAATGTCCCTACTGTGACTTTACGGTCTATGTAGATCGCACACCAGCATTTGAAACTTGGACAAAAAAAGTCCTATCCGACATTGACTGGACATACACACAAGCCAACTTTCCAGCGGAAGGTCCAACAACACTGTATTTTGGTGGTGGAACGCCTTCTTTATTGCCACTCGAGCATATTGAAAAAATCATCTCTCAAGTCACTACCACAAACACGAGCGAAATCACCGTTGAAGTGAATCCTGGAGATGTCTCACCGGACAACCTGCGCAGTTACCGTTCCATGGGTGTGACACGGCTTTCGTTGGGCGTACAATCCTTCAATCGCCAACACCTAAAGCGCTTGGGACGAGGAACAACACCCAAGGATGTGCATCAACTGATCGCTTGGGTAAAAAATAGCGGTTTTGACTCTTGGTCGATGGACTTGATGTTTGGACTGCCCAACCAGACCTTTGAGGACTTGGAACGAGATGTGGAAACAATGCTTGAACTGAACCCACCCCACGTTTCCCTGTATGGTTTGACATACAAAGAAGGCACGCCTTTATACAAAGCCTTGCAAAAAGGAACCCTGCATGAGATTCAAGAGGGTCTTTGGATCCAGCAATTCAACCACATCACCCGTTCTTTACAAAATGCTGGATTTATGCGGTACGAAGTCTCTAATTTCTGTCGCCCACCCCATCAGGCACAACACAACGAAGGCATTTGGAAAAATCAACCATACATCGGTGTCGGTCCGAGCGCACACGGATTTTGGACAGATGGACGTCGTACACAATATCCCAAAAACTGGGCAAACTGGCTCTCGGATCTTCCGACCATTGAGATTCCAACACCTGAACAACGCGTCATCGACTGGCTAATCACAGCAATCAGGCATCGTGAAGGGATTTGTCTGACAACACTTGGACGAATGGGGTATACTTTGGACATACCAGTCCACATCACAAAGCATCCGATATTTACAACCGGAGTTGCGATCACAAAGGATCGATGTTGCCTGTCCGATAATGGGTGGGTTGTCGTTGACTGGATTACAGAGATCTTAGTCGAAGCACTCACGCCCACTCCATCATAAACTCGGCCATCATACACTCAACCATCAGGAACCACCATGAGCAACAAAGACTCTTCCGACTCACTTGACTCCTTGTTTGCAGACGCCCTAAAGGCGGTTGAAAAAAGCGACAAGTCCAAACGGACCAAAGCCAAAAAGTCAGCATCTTCAACAGTGGAAGATGCCCCTCTCGAAATTGATATTGATGTAGAAATCGCACTGGATGATGAAGAAGAATCTAGTTCTTCGGAAAGTGAGTCCAGTATCAATGACGAGGCCTACGAAGCCCTGCTCGAAGAAAAGGCACACATCGACTT
>CBFICN010000412.1:0-1629 GCA_965661045.1 uncultured Myxococcota bacterium
TACGACTTCTTCACCTGTATCTTCTGTATCTTCGACATCTGTGTCTTCAGAGGTTGTATCTTCTTCTTCAATTTCCTTGTCACCACAAGCTACCAAGGCCAATGGCAAACCAAGCAACAATAAACTTTTCCAGTCTTGCATTGTTTTCTCCGTTCAATGTTTACAATTTGGTTGTACAAAACAACACTGTATTCTAGTCAATGATGTCAAATTGTCAAACACTCGGATGTTACAGGCAAGTGAACAATCAATAGAACGGTCAAACGGCGGGCATACTCTAGGCCTACTCTAGGCCTACAATCTCACTATGGCATTGGCTAAACCTATGGATTACACTAATTGTAGTCCTCCAACTCGGTGAGCACATGTCATTTCTTGGTTTACTTCCAATGCTTCTGTCTTCCGTATCCGAAGCCTCTACCTATTACCTCTCTGATGTGGGTATCCGAGCGATGGGGCGCGGCGGTGCATTCGTCGCTGGGGCCGACGACATCTCGGCGCAATGGTACAACCCTTCTGCACTGACGCGGATACAAGGAAGCCATTTCCAGTTTGACATCATGGGCGTCAAGCAGCAAATCTACTTCGATCGACAAGACTATCCAGGAGAGGGTCCAATCCAAGATGGCAACCCTTCGGACTTGGTAACCGACCCCATACAAAACACGGCTCCACCGTTGCCAATTCCTCACTTTGGCTACATTCACGACTTTGGCAATCCAGACTTGACCGTCCTCATTGGTTTTACGACACCCTATGCAACCGATATCGCTTATCCGAAGGGTGGAGCACAACGATACTCTTTGGAAGATTCTATCGTGATTCATACCTTTACAGGTCCGGCAGTCGCCTACAAAATTAAACCATGGCTGTCTGTGGGGGTTGGCACCAGTTGGAATTACATGATCGTTGGGCAGTCCATGCAGGTGGCTTTACAGACACCATTCGCACCGTGCGATGGTCAAACCGAAGACCCGCAGTGCGACATTGGGTTTGAAGCCTACACCAAAGATGCCCGTATGTTTACTTGGAATGTGTCTGCAACAGCAGAAAGTCTTGATGAACGCTTTGCCGCAGCGGTGATGTTTCAACCGAAGATCAAATACGACGCGACTGGTTGGCTCAAGGCGGACTTCAGCAACAATATTTTTTATGAAAATGGCACGGTCTTATCTGAAACGACGGAAGACGATCATGTCACCATCACCACATCTTTGCCCATCATCGTGCGCAGTGGATTGTTATATAGACCCAAACCCAATCTCGAAATTGAACTCAGTGCCATTTATGAAGGCTGGAGTGCGCTACAGTCTCTGGATGTCGAAAATGTAAATATGACCATTGAGATGAATGAGTTTTTGGGAGATGCTCTCATAACCGATGACATCTCACTGCCAACCAACTTTACCGACTCCTACTCTCTTCGACTTGGGTGGGACTGGGATGTGTCACAAATTTGGAATGTTCGACAAGGCTTCTTCTATGAATCCACAGGACTCAAGCAAGCCTACATGAGCCCGTCTTTGGTCGACAGAGACAAAGTGGGAATGGGCTTGGGCGCTTCGTGGAGTCCAACGCCACAGTGGACCATCGACACCGCATTTTTTGGTGCAACCATGGGGGCATGGG
>CBFICN010000413.1:0-1548 GCA_965661045.1 uncultured Myxococcota bacterium
CCAGCCCAACGATGCTCTGGGAGCGTTGCCAGATCAGCACCGACGTTGAACAGATGATTCTGTATGCGCAATAGAGCAGGTTCTATCGAGTGTAAATGAGGGGAAAGAGATTCACTGATGCGAGCCTGTGCCACAACGATGCCCAAGATGGCATTCAACTCATCCACCGTTCCATAGGCCATGATTCGCTGGTGATTTTTGGGTACCCGAGTGCCACCGACCAATGCAGTTTCCCCTGAATCGCCTGTCTTTGTATATACTTTGGTAATGCGCATGCTATTCTCCTTTCTCCAGATGTAGCCCAAATATCTTATGTGTCGAATCACCGTGAGAATTTAACAAGTTCATTGTATTGTTGTTGATTGTTGGTTAATACAAGTTCGAATTTAATCAAGGAGACTTTCATGTTGTTTATGTTGGCCATGTTGGCTTGTGGAGAAAAAGAAACCGATACTGCGACTGTTGAACCCGCGGTGGAACCATCCGGAGAACCTTCTAGTGAAGACACGTCTGATACGGATACTACGGATACCAACGATACTGAAGAAGCCAGTTCGGGTGCCGACGCGTTGGCAGTTGGTGACTTGGTCATCACTGAGATTATGAAGAACCCATGTGGTGTGACTGGAATGGAAACCCAAATCAACGGTGCCGGTGAAGAATACTTGGCAATTAGTTGCACAGATCCACAAATCGCCGATGAAAATGGTGAGTGGTTTGAAGTGATGAACGCCAGTGGAATGGAAATCAACCTCAAAGGCTTGATGGTGCATGAAGTGGACGATGGCGATGCCAATACAGAAGAAGAAAGTTTTGTGTTGACTGAGGATGTGGTCGTTCCAGGCGGTGCCTACGTCATTTTTGGTGTCAGTGACGATACTTCGTTGAATGGTGGCGTGGATGTTGATGTTGTGTATGCACACGGTGCGTTTGGGTTGTCCAATGGGGCTGACTCTATCGCGTTAAGCAATGCAGATGGAATTTTGGACGCCGTTTCGTTCAACGACGACGCCTTCCCAGATTTAAAAGGACACTCTTTGACATTGAGTCCATCAATGTCCTCCGCATCTGACAATGATACCGGCAGCAACTGGTGTGCGGCATCTTCGGCCATGCCTTCTGGAGATTTGGGTACACCGGGTACAGAAAACGATACGTGTCAATAATTCATTGATGCATTGAGTTGAATGAAGGAGGGCGGTTGCTCTCCTTTTGTTTTTTGGTTGTCTGACCTTTGTCTAGCGCTGTCGGTGCATCCAGATCAACGCAATGAGCATTGGCGCACCGATGGCCGCTGTGACCACCCCAACTGGGATTTCTCCACCGGGCAGTACAACTCTGGCAATCGCATCGCACAAAACCAAAAAAGAAGCCCCAACGAGGGGAGACCAATGCAATACAGCCCTCCCTGAATGCTGAATGCTTAGGCGAATTAAGTGGGGGACAACCAGACCTACAAAGGCGATGGGACCACATTGGGCGACTGCCGTACCAACACCCAACGCTGCAAACAGGAGGGTGTTTCTGCGAACGAACCAGACGTTCACC
>CBFICN010000414.1:0-1536 GCA_965661045.1 uncultured Myxococcota bacterium
GGAAAAGATTGTGATGGGACTCATTTTATCACTGATTGTGATGGTGGCCTCTCTCAACATTGTCGGGACATTGATTTTGGTGGTGCTCACTCGTGGACGAGAAATTTCGATTCTTCGAGCGATGGGGGCATCTTCCAGACAGATTCTACATGTCTTTATGCTCGAGGGGGTCATCATTGGCTGCATCGGTACGGTTGCCGGTACCATACTTGGATTGGTGGGGTGCTACTTTTTGGACCAGTATCAATTTCCACTCGATACCGACGTCTATTACATGGATACATTGCCAGTTGTGGTAGAGCCTCAAACGGTGGTCACCGTTGTGTTGACTGCGATTGCCATCTCGTTTTTGGCGACGATTTATCCCGCGTTGGTGGCCAGCAAAATGAACCCTGTCGAGGGATTGCGCTATGAGTGATGTCATTTTGGAAGCCCAGGCACTGGCCAAAGTATTCCATAAGGGTGGGACAGAAATACCGGTGCTTCAAGCCGTTGACATAACCATTCAGCGTGGCGATGACATTTCCATTGTTGGCCAGTCTGGATCGGGTAAGTCAACGTTGCTTCAGTTGCTGGGAGCTTTGGACAAACCCAGTGCGGGGGAATTGTGGCTGGCAGATTCAAAAGGCACAATGCGCAATGTATTTGGATTGCCATCACAGCAGATTGATCAGATTCGGAACCGTCGTGTGGGGTTTATTTTTCAGTTTCACCACTTGTTGCCCGATCACGATGCACTCAACAATGTGTGCATGCCTTTGTTCATTGCTGGGGTGTCTCCACAAAAGGCCCATCCACGAGGAAAAGCATTGCTCGAAAAGGTTGGACTGGGACATCGGATTCACCATCGGCCCGGTGAGTTGAGTGGGGGAGAGCAGCAACGCGTTGCGATTGCCCGAGCGCTCATCCATCAACCAGACTTAATTTTGGCCGATGAACCAACGGGGAATTTAGATCCACAAACTGCAGAATCCATTTTGGAACTCTTGTTGGAATTGCGTACAGAAGTTACGGGTGCTTTGGTTATGGTAACTCATGACCACAATTTGGCGCGTTCTTGCTCCAAACGGTTGCAGTTGGTGAACGGAGTTTTGGAGAGTTGGGCATGATGATGTGGATCTGGAGCAGTTTGCTTGGCTCGTTGGCGATGGCTCAACCTCTATTGAATGAGGTCGGAGAAGACGGTGTGCCTGAAGCTTTGCGCGCGGGTCCCGAGTTGCCAGAGATTACTTCCGATGCGGAATTTGACCCCTTCGCCCCTTTGCAAGTCGTGGGTGGGGTGGTGACCGAGATTCAGTTTGAAGGCCAAGACCACATTGACGAATTCGTCTTGCGCTCAGCGATGCGCATCGCAGTTGGCGATGAAGCGAACCCGACTCGAATAAGACAGTCCATTGAGGCGATATACGGCAGTGGATACTTTGCCGACATTCGCATTGAGGCCTTTCGTCAATCGTCTGACGCACAGCCCAATGGGGTTCGATTGTTGGTGACCGTCAAAGAAAAACCCGTCATTCGCTCTGTGAGCATTCAGGG
>CBFICN010000415.1:0-1533 GCA_965661045.1 uncultured Myxococcota bacterium
TGGAAGATTGGGACTCAGTACAGAGTCTGATACCAACGGTGAAATTACAGACTTTACGATGCTCTCATTTGGTCAACATGTCATTCGTTTAAGTGCAGAGGATACAACTGGTAAGGTCACAACAGATGAAGTCGCCATCAATGTGGTTGGAGACAACTACATTCCACAGTGTGAAATTCTGTCTCCCATGGATGGCGCAATATTCGCAGTGGGAGATACCGTTGAATTCAGAGCCAACGCAACCGATGATAATATTCCCAATGATTTATTGACCGTAGAATGGGCTTCCGACAAAGATGGCTTTCTCACCAATTCTCTCGTGACCACCGAAGGTGATGTGAGTTACGCGGCAGATGGACTCAGTTACAACACCCATACCATTTCCATGGTTGCCACTGATGAAGTTGGTGCAACCTGTACGGATCAAGTGTTGGTATCTTTCACCAATGCGCCACAAGCCAGTATTGTCTCACCAATCAACGGTTCTGTCTATGACGTCGGCGAACTCATACAGTTTGAAGGCAATGTTTCAGACGTTGAAGACACAAACACCGCTTTGTGGATTGAATGGTATTCATCGATTGATGGTGAACTCTACTCGGGTTCACCCTTCGCAAATGGACTCACCACCTTCAATGTTTCTACATTGTCAGTCGGCGCACATGTGATCTCTTTGGGTGCAGATGACTTAGACGGATTGCGCGGGGAAGATGTCGTGGTCATTACTGTCAATACACCACCTGTGCTCTCCGATATTGCCATCACGCCCGACTCACCAAATGTGGATGAAGTCGTCACTTGCTCTGCGTCGGCTTATGATCCGGATGGTGGCAATGTCACAATGACTTTCCAATTCACCAATCAAACAACTGGCGCCACCTATCCAGCCACCAGTTCAACTGGTACACAAGCAACATTGAATCTACTGAGTACGGGAATTCAAGAAAGTGAAGGGTTGCAATGCACTGTCACTGCAACCGACGGGCTGGGGTCAAGCGTGACTGGATTCACATCCACCATGATTGGCTCGGAGTACCCTAGCTTTACCAGTGCAGCCACCATCACACCTTCCACCGGTGTCGTTACGGGAACCAACTTAATTTGCTCGGCCACCGCTGTTCAATCTGGGTTCGGCAGTGTGACGCCCGTTTATGAGTGGTTCATCAGTGGTAACAGTGTGGGCACTGGGAATGCTTTCAGTGTCAACGCCAGCAATACTGAAGTCGGAGATGTGATCGAATGTGTTGCCAGTGCAACTGGAAATACCGGTATGGTTTCTACTTCATCAGACAACGTGACCGTCGAAAATACAAACCCAGTTCTCAACGCTGTCTCACTCAGCCCCAATGCAGTCTACATAGATACAACCCTCACATGTACAGCCACCGCAACAGATTTGGACGATGACAGTCTGTATTACTCCTTCTCTTTTGTCAACAACACCACAGGCGCAACCTATGGAACAGGAACCATCAACGGCAACACTTCAACATTGAGCCTGACAACCATTTCAGTGAATCCAAATGACGAAGT
>CBFICN010000416.1:0-1528 GCA_965661045.1 uncultured Myxococcota bacterium
CACCCAACTCAGGTGTCACCAAGTTGTGCTCCAAACAATGGCGTACTGCATTCGAGATTTTGCTCTCCAAATCTGGGCGACCAAGATGGGTATACATCATCCCCAAACTCAAAATTGTGGCCAGGGGATTGGCTTTTTGTTGCCCAACGATGTCTGGAGCAGAGCCATGTACAGGTTCAAAGAGAGAGACCGTTCCAGGATTGATGTTACCAGAACCAGCGAGTCCAATTCCTCCTTGTAAAATCGCACCCAAATCGGTCACGATGTCGCCGAAGAGATTGTTGGTCACCACAACTTCAAACTGCTCTGGACAGCGCACCATCTCCATCGTGAGTACATCAACGTAGAGGTGTTTGGATTCGATGTTTGGGTATTCCGACGCGACCATTTTGTACACACGTTGCCACAAATCGTGCCCGTGACGCATCGCGTTCGCCTTGTCGGCCATGCACATTTTGGTGTGGCCATGTCTATCGGCATATTCAAAAGCCGCCCGAATGATGCGCTCAACCCCTTTGCGGGTATTCATCTCCTGTTCGATGGCGACTTCGTCAAGGGTTCCGCGTTTGAACTGCCCACCGATTCCAGTGTACAACCCTTCGGTATTTTCACGGAACACAACAAAGTTGACATCGTCACAGCCCTTGTCTTTGAGTGGACATTTGCTCGGGTCCAGCAAACGAATTGGACGCAGATTGATGTACAAGTCCAATTTGAACCTCGCACCCAACAAAATCTCTTTGGCGTGGACATTACTCGGCACACGTGGATCACCCAACGCACCCAAGAAAATCGCATCAAACTCGTTGCGCCAGCGTTCCATAACTTCGTCGGGCATCGTTGTGCCGTCACGCAAATATCGGTCTGCCCCAAGATCAAAGTGCTCGAGTTCATAGTCGGGTGTCAACGCTTCCAGCACCCGTAACCCTTCAGCAATGACCTCTGGTCCGATTCCATCACCACCAACGACCGCAATCTTCTTCGACATAATGTCCTCCCATATATCTAATGGTCTAGTCGTAATTGAATCAAGGAAGAAATTCTATAGGATAGAATGGAAATCTTAATGATATAAGTTATGTAAAGTAATTTAGATAAAAGAATAGACCCATTCCGCAGAATGAGTCTTGCACAACGCTTTGAATTTACTCTTGGGTATCCAACCAGCGCTCAGCATCCAAAGCAGCCATACAGCCAGAACCTGCGGCTGTTACTGCTTGACGATACTCATGGTCTTGAACATCGCCACACGCAAAGACACCTTCGACGTTTGTCTTCGAAGAACCAGGCACTGTAATCAAATACCCATTTTCATCGTGATCAATGTACTTCACAAAGGGCTTTGAATTTGGTGTATGCCCAATCGCAAGGAACAACGCTTCCACAGCCATGTCACGCTCTTCTTTGGTTTGATTGTTGATGACACGCACCCCGTTGACAACCTTGTCTCCAAGCACATCAATCACCGATGTATGCCAGTGAATTTTGATTTTATCGTTGTTTTTGACGCGATCTTGCATAATCTGAG
>CBFICN010000417.1:0-1503 GCA_965661045.1 uncultured Myxococcota bacterium
ACCGATACCGACACAGATACCGACAGCAACACGGACACGGACGTCACGGACACCAATGATACCGATAGCAACACAGACACTGACACCGCAGAATACATCGACTCACTGATCTCATCAATGACGCCCCTCTATGGAACAACGGCAGGTGGGGACACCATCTCTATTATGGGAGGGCCCTTTACCAGTGACGCCACCGTCAGTTTTGGAGGCTATCCAGGGACCGTTGTGTCCAACAACGGCAGTCTCATACGGGTCAACGCCCCTTCTGCTGCGGTCGATGGTCCAGTAGAAGTGCGGGTCGACATGGACGACGGATACGGAATCGCCGATGATGTCTACGTGTACTTTGAAGATGGCCTAGGCAAAACCTCCACCATTGGGGTGATTGGAAAAGTGGAGTACATCGGTCAATACTGGAATGGGGGTGTCGTTCCAGACCCCACCGCCCACATGTGGACAGCCTTTACCACCCCTGTGAACATACACTTCTGGCAATTGAGTACCCCTGCGCTCAATACTTGCGCACGAAACGGCATTGATGCAAATGGTGACGGGCTGAACGATGACATCAACGGAGACGGTGTGGTCGATGGCGGTGATTTTTACCAGTTCAGTGGCAATCTAACAGTTGTGGACGTGGGAGCAGACGCTCTGACGATGACCGGCACCAGTGCCATTCCACTGTCCCGCGCCTCCAACGATCCCAATTCGGTCAATTATTACCTCTACGAGTATGCTGGAGATTTGGATCCATCGATGGTGCCCGACAACGCCTTCTATGATCTCAGTGTATCTGGTGGGGTATTGGACGGCATGACGGTTCCCCAGTATGCCCGTGCATCGAAGCGCAGTCCGCTGATCTCACCAAGTTTAAACACGGCAACCCTTCAAGCGGTCAACCGAACCCAAACCTTCAGTTGGACCCCCAGTGGTGCTGACTGGATTGAAATCCGAATGTTTCAAGCCAACAGCAACAACTTTATTGTGTCTGACGTCATCTGCAACGTCGACGACTCTGGTTCCTTCACCTTTCAAAACATCCACCACACTTGGATGGTGGAGCAAGCGGTCTACATACAATTTACCCGCGTCTACGAAAGCACTGCAAGCATGCCCCACAACGACGGCATCAGTCGAGTCATCGGTGCGCACACCATCTTTGGTGCTGGATACATGAACTGAGTGTGATCAAAGTATAAAAAGCACATTTTTAAGGATGTGAATGGTGATAGATTCAAAGGGCATCGCTGGGATAAGAAAGTTCGGTATGCCAAAATCAAACTGCTAAATCCACCCAACTATCGACATACCAGCAAGTACCCTAGTTACAGAAACAAACTGCCAAATCCACCAAAACATCGACATACTAGCAAACACCCAAGTCATAGAAACAAACTGCCATCCCCACCCAACTACCGGCACACAAACCAGCCCAATTTCAAAGTTGAGAGCGGATCTTAAATTTCAAGAATCTCCGAAGAATAAAAAAGTTTGCTACATCCA
>CBFICN010000418.1:0-1496 GCA_965661045.1 uncultured Myxococcota bacterium
GCTGGCTGGCAACGAGGGCTGGGTACGCGAGGTTGACGTCCAATCCCAATCCAGCGGTGAGACTGTCTCCC
This sequence comes from uncultured Myxococcota bacterium, assembly GCA_965661045.1. Taxonomy (GTDB): domain Bacteria; phylum Myxococcota_A; class UBA796; order UBA796; family UBA796; genus CAJWHX01. Next base: position 72 of record CBFICN010000418.1, read on the forward strand.
AAAATGATGATCTTCGGCTTATCTTTGGCACTTGCGTCAGATTTTGAAGGCGTTTTGGATGATTCATAGACCGTTTCTGTAGCAATCTTGCTTGACGTTTGGTCTGGCGTGCTTTGTACGGTACAAGAGAGGCAGAGTAAAAATGTCCACATGTTCACTTCCATAGAGATGCGTATGTCTACACCTGTAACCGTCAAAGGGCTGAGTCGCTCATTCCCATCTGGCGAAACCACAATTCAAGCGGTCAACGATGTTTCGTTTGATGTATCCCAAGGAGAGTTTGTGGCAATTGTTGGGGCTTCCGGTTCCGGAAAATCCACCCTGTTGTCTTTGCTGGCGGGCTTGGATGTTCCAAACTCTGGAGGCGTATGGCTATTGGATCAGCCTCTCCATGAGTTGAATGAAGAAGGAAGAGCGCAATTCCGTCGTCAAAACCTAGGGTTCATTTTTCAATCCTTTCAACTGTTCGCAGAGTATACAGCCTTGGAAAATGTGATGTTTCCTCTCGAATTGCAGGGCAAACTGTCCTACAACGAGGCCATTCAAAAGGCAACCGATATACTGACTCGACTGGGGCTCCAAGATAGACTGGATCACAAACCAGCGACAATGTCTGGGGGTGAACAACAGCGCGTGGCCATTGCTCGAGCCTTTGTGGCGGCCCCACCAATTTTGTTTGCCGATGAACCCACCGGAAATTTAGACCAAGAAACTGGCAGCGTGGTTGAAGAAGTGCTCTTTGACTTGCAACGAGAAACCAACACCACCGTGGTATTGGTGACACACGATCTAGAGTTGGCAGAAAAGGCGGATCGCATTTTTGTGATGAGTGGCGGTACGTTGAGTGAGCGAACATGAACGGACGATTGACACGGTGGATTGCTCGAGAGTTTCGATCCTTGGGCCATCGTTTGTGGGTGGTGCTGTTGGCCATCGCAATTGGTGTCGGTGCAGTCAATGGTGTACACAGTTTGGCCGATTCTATTCGAGGGGCAATTCAAGACCAGTCTAAACCCTTGATGGCGGCAGATTTTGTAACCCAGTCGGTTCACCCTTTCCCGACTGAATATCAAGACCTTTCAACAGAATATGAAACATCTGAAACACTGGAAATGTTGTCGATGGTGTCGAGTGGAACCTATGACTCTGTCCTTGCCGAAATTAAAGGAGTGAGTGATGGTTATCCGCTTTATGGGGAAGTGGAGTTGGCGTCTGGAGCATCTCTATCAACGCAACTCACTGAAGATGCTGTCGTTGTACAACGCTCTTTATTAAAGCGCTTGAATCTACAGGTCGGGGATGCGCTGTTGGTCAACGGCGAGTCATTTACAATTGTGGACGTGGTGCAGTCTGAATCGGATCGCTTGAACGTTGGCATGGCGGCCGGTCCAAGAGTATTTTTGTCGATGGGTGGACTGGAACGGT
>CBFICN010000419.1:0-1482 GCA_965661045.1 uncultured Myxococcota bacterium
AAAGTGGGCGCGTTTCCAAATGACGGAGACCGAGACCGCATTCTCGATCGCATCTTGTACAAGTACAATTATCAAAAGACGGCCACTGTATTTCGACCAGGCGCGGCCGAATTCTTTCAACGATTGAAAACCCTGGAAACAGGTGCAAAACCGTTGTACACCGTTGTGGTGACAAACTCTCATACCGTTCCCGTACAAAACAAGATTCGTTTGCTCGGTGAACAACACGGTATCAATTTTGACTGGCTGGTCGACCGCGTCGTGGGTTCAGCCCGAAAATACGTCATTGGTGACAGCCTAGAAGGAATGCCAGCAACATTGACCATTCCAAGTCTAGACCGTCCAATTTATGTACAACGACCCCAATATCATCGCATCCTAAGCACCATCCTATCTCAGTACGATGCTGATTGGACAACCATGACTGTCCTTGGAGACATTTTTGAACTGGACTTGAGTCTGCCACTCGCCATGGGCTCAACAGTCGGATTGATGCGCAATCCATTCTCCCCAACATACGAAGTGAACTTTCTGACCCAGCACGAGCGTGGTGCCGTTCACGATACCCTAGACGCCGCTTTGCAATGGGTAGAATCCTTTCATCAATAACGTGGATCGCTGTATTCTAGTTGAACGCATCTCTTCTCAGATGGTGACAACCAATTTCCCCACGTTCAAATTCTTCCTCATTCTGTCGTGGGCCTCCAACACATTGTTCCATGAAAAAACTCTGTCTATGGTGGGATGAATGGCCCCACTCTCAAAGAGTGGAAGCACATCACGAACAAAGGCTTCAACGAGCCTCTTTTTTTCCATCCCATTTCTAGACCGAAGTGTTGTTCCACGGATGGTCAGTTTCTTGGCCAACAGCAATCCCAAATTGATTTGGCTCTGCACACCTCCCAATAAACCTACAACCTGTAAATGACCGTTCACAGTAAGCTGTTTGAGGTTTTGTTGGAAATAGGCAGCACCGACAAAGTCCAAGATAATATCCGCTTTGGGCAGTTCTTTGGGAAATACACCCTGTCGTATTTGATACACAGGAGTACCTGATTGTGTAAGCCGTTCGCACTTATTGGAAGACCGAGAGGTTCCAAACACCTCAATGTTGTTGGCCACGCACAACTGTCTTGCCGCATCTCCGACACCTGAACCAATCGCATGAATGAGTACACGACTGCTGGTACGTATACCAGACTGACACCAAAGAGCATCGTAAGCAGTTAAAAAGGCTTCAGGAATCGCCGAGCCTTGTATCACTGATAAATTGGATGGAATGGGGATAATACAGCCAATATCTACAACAACCTCAGAGGCATAGCCTTCCCCAGGTAGCAATGCCATAACCGAAGCCCCCAACCATCGACTTCGTTCTTCTTCAGATAGACTCGGACACACTTCAATGACCCGACCCGCTACTTCCAGTCCCAGAATATCGTTTCGAGTCCCTTTGGGGGCTGGATAGACGCCTTGTATCTG
>CBFICN010000420.1:0-1448 GCA_965661045.1 uncultured Myxococcota bacterium
GTGGATGAGTACGACAAGCCCATTCTCGACAATTTTACCAATCCAGAGGCGGCAGAGGTCATGCGAGACGGTCTGCGAGATATCTATTCGGTGTTGAAATCTCAGCAAGAATCTCTCCGACTGGTGTTGCTGACTGGGGTCTCTAAGTTTGCAAAGGTGTCGGTGTTTTCTGGGTTGAACAACCTTCAAGATATTTCTCTCAACCCTCGATATGGCAATATCTGTGGATATACCCAAGATGACTTGCAGCGTGACTTTGTCGATTGGCTCGATGGTGTGGATTTGGAGAAGGTCAAAACTTGGTACAATGGCTACAATTTCTTGGGTGAGAAGGTCTACAATCCTTTTGACGTTCTGCTCTATCTAGAAAATCGTCAGTTCAAAAACTATTGGTTTGAGACTGGTACGCCGGATTTTTTACTGCAACTCCTCCAAAAGGCGCACGTATCGTTGCCGGAACTTGAGAATTACTATTCCACCGATGATTTACTGAATAAGTTCGACCACAACAACTTGGTCATGGAAGGGTTCTTTTTCCAGACGGGCTACCTCACCATCAAGGAAGTGATTGAATTTCCAACTGGTCTTACGCAGTTCAAACTCGGATATCCAAATCTAGAAGTGCAAGTGAGTATGGCATCTTTGTTTCTCCACACCAACGCACCCCGTCGATTGCCCAATCACTTACAAATGCAGATGACCCGTGCAGTACTCGAAGGGAAACCCGAACTGCTCGAAGCCCCCATCAAGCAGTTCTTGGCGAGCATCCCCTTTGATTGGTACAAGTTTTCGAAAATGGATCAATATGAGGGCTACTGGGCTTCGTTGATTTATTCGGTGTTTTCGATGTTGGGTGTGTACTTGCAGGCCGAAGACACCACCAACATGGGGCGTGTGGATCTGAGTCTCAGGTGGGAACACCATTTGTTTTTGATTGAATTCAAAATGGATCAAAGCCACAAAGACCCCATCGAACAAATCAAGGAACGTGGGTACATCGAGAAATACGCTGAGCCCGGTCGCCGCATTTGGTTCATTGGAATGACCTTTGATCCGGATATTCGAAACCTCAGCAAGTTTCAGTGGGAGTCCGCGAGGGATACTTGATCGACTGGATGGTCATTGTTCGTTTGTTGTCTATTGAATGACCACTTTTTGAATCAGTCCCTCGATGCCCTCTAGAATGTACGCGCGTCTCAAGTCACGGTGGGGCTCGTACTGGCTTTCAATCCGTTCGATGAGTGGGGTGAGATAGACTTCTTCTCCCAGCCCACGTTTTTGTAAGCCCGTGGTGGCGTGTTTGAGCATGCCGTCGAAGCATCCAAAAAACGGTTCTGGATAAGAAACACCTTGCTTCATGAAGCGGGACCAGTATGCGGAGAAGGGCTGCCAAAGATCTTTGCGGTACTTGAGGTTCTTTTCAAGGATCTGGTGTGGCCACAAACCAA
>CBFICN010000421.1:0-1442 GCA_965661045.1 uncultured Myxococcota bacterium
TTGGTGAGTTGCACATCGGTACCATATTCATAATCTACTGCCACATCGCCATTCAGTCCGGTATCCACCTTGCGGCCGAGGACCAAGTACTCCCCCGCGTCCAATACGATATCATCGAAAATGGTGTGTTCAATTCCTTCATCGGAGGCAATCTCCAAACCGTTTATATTAATTGACTGACTGCCGTTGTTGAAAATTTCAAACCACTCCCCAACCGAGTCTTCCACGGCATCCGGATTGGCCATAATCTCCGTAATAATCAATTCACCAAGTTCTACATCGGCGATGTCCAAGACCGAACTTTGGGTTGTGGCGTCTTCTCCATCACAATCTTCATCAATCCCGTTGTCCGGTATGTCACTCATTCCAGGATGAATGTTGGCATCCGAATCGTCGCAATCCCCATCGGCTTCAGAAAACCCATCGCCATCGTTGTCCACGGTCGCCTCTGGTGTAACCGTGTCTTCCCCATCACAATCTTCATCTATTCCATTGTCAGGTACATCCTCGGCATCCGGATTGATGGTGTTGTTGAAGTCGTCGCAATCTCCTTCATTCTCGGTAAAACCGTCCTGGTCGTTGTCCACCTCTTCCGGTGCAAGAACAGCCCCAGTATCTTCCGATTTGGGCTCATCTCCTGAACAAGCCAACAACAAAAACGACAGCAATGACAATGAACTTCGAATAGACATTCTATACTCCTTAGTGAATTTGACATCTAACCTAACCAACTGACCCGAGTGTTCCAACCCAGTTCACACCATTGTAGCAATCAAAAGCAACGTACAATCTGTATATTCAATCGATTGAATGTCGAAGCCTAAACTATGACAGCATCATTTTCATACAGAAAACAGAGCCACCACTTTTCAAAAACTCCGATGTGCTGACTTCAATCACTACTATTCCAAACTGTTCAAGCAGACCTTTTGTGACAGTGTTGCCTTCATGCACAATAAAATGCTTTCCATCGGGTGAATGACCGTTGGTTACAAATCCACGTTTGGCTTCTTCCAAGGGCACTTCAATCAACCTCGAAAACTGATGCTTCAATACTTTGAGTCCTTCGTCGGTAAAGGCAGTGGGAACATAGAGAGCGGTCTCTTCATCAATCACGCTCAACGCCGTATCCAAATGGTAAAAGTGTGGATCTACCAGTTCCAACCCTACCACATCACACTCAATACACCGAGCAGCACGTTCCAATGCGCCTTGTTGAGTCCGAAAACCATGCCCCACATAGAGCAGTCTACGCCGTGGATGCCAAATCGCATCGCCCATGCCTTCAAACTCAATGGGTGGATCGACATGTCGAATGACAGTATAGCCATTGTTCTCAAACCAACGAGCAAAGTGTGCCACTTCATCGCGTCGGTGCGCCGAAGCCATCCGAGACAAAATGACCTTGGGGTTACCATCTGTATCAATGAACGGAAAGGTCT
>CBFICN010000422.1:0-1423 GCA_965661045.1 uncultured Myxococcota bacterium
GGAGAAGTACTCGATGCGTTGACGGTTGAGATTGTCCCCCTTCAGCAGGATTCCGATACACCTTATAACATCGCTTCCGAGTCCACTTCGCAGATGGAGTCTACGATTGGCGAAATCATTGTGCACAGCCCGTCGCTCTACACAGGATATTTTGGTCAGCCACCAAGAGATAACGATGCTGGACTGTCCACCGGTGATCTTGGAAGGTGGGTCGACTTCGAAGGCCGCACGATGCTGGTGCTCGAGGGGCGCATCAAAGACATGATCATCCGAAATGGGTTCAATATTTACCCTCAAACCTATGAAGCGCAGCTCATCGCTCATTTCAATGCCCAAGCCAACTGTACACTCATACGACACACCGCGTTGGTCGGAATCTGGAATCACAATAGAGAAGATGAAGACGTGGTGGTGTTTGTAGAATGGGCGTCAACAGAACGACGGACAGCAGATTGGTTGAAAGCAGCAGCCGTCGAAGTGTGTGGTCACCAAGCAGCACCCGACTACTGTATCGGCGTTGCAGAATTTCCCGTTACGGGAAGACAAAACAAACTCGACAAAAAAGCGCTGCGAGAACTGGCACACACTCACCTCCACTCCAACACCTTCGAGTGAGTAGTGGAGATCCCGTCATGAATACCACTGAACTGGCTCATTTACACCCTAGGTTTGTCACTCCTTTTCGATGGGATATTTTCTGGAAAAAACAACGGGTGATGGTGCGTCAAAATGGTTTGTTGTCCACCTGTCCATCGATTGGATTTCACTTGGGTGTCTACGCGTTCAATCAGCTGGCTTGGGGTATTGACGGATTGTTTTCCTCAACGATACCCACACCACAACTCGACAACAGTGTGTTCATTGTTGGTCATCAGCGCTCTGGAACCACGTTCTTGCATCGACTGATGGCGGGAAACGACTGGGCCCACAGCCTAGATCTACACGAGATGCTTTTTCCCGCGAGTTCATTTCAACACCTCATCGGTCTGCTCAACACTGTCGACTCCACAGTTGGCCATCCGCTGTTGAAGCGATTCAATTCTGTACAGCAGCGATTCTTGGGGCACTTGGACAACATACACAAAGTGCGATTGAACGAACCCGAAGAGGATGAATTTGTTCTTTGGAGTCAATATGCCTCCGACATGTGCATCAATGATAGCCCTACCCTTATCGATATCGGACCAGAAGGGATGCCCAAAGAGTTTGAGTTTTGGAGTCCAGAGGCACAGTTTCAAACGCTGATGTGGTATCGAGCCTGTGTACAAAAGAAGCTCCAACGTGAACGTGGCAACGGACTCTACGTGGGAAAAAATCCACGTTTTTCTAGGATTCTGCCGCAACTACAAACGGTCTTCCCGCAATCAAAAATCATTGTGTTGATGCGAAACCCACTCGAAGCCATCCCCTCCAGAATGAGTCT
>CBFICN010000423.1:0-1407 GCA_965661045.1 uncultured Myxococcota bacterium
CTCCAAAACGACTCAACAAGGTTGCTTAAAGAGATTGGGTACAAACACAATTTATCCAGTTTCCAAAGAAAACCAGGCATAGCCCAACTTAAGTTCTCACTTGATTTGGTTATAGTAAAAAGATACAAAACCACTCCATGGGAGGGCCCAATGTGGATCACATCGTTGCCAATCCTCTTTGCCTGTTCCAATACTGAGACCATTGCAGAGCCAACCATTGAAAGCAGACCTGAAGAAGATACAGATTCTACTATAGAGGATTTCGATACAGGATTGGAAGCGATAGACAAAACACTGAGTGAAGGTACTTGGGCATTTTCGAGTCTATCGGTCACAAATGATACCTGCGGGATGCCAGAAGAAAGTCTAGATGAACTCACACTGGACTTGGCACTGTTGAGGTATGACGTCGATAAACTGGTCGAAAACAACTATGTTTTCACCTTGGTATTGGAAGACGGCTTTGAAATACCGAACACCTGTACGGTGACAGGCGATGTCTTTCAATGTGAAGATTTGATTCTCCCAATTCCCGTCCGAGATTCTACAATAACAGAGACCTACACCATCAGTGGTGTTGTAGACTCAGAAGTTCGTATTACCGGTGTGCTGAACAAGCACCATTTGTGTGAAGGTCCAGACTGTGAAGACCTTGCCGAACTCAACAGTATGGACTTTCCCTGTGACATCACCATGGACTTTACCTACAACTACTTTGACTAACTCAACGGTTTCTTGAGTTTGAGTCACTTCAAACAGGTTGTTCAAAACAAAGTTCGTTCAACGAGCGGCCAGAATTCAGCTTTGCACTCCAAGCATCGTGAAAGCGAAATATTCCAACATCTGTTCAACTTCGTCATAATCCTCTCCCTCTACAGACACATCGGTGAGTCGAGGAAGGTGTTTGCCAAAGTAAATGTGGTTGTTGGCCATTTCAAACAAATTACAGGCCAATGCACGTGGATACTCAAACTCGGGTTTGATGTCCAATATGGCTAGAGAGACTTTGTCGACAAGATCTTTGTAACTTCGAAAAAGCCCTTCTTTGTTTTCTGAATCTACCGACTTGGTGTGATAGGTTTTGGCACCCTCAGCAATGATGATTCTATGGAGAACGCTTTCATTCACATACTCGATGGATGGATTTTCTTTCGAGGCAAAGACCATCGTTGAAATGATTATTTTCAACTTTTGGGTCGCATCGCTAATGTTCTTGGTGTTGATGTCAATCAAATAATTGACCCATTCCCAAAACCAACACACCAAATACAGCAACAGCATGTGTTTGTTTTCAAAATACCGATACACAGAAGCTTCTGTTGACCCCATCCGAACAGCCAGTTTCTTGAAAGTGAAGGCTTCAAAACCGATTTCATCAATCAACAGGATGCTGTGCTTGATGATCTT
>CBFICN010000424.1:0-1391 GCA_965661045.1 uncultured Myxococcota bacterium
GAAAATTCTGGAATGTTTTCCACAATCCATAAAATACTATTTAATTATTTTAATTATTTTGAAATTTGACAAAAAAAATAAAGAGGGCAAACCCCTCTTCACTTTGTTCACTGATCTATGCAGTCTACTATTCTGCTGCGTTGATATTCTCGACGCATTGTTTGACGCAAGCCATCGCCTCATCTTTTTTGGAATAGTACGCAATTGGATGAATCGTGTTGTCGTCGAGTTTCAGTTGAACGATCCACGTTTTCTTGCCACCCACTGTTTTTTGCTCGATGTAAATGTGCTTGAGGGTGTCTGGGTTGACACTCGCTCCGGAAACCAATTTGACCAACATTGTTTGTACCTCTCAATTGTTGAAGTGTGTAAAATGATAAACTTTTTCTATCTCAATCATACCAATCATCCAATCCGTTGTCGGGCACCCACTCGTCCGAATCGTCTTCAATGAAGGCTGTGACGCGGGGTATGTCTTTTGGAGTCACTGCCTCTACGGGCTCTTGCGTTGCTGTTTCTACAGCCTTTGAAGAACCTTTGGATGTGTTCTTGCTTGCCTTCTTGGTAGCCACCGTTGCTTTGGTAGACTTTTTCTTCTTTTTTGCCGTGGCTTTGGGTGTGGACTCTTCTTGAATCGACTCTTCTTCGACAAAGGGTTGTTGAATCACCGGGCGTTTGGCATTCTGACTCACGTCAGATTGATTGTCGGATTCTGCATCCTCACCTGAATCCGATAAATCCCATGAACTAGACTCGTCTTCACTTTCGGGCTCACTCTTTGAGGCTGCAGGTTTCGCACTTTCAGATTCCGAATCCGAGTCAGAAAAATCAAAGGAACTGGATTCTTCCTCTGATGGCACGGGATTTGACGCTTCCTGCGCTCCCTCTACATCGCCTAAATCTTCTGCATCGTCCCAGTCGGAGGACGCCTCATTTTCTTCAGACTCTTCACTTTCGACAAAAGAAGGAACGTCTTCGACCTCTTCACCATTGAGCAATCGACAGCACTGATCGGCAATGCTCTCCGCCTCCATTCGGGTTGCACACCGCTCTACCATCAACTCAGAATCATCATCAAGTTTGATGGCCACAACAAAGAAGGACTCTCCATTCAACGTTGTGGGCAATACCTTGATCAGTTTTACTGAATCTGGGTTGTTGATGATTTTTCCCTGTGGAAGAAATACCATGATTACTCACTGTCCCAATCTGAAGATTCCTCATCTGAGTCTTCCTCCTCAGAAGATTCATCCTCTGAAGAATCTGCTTCCGAATCTTCATCTCCAGACTCGGCCTTGTTGATCAAGTCTGTGCAGTGGTCTGCCAATGTGATGGCGTCTTCTTCCGACGTACAATTTTTGATCATCAACTCCGAATCGTCATCGAGTTTA
>CBFICN010000425.1:0-1359 GCA_965661045.1 uncultured Myxococcota bacterium
CCAAAGAAACCATCGTTTGGGAAGATGGCAAAGAGTATCCTTTGTACAAGCTCGACATCTCTAGTGCGTCTCATCCTTTCTACACTGGACAACAAAAAACTGTTGACCGTGCTGGACGTATTGACAAGTTCCGTCGCAAGTTCGCAAAGAAATAATCATCGAATCTATTGAAATCGTCAGACATCGGGAGCGATCATGGCCAAAAAGAAAAAAGAAGCACGTCAAGTGATCACATTGGAATGTACAGAAGCACGCGGATTGGGTAAGCCTCCTTCTCGTTACTCAACAATGAAGAACAAGAAAAACACCCCCAAGCGTTTGGAATTGAAAAAGTACAATCCACACTTGCGTCGCCACACCGTCCACAAAGAAATCAAATAATTTTTCTTGATGGTGCTGAGAGCCCCGGCATTTGCTGGGGCTTTTCAGTTTAGACAAGTCAGTTTAGATCAGTCTAGACTGTCAAAACGGTGTCTTTGGTGTAGACTTTAGAGAGTATAGGCTGGAGGATAGAAATGATCGTATGGACCATCATAGCCTGTTTGTCCCAAGAGACTGTGAACAAAGAGTTTCCAACCACTTTGGAACCGCTCGAAGAGATGCGCGTGGGACTGCCAGAAGGAGACAATTATCCCGAAGAGATAGAGATATTCTCTGAAGATGGTGAAGCGTATGCGTGGGTGCATGCGAGGGGCTATTTGCATCTGTCTCTGGAAGACGCTTGGACCGCACTTCGAAACGACCTTGTGTATGTCAATCAGCGAACCGTGGCAGAGTACACCGTTACAGAAGTGGATTCTGATACGTATGATTACATTTTTGTGGTCGACAATAGCGTCGATGACATTGTTCCTGTTGAATTCACCAATGAATGGCGCCACGTTGGGAATCTAGACGAGAAGGGCGACGTTTCTGGTGTGGTGGTTCGATGGCAGAAGATTGAAGGAACCGATTTTATCCAGTTGATGGAAGGATCGGTCGAAATCATTCCGGTCGACGGTGAAAACGAGGTCGTCGAGATTCGCATCATTGAGCACCTCAAAGCCACCTTGGACCAAGAAGCCAATGCCGTTGGGTTTGTCACCGATATGGCTGAACGGTGGCGGTTGGTGGGGGGTGGACAACCGATCCCCGAATACTAAAAGTTGATGTGCGGTGCTGCATTCTTCGGCTGGGCTTGTTTATAAAAGTTCGGGTACAAAAGTACACCTCACTTTTATATCCTGCACCCATCCTGTGAATCCATCATCCACTCTCAACTTTGAAACTGGGTTGGAACGTTGATTTGCGGTCTTGAGTTTTTAGTATTGTTTGGTGACTTAAGTGCTTGCTGGTATGTCGGCAGTTGGGTTGATGTAA
>CBFICN010000426.1:0-1349 GCA_965661045.1 uncultured Myxococcota bacterium
ACACTTGCTCACTCTGTACAGCCCAAACGGACGCTTTTACAACGTGGAAAGGGCGTGTGTACCTACGTTGTACAACCTGTGATCTCATTCAGTTGATGGAGAGTCAGTGGCCCACGCTGGACGAAGAGCGAGTGGAGTATGCTGCGCACAACAATACCCCAACAGATCTGGGGTATCGAAAATTTCTCAGTCGGGTGACCAATCCAGTTTTGGAGTGGTTGAAGGAGGAAGATTGTTCAAGCCTTCAACTGTTGGATTTTGGGTGTGGCCCAGGTCCGACCATCTCCGTTGTACTCGGAGAGTCTGGCTGGCACATGGACAATTATGACCCCATGTTCTATCCCGACGACAGGTTGCTTGAGTCACAATATGACCTGATTACCTGTACTGAGGTTGTGGAGCACTTTCATGATTCGAAGGCATCCTGGGAGCAGTTGTTGGGATTGCTGCAATCAACGGGTAAACTCTTCGTGATGACGCAAGTCTCTGATTTGTATCAACAACCAGAAGCTTTTGTTGGGTGGCATTACATTCGTGAACAGAGTCACGTGTCCTTTTACCACAGTCGAACAATGCACTGGATTGCAAAGCGTCACGGTGTCAGAGTGACACAACTTGAACGCAGTGTGTTTCTCTTTGAATAGACGAATAGACTTTAGGAAAAGATTTGTAAAGAGGGTTGAGTATTCTAAACAACAAAACCCTCTAGCCAATACAAACTAGAGGGTATCCATGTGGGTGTCGACAAGGGTTATTCGTTGTCAGGGGCATCCTTCATCAAGACTTCACCATAGGCTTCCAAGTAGTCCTCCTGAGAGGCTTTGATGACGCGGTGTGCGTGTTCTGCGCCGTAGATAACGTCAATTTGCGTGGTGGTTGGCTGGCCTGGTTTGAGTTTGTAGGTCAAGAAGTAGTGACGCAAACGTTCAACAAGTTGGTCTGGCAACTCAGAGATGTCTTTGACGTCACCCCAAATGGAGTCGTCGACCAGCACAGCAATGATTTTGTCGTCTGCTTCACCACCGTCAATCATTTGTAGACCGCCAACAGGGATGCAGTTCAAGATGACTTCAGCTTTGGTAATGGGGCGTTCGCTCAAGACACAAATGTCCAAGGGATCGAAATCTCCAGACTTTGAACCTGGGCAGAGTTCTTGTACGCGCTTGCCACAGTAGGTTCGAGGTACGAACCCGTACAACGTTGGTGGGTGAGAAGAAGTTCGTTGTGGTCGATCCACTCGCAGGTAACCAGTCTCTTTGTCAACTTCGTATTTGACCGAATCAAATGGGGTGATCTCAATGTATGCGTGGACAACATTGGGTGCGTCGGGTCCAACACTCAATCCGTGC
>CBFICN010000427.1:0-1329 GCA_965661045.1 uncultured Myxococcota bacterium
GTATTGGGCTTCCTTGGATTGATTTGGTATTATGTTCGTGGCTTGATGGGAGCTCCAAGAGAATTGTACCTCTTGTACTTCACCAAGGTGACCGAGTATTCGGCTTACGGTGCTGCGGCCTCAATTATGGTGCCATTTTTGCAGAATGACGTCATGATGAACGGTGCACCCTTGGGAGACTCCAACGGATACCTTTACTACACAGTTTGGACACTCGCTTCGACCGTGATCACCATTATGGTTGGTGCGGTCTGCGATACCATTGGGGTGAAGAAATGCTTGATGATTGGTGCTGTGGCGTTGTTGATCTCTCGTGGTTTGACGCCGTTGACCACCAACGTCTATGCGGTCACCTTACTCGGTTTCATCCCGTTGGCCATTGGTTTTGCCATTACCGGTCCGGTTCTCAAGGTTGGTATTAAGAAGTTTACCACTATGAAGCAGTCAACGTTGGCCTTCGGACTGTTCTACACGTTGATGAATGTGGGTTTTGCCATTGGTGCAGAGATTGCAGACTATTTCCGTGACTTGTATGGTGATGGTGGTGGCGCCGAAATTATGGGCATCGAGTTCACCACCTATCAGCTCATCATTTTGGTGGGCTTTGTCCTGAACATTCCAGATTTCATTGCCATTCTTGTGATGCGAGACGGTGCTGAAATGACCGAGAATGGATTGATGATTCCAGAAGAAAAGAAAGTGGATGCTGGATTGGGTGCAGAACTAAAACGCACTCGAAAAGATCGACTCCCGATCATGCAAGGGGAATTGATGAAGTCCTTGATCGCCACAGCCATTGCGGGTGCCATTTCCTATGTGATGGTGCTGGGTGGTGTGCACAAATGGGCCATTGATGTGATTCCAGTTGGAAAATATCTGTGGGCGTTTATGGCTACGATCATCTTCTTTGCGGTCACGGGGGTTGTGTATGCCGGACTCTCTATTTTGGGTACGGTGAACACCGGTTTCGATATCGTCATGAAATCGGTGCGAGATGCAACGGAAGAAACAATTCGTCAACTCAAAGAAAACTTTCAAGAGCGTCCTTTCTGGATTTACATGGGAATGTTGGCGATTTTGATCTTCGTTCGCCTGACGTTCTACATTTTCCACTTGATGTTCCCAACCTATGCAATTCGTGTGTTTGGTGCTGATTTCCCAGTGGCCAGTATCTTTGGTACGCTCAATCCCGTCATGATCATTTTCTTGGTGCCACTGATCTCGGCTTTGACGGTCAACGTTCGATCGTACACCATGTTGCTTTGGGGAACTGGACTGTCTGCCGCTTCGGTATTCTTGTGCTTTCTTCCAGAGAGCATTTCGATGGGC
>CBFICN010000428.1:0-1295 GCA_965661045.1 uncultured Myxococcota bacterium
CGGTGAGTGACCACCTCCACCACCGGAGTAGTTGGCAGAAGTTGAACGGTTGTAGGAACCATTGTAACTCTCACCTCGCTGTCCCGTTTGCGTTTGAGAGTAGGTTCTAGCGCCTCCCCTGTATCCATCACCAGAAGCCGTAACATTTCCAGAGATGGTGACGGTTCCATTGGATAAGAACGCAATCATTCCACCCAACGGACTACCACTTCCACTGTATGCTGGCGCATTTAATGTACCTGAAATGTTCACGTTGGTATACTGAGGCAATCGTATCGCCCATGTACTTCCGGATGTTCCGTTACTATCCACTCCATTGGCCAACACCAGTGAGTTGCCACTGACACTCTCTACATATTCAATACTCCACTGACCAGCATTCGACCCGAAGGAATCCCAAAACATCACGTAGTCACCAACCGTAAATATGCCCGCATTCGAAACCGATACTTGAGTTTGTCCAGCAGACATCGATGAGGTGATGTATGTAGAGGCAGTTGAAAAAGTTGCCGAACCCGAAAGGCTGTACGAACCATCCCGTCCATCGCCGACAGGGTAATCAAAGCCATCGCAGTTCGTATCGATACAGTCCCAATCTTCTGGTGCGTCTGGATACACAGCACTGTTTCCGTCATCACAGTCCCCGGCATTGCTAGTCCCAGTACTCGGGATGGTACAAGACTGTTGGGCATTCGAGGTTCCATATCCATCTCCATCCGAATCGGTGTACCAAGTCAGCATGGTTGATGTATCTACGGAAGAATCTGCATCGTCTATTTGGTTGTCACAGTCGTTGTCAAAGCCATCACAGACTTCCTGAGCATTTGGATTAACGGTTGCGGATGTATCATCACAGTCACCACTCAGTTGAATCATGTTTTGTGAGGGCTGCACACAGGCAACCGTGGCCAAACCACCACCAAACCCATCTCCGTCGGAATCCAAATACCAAGTCCCCTGGCCCACTACAGAACCATCGTCATCGTCGAACAATCCGTCACAGTCGTTGTCTTGCCCATCACAGACCTCGGTACCCACTGGCGAAATTGCAGCATCCATATCGTCACAATCCCCTGCATTGGTGACGGTACCAGTCGGTTGAAAACACACAGTTGTACTTTGCCCGGCATCTCCGTACCCATCCACATCTGCGTCGGTGTAATAGGTAACCTGACCTATCACAGTGGGATCAGCATCATCGATCAACCCATCACAATTGTTGTCAAGGGTATCACACAGCTCTGGTGCCCCATCGTATATGGCGGTATTTGAATCATCACAATCGCCCGTCGTGG
>CBFICN010000429.1:0-1265 GCA_965661045.1 uncultured Myxococcota bacterium
ACTTATGGCTTGTGTTTGGATTGACTTTTTTTCTGATTCCACGGTCGAACCGTCCGCTAGAAGGATGCAGACGGTTATCCGAAACTTCATCAAGAAGGAGACCGAAGGGGCTGTGTATCCAACAAGTCGTGGGGTGTGGGTCTTTGTGAGCAGTGCTCAGCAAGCAGTTGACATTGGGCTGTCTGTGATTGAAAACCTCAACATTGGTGTCGAGTTTCGAGTGCTGTTGACTGCTGGAGATGTGCGGAAACAGTCAGGAACGTGGTCCGGTTGGGCCATTGAGCAGGTGGAATCCCTCACCAAACAACTTGAAGTGGGGCAAATCTGGTTTACGGAGGCGTTCTTTCACATGATGAACATGGACGCACTTTCTTGGAACGAGATTGGTATGGTGTCGACCGACAACGGCTCCCATCGATGTTTTCGACTGTTGGCGGCCGGAGAGTGTGCAGTGTCTTCCGCCTTTAAACGGTTGATTGCAGAGCAGAAGGTGCTCATTTGTCGGAAAGGAGAAGGTGTACCGCCGTTGCGCAAAGGGAAGCACGTTGCTTTTGTGGGCTACGCCTATGGCGAAGAACTTCACGCAGTGGTTGCCAAGGCAAATACGGTAATCCCCAATGACAAACTGTGGCTGGTTATGCCCGCATTATCACGCAATGATCGTACTCAATGGGGCAATTTGGGAAGACACCTCATCATTGGTGATTCGACGAAATTTTTAGAAGATACCGTGCGCTCAGACCTAACCTTGATGGGTCAGGATGCCAATTCCACAATGTTTTTGGATCCGGTGAGTTTGGCGAGTGGAGAACTGTCGCTGTGTGGTCTGGCATTGCCCAAGGTCCCAATGGCACGCATCATTGATGGATATTCGGTTGATTTGTTGCAGAGTGGTGAGTGGGGTTACGGTCAAGTCGACAACGCCGATGTGTTGCTGCGTGTGGTCGTTAATTTGAGCGGGGAGACCGTTGTGGCGATGGTGCCAGATTGTCGAATGAACAGCAAGGGAATGGAAGTGGGAAAAGCCTATCCACTTGGCAGTGGTGCCCGACTGACGGTCAAACGTTTGACATATCGATACATTGCCAATGTTGGCAAGCCATATCAGGGATTGTTTTTGGGAGAACCCTCTCGCCGCATTCCATTGTCTGTGGGAGAGCAGTTAGAACTGGGACGCCAACCGGCGGGTGGGGGATTTGAACTACCCGATCGTGGAGGCGCAGACCGTTTAGAGTGGGCGATGACACCACAGGCACAGAGCGCCA
>CBFICN010000430.1:0-1257 GCA_965661045.1 uncultured Myxococcota bacterium
TGAGTTTGGCATCCAACGAATTACAATTCCTAAGAAAGGCGATCTGGAAAGCACCACAACAGCAACACAAGAAAAGTTCTTGGACAAAAATCTTCGCAAAACGTAAGTGCATCAAACCTCGACAATAATCTCTGTCAAAACCCAAAAATCAGTGTTAAACTTTGGTTATTGTAGGAGTGAGTATGAGCAGTCGTCAGCAACAAATTGCACCTGAACAAGCCGCGCAACAAGTTCAAAACACCAATGAGAGTTCTTC
The DNA here is from genome assembly GCA_965661045.1 of uncultured Myxococcota bacterium. Taxonomy (GTDB): domain Bacteria; phylum Myxococcota_A; class UBA796; order UBA796; family UBA796; genus CAJWHX01. Next base: position 257 of record CBFICN010000430.1, read on the forward strand.
CGCAGGTGTCAGCAACGCCGCTCGTCAAGACGCCATGAAACAAGGCAACTTGATTGAAAGCTTGTTTTCTCGTGACTACATGGTCGAACCTTCGCAAAGTACCAGCATCATGGTCCAAAGTTCAAACAACAAAGACGTAACGTGGTCGACCAAGTGGAGCGCACCAAACGGTTTCGATCGCACTGACAAACTGCCAAGCAAAGGCCCCACAATCAACATCCCGTTCAGTTTTACGGAAGCGGCTGCCGCTGGAAAACTCAACCATGGAGATCGCATACAAGTCGAAGTCATGGCCGAGTTTATGGGACAGCGAGACTCAGAAACCCGCGAATTTGTGGTCAAGATTCCAACAGAAGAACTTGCGGTGTGGGAAGTCTTCTTTGACAATCAAGACCAAGATGCCAGTACCAGTGGTGCACGTCGCCTAGACCCCCTAGTCTTCGATCTCAATCGAGACGGAAAGTTGGACACCACCGATGGAACACAGTTGGGGAATGGACAAATGGATGGAGAAACCGTCCTGTTTGACATTGATCCATCCAGACAATCGGTTTCGGGCTGGAAACGCTCCTCACCTGGGCATCGCCCCGGGTACTATGAGGGTGGTCAAAATTCTCAAGTGCCCAAAGTTGTCGGCGGAAAAGCTGTCTATGACACTGGAAAAGAAGAAAGCACAGACAAACATGGCGCTGGACGGTGGACTGAAGATCCAAGTAAGGGAAGCACAGCGCAGATATACGATGCCGATGGCAACTTGGTTGGACACTGGGACAAATCAAAGTGGGGCCGTTCACACAGAGGGCGAATCGGTCAATATTACTGGGAATCAACAGGTGCTGTTAAAGAAGAACGAACCGAGTGGCTCAAGGGCACTGGTGATGGTTTCCTAGTTTGGGATGTCAACGGAAATGGCAAAATTGATGACAACACCGAGATGATGTCTGAGTTTGACGCCGACGGAAACAAGGTCTTTGAAAACGGGTTTGAAAAGTTACAACACT
>CBFICN010000431.1:0-1251 GCA_965661045.1 uncultured Myxococcota bacterium
GCAAGAGCAGAAGCTTCTGTTTTCGTCCAATTGGCTGACGAAGCGCGTAGTCATCCAGAAGTGGTGTACCGTCGCTTGCTGCAAGAGCGTCTAGAAGACATCGGGAAAAGTGCAGGCGACATCCGTTTTGTACCACCGCCAATTGGTTCGAGATATCCGGAAGGGTACCGTATTTTGTTGGAGCGTGAAGAATGATTGCGTCTCACATGGCAAGACGGCTCCTGTTGGACTTACTGGGGGCGGGATTTCTTTGTATTGCATCGCTGTGGCTTTGGTTGCAACCAGAGCAGGCGCAAGTTGGGTATTTGATGCAAGCCTTTGCCGCTTTGATCGTCGCTGCTGGTCTGGTATGGAACGGCGTACGCCAGTTTTTTACCGACTCCGACACGCGTCCTTCTGATCAGTTGCTTGCAATCGCCGTATTGGCGGCTTGTGCTTATGGAGATTTGGTCACAGCCACGCTGGTCCCTTTGGCGTTGGATGTCGGTCGTTTGTTTGAAGAACGCACTGCCCTGGGGGTCAATACAGCCATTGATAAGATTCGCAGATTGCAGGTGGACCGTGCGCTTCTTTGGGATGATACCCATGACACATATGAACTTGTCTCCATAGAGTCTTTGAAACTGGGACAAACGGTGTGCGTTCGGGTTGGAGAACGAATTCCGGTAGATGGCGTCGTGCGAAAGGGTGTTTCAAAAGTCAACGCTGCTGTGATGACGGGGGAATCCAAACTTCAATCGGTGACGGCTGGGGACGTCGTATTTGCAGGGACTGAGAACACACAGGGTGAGTTGTTTATTGAAATCTCCAAACTGGGGGGAGAGTCCGCGTTGGGCCGAATTGTAGCCCTGATGGAAGAGGCAGAGCAGAGTAAGCCGTTGGTGCTTCAGCGTTTAGAACAGTGGCTGGGTGTCTACGTGCCAGTGGTGATTGCCCTTGCAGCCACCGTACTATTCTTTACAGAAGATTTGGATCGATCCATCGCGGTGCTGATTGTATCGTTTCCTTCGTCTTTGGCAATTGCTGGGTCGGCGACCATGGTCTCGGCATTTTCCAAGGCGGCTTCGCTGTCTCTTTTTGTGAAAGATGCCACGGTGTTTCAACGACTTCGTACTGTGGGGACGTTGGTGCTTGACAAAACGGGAACTTTGACAGAAGGTCGTCAGGCTGTGGCGTCGTGGAATCCGTCGCCAGGAGAAGAGGTTGAAGACTTGAAAATGGTGGCGGTCTCTTGCGCAGTCCATTCCAATC
>CBFICN010000432.1:0-1234 GCA_965661045.1 uncultured Myxococcota bacterium
TCTCAATGGTGTTTCCATAGGATTTTGACATTTTGTTTCCATCCAACCCTGGGACTGCTGCAACAGAGTCTTGCACAACAGATTCTGGCAGCACCAACGTTTCGCCAAACGTGTGGTTGAATGTCTTTGCCATATCCCGAGCCATTTCAACGTGTTGCACCTGATCTTTTCCAACTGGAACCGTTGTGGTGTCAAAAGCCAAAATGTCAGCAGCCATCAAAATTGGATACGTGTACAGTCCAGCTGAAATGGCTTTCTTGCCTTTGGCTACGGCATCTTTAAAAGCATGCGCCTTGTCCAACATCGACTTGGTACTCATACAAGACAAAATCCAAGACAGTTCGGTCACCTCTGGAACTGCCTGCTGTGCCCACAAAGTTGTTTTGGAGGGTTCCAACCCCAATGCCAACCACGTCATGGCAATATCGAGGGTGTTGTTGCGTAACGTCTGAGCATCTTTGGTGGTTGTCAGAGCGTGATAAGTCGCAATAAAGTAAAAAGTCTCCATCTTATCTTGATACTGAAGGGCCGGCTGAATCGCACCCAACCAATTTCCAATGTGGGCTGAACCACTGGGTTGAATTCCGGTCAATGCTCTTGGGCGTGTCGCATTTGTCATGGGTGAGCCTCCAAAATGAGATATATCTAGTGACATGGTAAATTAATTGATTTGCCACCATCTTTCATGTGAACAGTCAAAATTTGCGTGCAGTGTGCCCATTCTGTGGCAGGCTAAAAACAAACGTTGTGACTGATTTACACCAGAAACTTACGATTAGGAGCCCCTATGTTGATATGGATTGCCTTAGCAGGATGCCGAGATGTATCTCCAGAAAGCGAAGATACCACAACTGAAACAACAACAACAGACACTGCAATTTGTGAAATCGACACAGACTGTTCAGACGGAGCCATCTGTGAAGACGTCGATGGTGAAATGGACTGTGTCGATGGAGACAGAAACAACTCACCGGACGAGGCCATCTCCATGCTGTGGGAAGATTCTGTCACGGAGTTCATCAACCCTGCAGGAGATGTCGACTACTTCACCTTCACAGCGAGAGGTGGCGAACACGTCCGCATTGTGACCACCTCAGAATTTGAAGATGCCGATACCGTTGTCACCCTCAGAGATGAAACCGGGCAAGTACTCACATGGAGCGATGACTTCCCAACGGGCTCCAGTGTTACGTCTTTGGACTCGGTAATTTATGCCCACCTCCCCTACGCAGGA
>CBFICN010000433.1:0-1221 GCA_965661045.1 uncultured Myxococcota bacterium
GTCTCATCTCCACTATTGTCATCATACCAAGCGACTTCATCTACGTTGTTGCTCCCTGCGTATTTGAAACGCTGACCAGAACGTGCACTGTACTCCCATTCCGCCTCCGTTGGCAGTCGATACCCCTTCGCAGTCCAATCACAAGTCACATTCTGACCGTTGATGGTATACGCTGGCTCTAAGCCTTCCAGTTCTGACAGTTTGTTGCAGAACTCGACCACATCAAACCAACTCACTTGCTCCACTGGTCGATTTGCACCTTTAAAGCAACTCGGATTTGAACCCATCACACTCTGCCACAACGCCTGGGTCACTGCATATTTTCCCATCAAGAAATCACGGGTCAATGTAACCTTATGGCGAGGCTTTTCCCAGTCATCAGCCTCCTCATCATCCTCCAATGCCCCCATCATGAAATCACCGGCGGGGATCTGAACCATCTCCTTCGCCATTCGCACACAGAAGGCCTTCTCACTCTCCGATAGATTCTCGATAGCCACATCACCCAAGGCTCTAAACGCCATCGACTCAAACGCACCACTCTCATACAAGTCCTGCCACATCGACTCACCTTTCACTGACTCTACCAACACCCGTTCAGCCGACAACGGAGCGGTAAAGTTTCCAGCATCCCGCAACACCATCGATTCTCCATCCAATGTCACATACCGACACAGATACTCAGGTGCGATGGTGGTCATCAGCGTCAGGCCGTTTCGGATGCTTTCGATGTCGTCGCTATAAACGAGTACGTCTATCTTTTTCAGTTGGTCTTTTGGAAATGTACCGTTGTTGTATTGAGTTTCAATACGCTTCCAAGTTTCTAAGATTTTGCTCATTGCTTCTCCAATCGTACATGGTGTTTCGATACAGATTGGGTATTCCAAAATAAACAGTGTTTCAAGTCCAAACTCCATTCGTCAACGACATCAATCATCTATACCATTGTAATCATTGATTTTTTACAAATCGACCTTCACCTTTCGTCAAAGTTGGTCACCCAAACTGACGAACAATTGACCAACCACCTTTCGAATCCATCGACGATGTAGCCAACCAGGTTCAAATCTTCGTCAATCGAATTCACCAAAATTGACGAACTTCCCAAGCGTCAATCTACACCTTCGGTCTCATCAGCACCCTCCCATTGGCACAATCTTTGCTCAAACAGGCTCACAACACGAAACGGAGCGACCATGAGCACTGACGATGAGACATCCG
>CBFICN010000434.1:0-1219 GCA_965661045.1 uncultured Myxococcota bacterium
TCTCCGGGCGTGTTGGCCAAGTCCTTTCCAACTGTGAACGCACCATCTGGAGACTGGGTCGGAACGCTGTTGCCTTTTCGAACGTCGCCCAACCAGTTTCGCAATCCATTGATCAAAGAACGTCCACGAGATTCCTTGGCTGCTTCGATGACTTGTGGGTTGAGGAAAGGCACGTTGGATGGCGCCATCATATCCACCATTTGTTCAGCAAAGAACTTGGCTTTGAGTCGGGTAATCTCATCGAGTCCGGGTGCTTCTTCAATCAGTTCCATAATGCCACGACGCCAATACATATAGGACAAGGCAAGCGCCGAGTAACGACGATTTTCACTCCATTCATCTGCAGAGAATCGGCGATCCTTTTTGAGTGCTTGTTTGGCTGCTTCGACCCCTTTTTCTTTGGAAGTGAGAAATATACTGGCCAACGTTCGACTTTGCTCAGTGGTGAGTTGAATGGTCTTCTGCATTGGAATCCACGGTCTTGTGAGTAAACTGGCTCCCAGCGCTTGAAAACTTGGACCGGCACTGAACGGGTCGATGTCTTGATTTCGAAAAGAAAACGGCAATGCGGCCAACGATGTCCAATTGCGTTTTGTGTCCATGTGTTTGGTATGACTCATGAGTTCTCCATATTTTGTATGTTTTTCGCAGTTGCAACATGAAAAATGGCATTTTATGATACAATGCAACAATCGTGGTGTGTTTATCATTGAGTGTACAGTATAAACTGCCACCATCAACAAACATTGATGAATGTATAAATTTGTACAGTGTTTTTTGCGCTGTGTCAAAAAAATGTTGCGTTGCAATATTTGGAGGCTGCATGGCAGAAGAGAAAGTGTTGATCAAAAAGTATGGAAACCGTCGATTGTATTCAACGGCAACCAGCTCTTACATCACCTTGTCAGAGCTTGAAGAAATGGTGCATTCAGGCTTGAGCATTCAGGTCATCGACGCCAACAGCAAAGAAGATATCACGGCTCAGGTCCTGACCCAGATATTGGTGGAGGGGGGAAAGGCCAAGTCAATCCCCGTTGGTTTTTTAGAGAAAATTATTCGTCAACGTGCAGATTTGCTGGATTCATTGTTGACGGTGCAAAGTCAGCAAATTGAGAGAAGTGTCGATGTGGCAAGACAGGCACAAGATGAGTTCTTTCGGATGATGCAGCGAGCGATGCAAGTCGGAGGGGGAATGTGGAACCCATTTCTTGGAGGAGCA
>CBFICN010000435.1:0-1183 GCA_965661045.1 uncultured Myxococcota bacterium
CATCGGATCGATCCAACTGACATCACTCTTGGCTTCAGGGAGTACAAACCCATTTTCCACAAAGGACTTGGTGCTTGTGTTAAACTCTCTCTTTACATCTGCATCGGCTCCTCCACGAGACAGAGCCACCATGCACAAAGTCTCGGCCGGTTTGAGACAGGTTGCACCGTGCCACACCCAGTTTTCTCCTTCTGCTTCCGACAGGGCATCCAAATCCAAGATGGTTTCCCAAGATGGCGCTTCACTCTTGTAGTTTTCGAGGGTGGTTCTTCTCCACACACCCCTTGGATGATCGGTGTCTCTCCAGAAATTGTAAAAAAAATCCCCACGCTTGGTTACGTAAGGAATGCGATCCTTGGAGTCATAAATTGTTTTGAGTTGCTCTTGCAACGTTTGAAAGTCTTCGTCTTGGGCGATGTTGGATACTGTTTTGTCGTTGTGTTGTTGCACCCACTCTAAGGCCTCTTCATCTTCAACGCCTTCCAACCACAAGTGTGGGTCTTCTGTGGGAGCGTCTGCGAAAGAAAGGGGGCCAAATAGCCAAGCTGCGATAAGAGTCATGTTCATTCCCAATGTGCGTTACAGTTATGGACACATAACCACTTGTATGCACTTAAAACAACAAATCCCAGCACCCTTCTTCAAAGCCCCGTAGGGTGATGCGTTCTTGAATGGACGTTGTGTCAAAAGACTCCGAGGAATCCATTGCCGCGACCAAGGAGGGTTCAAGGTTGCCAAACAGTTTGCACCCCAAAACTGCGGCCTGTTTTGGAATGTGAAGCAAGGGGCGATGTCGGTGCAGTTTGGACTGCAGGATTCGAATGATTTCGTTGAAGGGGTGTGCGGTTGACCCTGCCGCATCGAAACACAGTCCTGTATCTTCGTTGTCTATACAGTGGGCGATCAGTTTGGCAAAGTCTTGTGCATGAATGGGTTGTCTCAAATATTGGCCGTTGCCAATGACGGGAATGACTGGTGCATGGCGAACAAAGTCCACCAATGTTTGAAAGGACTCTTTGTGTTTGGGTTGATGGTGCGGTATTTTGGAACCATAGGGGGCACAGGGGCGCACGATCACATAAGGCAGTCCCGATTGTACAATGCGATCTTCATCTTCACGACGAATGTGTACATAGGGTATGTCGTAGTTCCAGTGTACGGCTGTACTGGATGCATAGACAAT
>CBFICN010000436.1:0-1174 GCA_965661045.1 uncultured Myxococcota bacterium
GGCATGGTCGCAGAGAACAACAGCACCTGCTTATCCTCAGGCGTTTCATCCAAAATGGCTTCCAAGTCTTCTTTGAAGCCCATCTTGAGCATCTCATCTGCTTCATCGAGCACAACCATGCTGACCGTCGACAAGTCCAATCGTCCTTGACGAATGAAGTCCAAGGTTCGTCCGGGTGTTCCCACCACCACTTGACAGCCTTTGGCCAACGCCCGAGACTGAGACCCATAGTCTGCCCCACCATAGAGAGCCACTGACTTCAGATACGACATCTTCTTGGCATACTTTTTGATTTCTTTGGCGGTCTGCAAGGCCAACTCTCGGGTTGGAGAGAGAATGAGCACTTGCGAGTCCATGGTTTCTGGATTGATCTTGTGCAAACAGGGCAAAGAAAAAGCCGCTGTTTTCCCCGTTCCAGTTTGGGCAAGGGCGATCAAATCTTGTTGGGTGGCCATCAAAAATGGAATGGCCTCGGCTTGAATGGGTGTAGGCTCTTCATACCCCATGGCAGCAATCGCTTCCAGAATGGGGGGCAAGAGTCCAAAATCAGAAAAAGTAGACGACATCTCATCCCCTGGTTGGTGTTGAACGCCCAATATATCCGATTCAGCCAATGTTGTCGATGCAATACGCTCCAATTACGGATTCTACAGAAAACAAAGATCAAAAAAGGGTGACTAACCCACCCTTTTCGATGTGTGGCGTCCCGATACACTGTATTGAGACCCACAACCAGACGAAGCACGTTATTTCTTTTTGGCTTCTTTCTTGGCTTTTTTCTTTGCAGCTTTGGCTTTTGCCTTGTCTTCTTTCTTGCGTTCTTTATCGGTCAACAAGGCTCGGCGCTCTGCTTCCCAATCGACAACGGTGTACTCAATCTTGGCTTCTTTGAGTTGTGCTTCCGTGTTTGCCAATGGCCCAACCAAGGTGACCACCTCATGTCCTTGACACGTAGTCAGCAACTCTGTGAAGTCCTGCGTATCCACACTGGCCAGGTCCGCGCCATACTGGTCAAAGAAATCAAAGTTGTCCATCCCAGTACCCATCAAGCGATTGAGCATTTGGCCACCCGATTGTTGGTTGAGTACGTACTCACGTGCACGCGACAATTTGGCATCGGCAATCCCTTGGGTGCTGACTTCTGCTTTTGAACCGGCTTCCACAATGTCCAACA
>CBFICN010000437.1:0-1025 GCA_965661045.1 uncultured Myxococcota bacterium
GCTTGGAATGAACTGGTTCAGGTGAATGCGTTGAAGATGATGCACAATGGCATGGTGTTTCATCAAGCGCAGACGGAGGGGGAGTCTGGGACACCAAAAAACCTCATCCATCATTATCCCGAAACATTGGATGAATTGTCTTTGCAAAAGTGTGTTGAGTCACTGTTGTCCGATGACAAAGGAGAGAAGCGTACGTTGATTGTCAGATTTGAGATTGTCAATCGACGAAGCATTTTTGCGTTCCAATGTTTGGTCGGATTGTCTGAAGAGGCGATTCGTCGACTCATTCGGTCAAATAATCGAAAGGTATCCCTAACCATTTCCCATGCGGCCAATGGAAAATACACAAAACTCAAGGAACTTCTTCGACCCTATGGATTGAGGTTGTCGATGGGAAGATTGTGATGATCGTTTGATTATGGAAAGGGTTGTCATTTCTTGATGGTTGAGGGTTGACTTTGGTCAGCCCTTTTTGATGAACAAACTGGGTTCACCTTGTGTGGAGGCACTTGATTTTATCGGTCCATCAGACCAATCGGCTTTCTGTCCTTATAAAGGTGTCACAGTAGCGCTTGGATAGCTGATTTCAGCAAATGGTGTATAGGTGTCCTCACCACTGATGACGCGGGTATCGGTCCACACTTGGGCTCCACCCAAGAAAATTGTGACCGTGACGCTGTTTCCACCGGTAAATGAAGACGATGGATAGTCATGGACCACAACCGTATAGGTTCCGTTTGAAGGGGATTCCATATTGATGTTTTCGGGTCCTGTACCAGAGATGTCGTCCAAGTCCAGTAGGGGGTTGTCTGTCGTATCCCCAAGTGTTCCCCAGTCCAAAGGATTGCTTGGGCTCTTACAGTTGGCGAAATAACAGTCATCACTGCTGTTGTAATTGCCGTTGTTGTACGTCATGTGTAAGTCCATGTCGTCCCCAGATTCTGTCCACGACATTTGGACCCACAAATCCTGACCAGGAACCCCAACCAAAGTTGTTTGGCACGGGGCTGATTCGATTCCGAACT
>CBFICN010000438.1:0-1017 GCA_965661045.1 uncultured Myxococcota bacterium
GTACTGGAGACAACAGCGAGTTTTTCAGCAGTGCAAAGGTGTATTCTGAAGGCTTTGTCATGGACATCAACCTGTTGTTTTCAGCCGGCCCTTATGGCATCTTGATGTGCAACGCGACTTTTCAATAAGTCACATCTCTCACAGTTGATCCGTTGGCCATACCTCAGAACTTGACATTGGTGGATCTGCTGAATGATTGTCTGACTCATAGACCCAACGACGGCATCAACCCTTCAGCCACGCGCTGCCCTTTTTCTTTCTTCCCCTCAAGGGTCAGGTGAATTGGATCCGCAAACCAGTCGTCTTTCCACTGCTGCGTGTGAAGTTCGATCAATCCCCATCCTTCTTCTTTGGCCCAAGTCGCGGTGTACTCATTCATTTTATCAAACACCACGTTGCCAACTTGCTGTGAACTGTCGCGTGGCATCGTCACCACCCAAAACGCTGCGCCTTTTGCTTCCGATAGCGTCGCCATATATTCTAAGTTTCGTTTGAATGTATCAATGTTTGGTTTGGGGTCGTTTCCAACATAGATATTTTTGGTCGACAAATAGTTGAGCGTATAGCGCGTCGATTCCATGCCCCGCAGCCAAATACTGCCGTAGACGTACAGCGAACTGATTTCCATGAGGACACTGTCTACCGCCCAAGTCAAATCCGTTCGAACGCGCAGTGCTCCCAATTCATTTCTATCCATTGGAATCGGTCTTCTATAATGTGCATAGTCCGGACGAAATTGTTGTGCCATCAACGGCGCTGCATCGTTGTTGGTGTGATGTACGAGAACGTAGTCAGGTGAAAAGTCCAACCCCAAAAACATGAGGGTGCTGAGGCTCTCGGCAGATGTCCATGCTTCCACCCCAAAATTCAACACTTCAACCTTCATTCCTTTTTGCTCAAGCGTCCGTTCCAACCAGTATGGCCAAGAGTTCTGACCAGCGGTTGTGCTCCCACCCAAACAAACGATGCGGATTGTGTCTTTGGGCTTTTCCAGTGGCAGTTCGTCAAAATTGAAGC
>CBFICN010000439.1:0-1007 GCA_965661045.1 uncultured Myxococcota bacterium
CTGCCTACTTTGATCAGGACAATGTAGACAGTGCCATCGCTAACTTCTCTAAAACACAGCCCCACGATCTACACTGGGTCTATGTCGGTTTTGAAAACGGTTCGTTTATTCATTACCCTGGAACGGCTCATTTTGAGATGGGATTCACCCCCACACGCAGACCTTGGTATGTACAAGCAGACACGACAGATACCCAATGTACATCGATGTACACAGATATGGCCAGTGGAAAGACTGTTTTGCCCTGTAGCGTCGCATTGTATGATTCACAGGGTCAACAAATTGGTGTTGCCGGTACAGACATTCAAGGACTCAGTATAAAGACTTGGTTGACAAACGGCCTATTTCCCAACGTGAAAAGCATCACCCTACTCCACTCAGATGGTACCATCCTGCTTGGCGTCGACAGCAATGGCCAACAGATTGTTCCAACGGTTCCTCTGTCCCTCTTGGAAAACATCAGTGCAGACAGACACCACGGCATTCACGAGCAAAACCAGTCCGTGTGGCTCCACAGTCGCTTGCGCCAAGTCCCTTGGAGTCTTGTATACGAACTCGACAACACAATATGGGAATGTACAGATTGCTTTGACCAACATGGTTAACAATCAGCGCCCCTGAGCAATGTGCTCTAGGTGGGGTTGCCAACAAGCACAAACGCGCCCCAAAATACTGGGTTGGACCATCTTGGGGTTTGACGCATGGCATCTTTTGCCTGGTACAATGCCATAGACTTCGACAATCCGGAAGCCAGCCCCTCGTAGAAGTGTGCCATAAAGACCTTTGTACCTTCATCAGACACCGGCCACAGCGACAACACTTGTGACTGTGCACCTGCAATGGTCAATGCCCGGCGCAAACCGTACACCCCTTCCCCATTTTGAGCGTCTCCCAATCCGGACTCACAGGCTGAAAGCACCACCAGTTGAGTGTTCTGTAAATCCAAGGTAGCGGCTTCAATGGAACGCAAATACTCGACACCATTTCCAGTATTGGACAATACCAGC